>NZ_AP018786.1:0-375000 GCF_003609995.1 Sutterella megalosphaeroides
TCCGTCGTTAAAAGAAAGCAGTCGGCAATGACGCCAACCGATGCCGTCCACCTTGCCTTCAGGCGTCTGAATGACAAAGCAACCTCGCGCACGGACAGCCACACGGCCCCGGTAGGTTCCGGCCTTCTTCCCCGAGGGAATGACGGCCTTCACCATGTCGCCCGTGGCGAACCCGTGAACGCGCTTTTGGCACGTCAAGTAGCCGCGCGGGAAGCCGTACTTGTCGACTCGCGTGCGCTGATAACTCCCCCGTCCCGTGCAACGGACTTGAAGGATGCCCATCCCCTCGGGGTAGTGCACCCCGTTCACCCGGCCCGCGCAGAGCGCGTCGAGCCAGTGCTCCTTCGGAACGTCGAACGTATGGCGATTGAACTTCGTCAGTGCGCCCGAACCCGTTTCGACGGGAAGGCCGAAGGCCTGCAGCGCGTTGAAGAGCGACCAACGCGTTGCGTTGACCGCCGCCGCATCTCGAAGGGGCGTCTTGAGTCCGCGCTTGATGCGATCAAGCACTTCGGGGCGATTTTTCAGGAAAACCTCAACAGGTTGCGCATCCTTCTTTTTGTTGCAGTTCTCGCAGGAAAGCACGAGGTTCGAGATGCGGTTCGAACCGCCTCGCGCCTTCGGGACCACGTGCTCGATGTTGAGCGGAACGTTCTCCGCGCCGCAGTAAACGCACTTCCTGCCGAACTTCTCAAGAAGATACTCGCGCACCTCGTACTCGAAGAGCGTCCCCTGCTGATACTCGATGCCCGAGATTTCCGGGTTCTGCAGCTTCTGCGTGTCGAACTTGACGAGCTCCTCCACGATCTCCGTAACAGGCGCAAGTTTCATGAGCTTCGCCACCCATGCGGTTGTAGTATCCACGCGGTGTCGAAGCGACGGAGGAAGCCATCCCTTCGGCTTTGTTCGGTTGAGAAACCTCGGGGCACGATGGCGGAGATTCCCGCGTCGCCGATGACGGCAGTTCCGGCGAGCCCACAAAGCATCACGGATGGATTCTCCGCGATGAACAAGATTGATGAAGAAGAGCGCATGGTGATGCGCCTTCTCGTCCGCTCGAACAAGGGCAACGCCCGTCTGACGGGAACCCGGATCGATCTTCACGAGGACGGGCTGAAGCTTGGAGTCCTCGATCAACCGATCCGTCAAACGGATCGTGAACGGGAAGAGTCTCACGACGCGAGCTCGCCCCGATTTCAGGAGCCTTCGCGCCCGAGCGGGTCGACACGGCATCAGAGGCCGGTGCTTCCTGTCCTGAACAAACACTGAAACGGACATGTTTAGTAAACCTTACGGTTAATCGGGGGTTACCCCCGTGACATCAACATAGAAGTTGAATTCCCCTCGCCAATGTTGCAGTCCGGCATTGCAACGGCAGACCGTTTCGTGAATACCCAAATCTTGTCTGCTTCTGCCGTTTCCGGAGCCCGGAGCTGAGGAAGCACCCCGGGGTGGGTCTTGTAACCTAACTGCAACGTAGTTCTCCTTTCGGATCACTGAGGCTGGTCAACCAGGCTTTTTCAAGCCTCTGCCTTCAGGCAGGGGTGATTGACGGGCAACCTTCAAAATCGGGAAGTGAAGAGGAAAAGAGCCTCCGGCTCGTGCAAAACCGGAGGCTCGCTGAGAAGCGTTCGAACGATCAGAGATCGACGTCCGCGTTCATGTCGATGTCGGCGTCGGGACCGAGCTCTTCGACGTCGGAGACGCGTTCTTCACCGTCCTCGGACGAGGCGGAGGAGAGGCTCTTGATGTGCACGCCCTTCATCTCGCGGATCTTCTGCTCGATTTCGGCGCAAAGTTCCTTGTTTTCCTGCAGGTACTCGCGCACCTTTTCCTTGCCCTGACCGAGCTTCTGGCCGTTGTAGGAGTACCAGGCGCCCGACTTGTCGATGACGTTGAGTTCGGTGCCGATGTCGATCACTTCGCCGATACGGGAAATGCCTTCGCCGTAGAGGATGTCGAATTCGGCCTGCTTGAAGGGGGGCGCCACCTTGTTCTTGACGACCTTCACGCGGGTTTCGTTGCCGATCACTTCGTCGCCCTTCTTGATGCCGCCGATGCGACGGATGTCGAGACGCACGGAGCTGTAGAACTTGAGCGCGTTGCCGCCCGTCGTCGTTTCGGGGTTGCCGTAGCCGCCGATCTTCATGCGAATCTGGTTGATGAAGATCACCATCGACTTCGTGCGGGTGATGCTGCCCGTGAGCTTGCGAAGCGCCTGCGACATGAGGCGGGCCTGCAGACCGGGGAGCGCGTCGCCCATGTCGCCTTCGATTTCGCTCTTCGGCGTCAAGGCCGCCACCGAGTCGACGACGATCAGGTCGACCGAACCCGAGCGCACCAGGGCGTCCGTGATTTCGAGCGCCTGTTCGCCCGTGTCGGGCTGGCTGATCAGCACGTCGCCGATATTGACCCCGAGGCGCTGCGCGTACTGGATGTCGAGCGCGTGTTCCGCGTCAATGAAGGCGCAGGTGCCGCCGAGCTTCTGCATCTCGGCGATCACGTGGAGCGTAAGCGTCGTCTTACCCGAAGATTCCGGACCGTAGATTTCGATGATGCGGCCGCGGGGCAGACCGCCCACGCCGAGCGCGAGGTCGAGACCGAGCGAACCGGTCGACACCGTTTCGATGTCCTGCGGTTCGGCGCCTTCGGCCATGCGCATGATGGCGCCCTTGCCGAACTGCTTTTCGATGTTGGCGAGCGCGATGCTCAGCGCCTTTTTGCGCTCCTCGCCCTCAACGCGTTCGGGCCGTTCGACTCGAGTGGACTTGGAAGCCATGGAAGCACTCCTTCGAAGAACGCCATAGTCGTATTATTTTTCTATGGCTTTTGGTGAAAACAAAGAAACAGGCAATTGCAGGATCAACTTTTGATACTCTACGGATTTTTGATCCTGATGCAATTGATAATTCAGGATTTTTTCTCAACCCCGAACTGTCGATACCGTCACTTTAGCACGACTTTCCGGAGGTCACAAGGGTCTCATTGTTTAGTGTTAACCCTAACCTCGGAGACCAAAACGGCCCTTTTGCCCCTCCCCGAACACCCCTCGAACCACCCCCTCCGCCCCGGGACTTCAAATTTTTTTTCATCGACCCTTGACAGACTCAAAAAACTTCGGCAGAATTCAACTCCTCAGTTGATTGTTCCTCTGCCGCTTGGCTGCAGGCCGCTTCAGGGTCGTTAGCTCAGTTGGTAGAGCAGCGGACTTTTAATCCGTTGGTCGTGGGTTCGAGTCCCGCACGACCCACCACAAGTAGGAACTCTCAATTGTTGGGAACGTAGCTCAGCTGGTAGAGCAGCGGACTCTTAATCCGTCGGTCCAGGGTTCGAATCCCTGCGTTCCCACCACCCGATTTTCCGAGTTTCGACGTTTTCGTCGGGACTTTGGGAACGTAGCTCAGCTGGTAGAGCAGCGGACTCTTAATCCGTCGGTCCAGGGTTCGAATCCCTGCGTTCCCACCAATTGATAAAAACCCGTCGATCCGCTTGATCGACGGGTTTTTTGTTGCCTGCAACGGGTAATACCGCAACAAGAGGCGCTTTCGCTGCTCGGGCCCCGCGTCAAACCCGATAGACTGTGCCTTCACAACATCGAACACCGGTCTTCGGGCGGCTCGCGCCGCCTCGCGAACGCCCCCACGCCATGATCAAGCTTCAAAACATCACTCAAACGTATCGCACTCCCGAGGGCGAAGTCTTCGACGCCCTGAAGGACGTCTCGATCGACATCAAGGCCGGAGAAATCTTCGGCATCATCGGTCGCTCGGGCGCCGGGAAAAGCACGCTCGTGCGCTGCATCAACCTCCTCAACCGTCCCACCTCGGGCACGGTCGAAGTCGACGGCCGCGTGCTCAACGATCTCTCCGACGCCGAGCTGCGCGAAGTGCGCCGCTCGATCGGGATGATTTTCCAGCACTTCAACCTGCTGAGCTCCCGCACGGTGTACGACAACGTGGCGCTGCCGCTCGAACTCGTCGGCACGCCCAAGAACGTCATCCGCGAGAAGGTCGAGCCCCTGCTCGAACTCGTGGGTCTCACCGAACACGCGCACAAGTTCCCCTCGCAGCTCTCGGGCGGTCAGAAGCAGCGCGTCGGCATCGCTCGCGCGCTCACGAACGACCCGAAGGTTCTGCTTTCGGACGAAGCCACCTCGGCCCTCGACCCCGAAACGACCACGGCCACGCTCGCGCTTCTGAAGCGCATCAACCAGCGTCTCGGCCTCACGATCGTGATGATCACGCACGAGATGAACGTCGTGAAGCAGATTTGCGATCGCGTCGTCGTCATGAACCGCGGCGAAATCGTCGAATCGGGCAACGTCGTCGACGTGTTCTGCCGTCCCCGTCACGAAACGACCAAGGCCCTGATCGGCAACGTCATGGCGCGCGATCTGCCCGACTCCATCATCGACCGCCTCAAGACGGCGCGCGCCCTCAAGGGCGACCCCGAAGCGGTGCACCTGCTGCGCCTGAGCTTCCTCGGCGGCGACGTGACCCGTCCGGTGATTTCCGAAGTGTCCCGTCGTTTCGGGATCGACTTCAACATTCTTCGAGGCACGGTCGACGACATCCAGGGCTCCACGCTCGGCACCCTCACCCTGATGGTCGAAGCGCCCCGCGACGTCTTCCGTCAGGCCGTCGACTTCATCCGCGAAAGCGGCGTTATCGTGGAGGAAATTTCCGATGTCCAGTAACCTCATGCAACTCATCTTCGACTCGCTCCTTGAGACCCTGCTCATGGTGCTCGTCTCGGGCGGCATCGGCGCCCTTCTCGGCATTCCGCTCGGCATTCTCCTCTTCGTAACGGACAAGAAGTCGTTCCTGCCGATGCCCGTTTTGAACGTCGTGCTCGGCACGATCATCAACGCGTTGCGTTCGGTCCCCTTCATCATCCTCCTTGTCGCGATCATTCCCTTCACGCGACTGATCGTCGGCACCTCGATCGGGACGGCTGCCGCCATCGTGCCGCTCACGCTCTCGGTGGCGCCCTTCATCGCGCGCATCGTCGAAACGAGCCTGCGCGAAGTCGACAAGGGGCTCGTCGAAGCCGCGCAGTCGATGGGCGCGACCAACATGCAGATCATCACCAAGGTGCTTCTGCCCGAAGCCAAGCCCGGCATCGTCGCCGGTCTCACGATTTCGGTGATCAGCCTGATCGGCTACTCCGCCATGGCGGGTGCCGTGGGCGGCGGCGGCCTCGGCGACCTCGGGATCCGTTACGGCTACCAGCGCTTCAATCCCGAAGTGATGTGGACCGTGGTGCTGATCCTCATCCTGCTCGTTCAGGGCCTCCAGTCCTTCGGCGACCATCTGGTCCGACGACTGACGCATAAATAACCGGACACGACCGGACCTGCGGCGCGAGGGTTTCGACCCTCGCGCTTTGTTTTCATGCGGGCTCTTTTTCACTTTCCCCGGGCACCCCCGTCGAAGCGCTTTGCTACAATCCCGCACTTTCGTTTTTTCACCTTCCACGCGCCCCTTTTTTGTATGGAAAAGACCGAACTCTCGCCCGAAGCGCTTGAAGAACTGAAGCGTCACCACATCCGCAGCTTCGTGATGCGACGCGGGCACATTTCCGCCGCCCAGAAACGGGCGCTCGAGGAAACGCTCCCCCGCTACGAAGTGCCCTATGCGCCCGAACGGCTCGACCTCGCCGCGCTCTTCGGCCGCGAAGCCCCGACCGTTTTTGAAATCGGCTGTGGCATGGGCGAAACCACCGCCGCGATCGCTCAGGCGCACCCCGAAATCAACTTCCTCGGCTGCGAAGTGTTTGCCGCGGGCGTCGGCGCCCTCGCCAAGCGCCTTGACGAAATGCAGCTCACGAACGTGAAGATCGTGCGTCACGACGCCGTCGAGGTGCTGCGCGACATGATCCCCGAAGGGGTGCTCGCGGGCGTGCACATCTACTTCCCGGACCCCTGGCGCAAGGCACGACACCACAAGCGTCGTCTCGTCGCCCAGCCCTTCATCGGCAACCTCTGCAAGCACATCCGCACGGGCGGCTACCTGCACTGCGCGACCGACTGGGAAAATTACGCCGAGCAGATGTACGAAGTTCTCCAGGCCGAACCCGCCTTGAAGAACCTCTACGGCGAAGGCTTCAGCCCGGTCATGGGCAATCCCCTCTGCGAGCGTCCGCGCACGAAGTTCCAGGCGCGCGGCGAACGCCTCGGTCACGGCATTTGGGATCTCGTGTACACCAAGAACTGAGCCCCGCGGCCCTGAAATGAAAAAAACGCAACCCGTCTCGCGACGCGTTGCGTTTTTTTCGACGGGGCGACCGAGGCCCCGTCCCTAGAGTGCGTTGAAACCCCGTCAGAGGCCCGCGCTCCAGTCGACCCAGCCGAAGAGCGCCGTGGCGAGGATCACGCAGCCGAAGACGATGCGGTACCAGCCGAAAGCGCGGAAGTCGTGGCCCGACACGTAGCGCAGCAACCAATGGACGACAAGGAGCGCGCTGAAGAAGGACACGACGAAGCCGACCCCGAACCCTTCGAGGTTTTCGAGCCCGAGGTCGTTGCGGGCCTTCCAGAGGTCGTACGCCGTCGCTCCGAAAATGGTCGGGATGGAAAGGAAGAACGAAAACTCGGTGGCGGCGCGGCGCGAGAGCCCCAGAACGAGCCCGCCGATGATCGTCGCCCCCGAACGGCTCGTCCCCGGAATCATCGCCAGACACTGCATGAAGCCCACCTTGAGGGCGTCCTTCCAGGTCATGTCGTCCATGGTCACGACGCGCGGGCGAATGCCCCGCTTCTCGAAGTGCGATTCGAGCCAGAGGATGAGCACCCCGCCCGCCACCAGGGCCGTCGCCACCGTGATCGCATTGAAGAGGTACGCCTTGATGAGGCCGCCCACCAGAACGCCGATCACCGCCGCAGGCAGGAAGGCGATGACGGTGTTGGCGGCCAACCGCTGCTCGACGGGATTCGAGAAGAGCCCCTTCAGGATGGAGAGAATGCGGGCGCGGTAGTACCAGCAGACCGCAAGGATCGCACCGGCCTGAATGCCGACCACGAACGTGTCGGCCCCTTGGGTGCCGGAAAAGCCCGTGAGTTCCGAGGCGATGATGAGATGCCCGGTGGAGCTCACCGGAAGAAATTCCGTAAGGCCTTCGACGATGCCGAGCACGACGGCCTGAAAGAGATAAACCCAATCCACTTTGGAGCGGTCCTTCGTTGGTTGCGTTGTCCGAAATGGTGCGCTCGACCGAGCGACCGAAACGCACATTATGCGGGATCGGCGCCCGCGCGACCCGTCCGACGAAGTCACCAAACGGTAAGAAATTCGAACGTTTCGAGTATGATGACGGCAATTTCCACTGACGGGGCGTCGCGCCCCGCACCACTCATCAGAGGTCCCGATATGGCCAATCCCACCGGCTTCATCGACACCGCCGACGTCGAAGAGCTCCAGAACCTTCTCGAAGCGTACGAAAACTCGATGGACGTGGGCGTTCTCGACGGTTTTCTCACCGCCGCGGCGCTCAACCCCAACCGCCCGAGCAACGAAGACGTGATCCCCTACGTCTTCGACGAAGAGGGCGACCCGGAAGCTGTGCCCGACGACGCCCGCCTGCTCGAACTCATCGACATGCGTCGCCGCGAAATCGAAGCCGCTCTCGCCGCGGGCAACGGTCTCGACCCCGTCATTCTCCCCGCCGAAGACGAAGACGACATGACGCGCGCCGAAGCCATCGACTACGCGCTCGAACCGTGGTGCACGGGCTTCCTGACGGGTACGAGCGCCTGGGGCGAACTGAGCGACGATCCCGAAATGGTCGAACGCCTCACCCCGATCATCTCGCACCTCGATCCGGAAGCGTTCGAAGACTCCGAAGAAGCCCGCGCCCTCGTTGCGCGCGCCGCCGAAAAGGCGCCGAAGACGCTCGAAGACGCCCTTTTCGCCATCGTCGAAACGGTGTTCGAACTCAAGAAAGAACTCGTGCCGAACAAGCCCATCGTGAATGCCGGCCCCCGCATCGGCCGCAACGATCCCTGCCCCTGCGGCAGCGGCAAGAAGTACAAGCAGTGCTGCGGCAAGAAATAAGCCGTCAGCCGCCCGCCCGGCGCGCCGCAAAGCGCGCCGGATGAAGCGCCGCCGCGAGCGACGCCGGGATGCGAGGCGGCAGGCCCGTCATCGCATCCGCCAACACTTCCGCGCAGAGCCACCCCCAACTGAGCCCGCGCGACCCCAGCCCGAAGAGCCCCCAGAGCCCGGGCTCGACGGGCAGTTCTTCGGGAGCGGGACGCCCTCGAAAGACCCGCTTATCCAGTTCCTCGCGCGCGAGCAACCGGCCGACGACCGGCATCCGGTCAAGCGGCACCGCGCGCTCCCCTTCGTAAAAGCCGCCGACAAGGAGTTCGGGGCGCTCGTCGAGCAGCCGTTCGAAGACTTCCAGATTGTGCGCGTGAGCTTCCGGCGCCGAGAGGTTCGGCCCGTCGGGCTCGTACGTGGCTCCCGCCGCCGTGAAACCCTCGTCGAGACGCACCACGTAGCCCGCGCCGGTGAGCGCCGTTTTCAGAGTCGGCAGATCCGTGTCGCGCAGGAGTGAAATCCTCCCGTAAAGCCGCGTGAGGCCGTAATCTTCGCGCTTCATCCCGAAGACTTCGGGCGACGCGCCCGCCGCCGCAACCACCGCGTGTCGGGCGCGCGCCATCACGCTCCCCTCGGCCCCGAGCGCCTCCCACAGGCCGCTTGCGGCGTCGCGTCGAAGACGCACGGGCGTATGAACAAGGACGGACGCGCCCGAGAGCTCGAGGAGCCGCCGCGCCAAGAGCGACGGATGCACGATCCCGGAGCCCGGAAACCACCAGCCGCCGCGCGAGACGGGAAGGCCGCACAGCGCCGCGGCTTCGTCGCGCCCGACCAGGCGCGCCTCGCGCTCGGGCATGGGAAAAGGAACGCCCTGCCGCACGGCCTCGCACCAATGCGCCCATTCGTCCGCGTCGCTTGCGACGTCAAGGACGCCGCAGTCGACGAACGCCTCGGGAACGCGCGAACGCAAGGCCGCCATGGCGCGGCACCCCGCGCGCGTCAGCTGAAAGACGGGCGAGTCGGACGCCTGCCAGTGCGGATGAAAGAGCCCCGAATAAAGCGCCGACGCTTCGGATGCGGGCGCGCGCCCCGCGTCGACCACGATCGGGTGCCGGCCGCGATCCGCGAGCGCCGCCGCGGCAAAGGCGCCCGCGAGTCCCGCCCCGATCACAAGGACCTCTCCGCCCTCCGTCGCGCGCGCTGCGGCGGGACGCGTGCGCGTCGTTCCGAGGAGCCCGGAGGCGTCGGCCTCGAACCCCGGAGGCACCTCCCCCGACACCACGCAAACGCGCGTCTCGCGAGTGAGAATCGGGCGCACGGCGCCGAGCGCCCGCACGTCTTCGACGACCAGGATATCGGCGTCCGCACCGAGCTCGCGCGCAAAGCGTGCGGCGGGCACCGTCCAAAACCGAACCGAAAGGCCCGAGGGGCCGCTCTCTTCAACCGTCACGCCGGGAACACCCGCCGTACGAACCCCGAGCGGGTCCGCTGCCGAGAGGACGACCCGCCGTCCCGCGTCAAGCGCTTGTCGGGCGAGTTCGTCGGCGCGCGCAAAGACGCGCTCGAAAGCCTCGACGCCGGGCGAAGACGCACAGGCGACGACGTGCAGGGGAAGGGGCGAAGCGGAAGACGTCGGGGCGGTCATGGCGGGCGGTAGGGTTGGGGGGCAGGGAGCGGGAGAGAAGAGGCGTGCCTTCGGCACGCCCCATGAAAAACGAGGATTCCCTCGCGGGAATCCTCGTCGGACTACGGCCGGGCCGATCAGTGCTTCAGAGGCTTGAAGCGCAGACGCTTCGGCTGGCAGGCTTCGTCGCCGAGACGACGACGCTTGTCGGCTTCGTACTCGTTGTAGTTGCCGTCGAAGAACACCACCTTCGAATCGCCTTCGAAGGCGAGGATGTGCGTGGCGATACGGTCGAGGAACCAACGGTCGTGCGAGGTGACGAGCGCGCAGCCCGCGAACTCGAGGAGCGCTTCTTCGAGCGCGCGGAGCGTTTCGACGTCGAGGTCGTTCGACGGTTCGTCAAGCAGGAGCACGTTGCCGCCCGCAAGAAGGGTCTTGGCAAGGTGCAGACGACCGCGTTCGCCGCCCGAGAGCGTGCCCACGATCTTCTGCTGGTCGGCGCCCTTGAAGTTGAAGCGGCCGAGGTAGGCGCGGCTCGCCATCGTGAACTTGCCGACCTGCAGGATGTCGTTGCCGCCCGAGATCGCTTCGAACGCGGTTTGGTCGTTCGGAAGCGAATCGCGCATCTGGTCGACGGCGGCGAGACGCACCGTCGGCCCGATCTTGATTTCGCCCGAATCGGGCTGCTCCTTCCCGGTGATCATCTTGAAGAGCGTCGACTTACCGGCGCCGTTCGGACCGATCACGCCGACGATGGCGCCCGGGGGAATCGTGAACGAGAGATCGTCGATGAGGAGACGGTCGCCGAACCCCTTCGAGACGTGATTGAACTCGATCACGTTGTTGCCGAGGCGTTCCGCAACGGGAATGAAGATTTCGTTCGTTTCGTTGCGCTGCTGGTATTCGACGCTCGAAAGCTCTTCGAAGCGCGCGAGACGAGCCTTCGATTTCGCCTGACGGCCCTTGGGATTCTGGCGAACCCATTCGAGTTCGTGCTTGATCGCCTTCATGCGGGCGTCTTCCTGACGCTTTTCGAGTTCGAGACGCTTTTCCTTCTGGTCGAGCCACGAGGAGTAGTTGCCCTTCCAGGGAATGCCTTCGCCGCGGTCGAGTTCGAGGATCCATTCGGCCGCGTTGTCGAGGAAGTAGCGGTCGTGGGTGACGGCGACGACGGTGCCCGGGAAGCGGTGCAGGAACTGTTCGAGCCACTCGACGGATTCGGCGTCGAGGTGGTTCGTCGGTTCGTCGAGCAGTAGCATGTCGGGGCGCGAGAGGAGCAGGCGGCACAGGGCGACGCGGCGCTTTTCACCCCCGGAGAGGTTGCCGATCACGGCATCCCAGGGCGGCAGACGCAGGGCGTCGGCGGCGATTTCCATCTGCGTTTCGGCGTTCGTACCGGCGGCGGCGATGATCGCTTCGAGGCGGGCCTGTTCGGCGGCGAGCGCGTCGAAGTCCGCATCGGGTTCGGCGTACGCGGCGTAGACCGCATCGAGCTTGGCCTGCGCCTGCATCACTTCGCCCATGCCCTCTTCGACCGCCTGACGGACGGTCTGCGCGGGATCAAGTTGCGGCTCCTGCGGGAGGTAGCCGATCTTGATGTTGGGCATCGGGATGGCTTCGCCTTCGATGTCCTTGTCGACGCCCGCCATGATCTTCAACAGCGTCGACTTGCCGGCGCCGTTGAGACCGAGAACGCCGATCTTGGCGCCCGGGAAGAAGGAAAGCGAAATGTCCTTGAGAATCTGACGCTTGGGCGGAACGATCTTGCCCACGCGGTTCATGGTGAAAACGTACTGAGCCATAACCTCAAACTGGAATGCGCTCCCGGAAATCCGGGAGCCGATGCGGCTTAACGAAAAATCGGATTTTACTAGAAAATTCGTATTTTTCCGATCGAAAAAGCCTGGGAAAACAAGGCGAGACGGTTGCCGCGAAAAGGTCGCGCCCGTTGGTGCCGCCGGAGCGCTCAGCGGCGCTTGGCGGCGTGGTTTTTCTTGAGACCGAAGTACCCGCGGAACACCCAGAAGCGGCGCAGACGGTTGATGCGCTCGAGTTCGCGCACGCGCTCTTCGCCCATCTCGTCGGGCCGGTAGGCCGCCCACTTCTTGAGCGCCCCCGAGCGGTCGATGTCTTCCAGGAGCCGGCGCAGACACCCCGGCATCCAACCCGTCGTAAGCGACGCCTGAAAGTCGATGAGCCCCGGCGTGCCGTCCGGGCGAATCATCACGTTGCCCGTGCCGCGCGCGTCGAGATGCACGACGCCGCGCGCGTGCACCGCGTCAAGGAGCGCCTCAAAGGCGCGGAGAAATTCGGGCGTGATCCGCTCGCGCGGCACCTGCCCCATGGAGTCCCCTTCCATGTACTCGACCGCAATGGCGTTGCGATCGATCCGAAAGGCCCGGGCCGCAATGCCGTCGACCCCCGAGAGGCGCTTCAGAATCGAGAGTTCGTGCCGAAGCAGAACGGGCGCGACCGTCCAGCGCACGTACCAGGGACGGGCGGCGAAGTCTTTCACGGTCCAACGCGCGCCGTCGATCGTCACGCGCGTCACGACGGCATTGGCGATGCGCCCGTCGCGCAGCAGTTTGGTCTCGGCCTTCGAGAGAGCGGCTCGGTCGAAGAGACGGTTGTCCATAAATCTTCAAGGCGCGCGCGAAGCGGCGCCTTCTCCTCGGTTGGCGGCACGATCGGCCGCAAACGGCGGGCGCCCGGGACTCCCCCGCAAGCGCCCTCAAACAAACGAGGCCGACCGTCGGACACGCGGGTCCGCCGCTTCGGCCTCGAGGGGTTCGCCGGGCCCGAGCCCCGCGAACGTTTTCGGCAACTCCGAAATTACGGCATCGCGATGCCGCCGCTCGGCGGAGCCTGGAAGCCGGGCATGTCGGGCGTGACGATCTGGGAGGCCGCTTCGCGGCGCAGGGCGCGCAGGCGTTCCATCGTCTGTTCGATCCCCTTGGCGGCGGCTTCGCCGTAGTGTTCGACGGCTTCGGAAAGGGTAGCGACCGGGATTTCAAAGGAAATCGGCAGCGGGCCCATCTGCGTCATGATCTGCGCTTCGCCGAGAAAGAGCGCCGGGCGGGTCGTGTCGGGGTTGCCGTCGGCCGTGATCGGCGCGAGAACGCGGATCGTACCGACCTTGCGGTCCGTGACGACCGTTTCGGTGTAAAGGTTCGCGGCGTCCATGCGGGCGCCGTCTTCGAGATTGTCCTGTTCAGCCATGTCGAGTTCTCCGGGAGCCCGCGGGCTCCGTCTCAATTCGTCGGTTGTGCGGCCGCACCGCCTTCAGGCGGGCGCGACCGTCGGTGCGGGGATCTTAGCAAATGCCGCGGATCCCCCGCAAAGGCGCTTATCGATAAACGAGCACCGGAATACGGCAGTGCGTGAGCACCTTCTGGGTTTCGGAGCCGAGCAGAACGGCGGCGATCCCCTTGCGACCGTGGCTCGCCATGACGACGAGATCGCACTCTTCGCGATCGACCGCTTCGATGATCGCCTCGGCGGGCGAGAAGCTCTTCACCATCGCCGTACGAACGGGGACGTCGAGGCTCTTCACCACCTTTTCGGCTTCGGCGAGGCGTTCTTCGGCCTCGGCCGTGACACGCTCGTCGTACTGTTCGATCGACTCGGGACGATACTCGGCGAGGTTCGTGTAGGAGTAGGGTTCGATCACCGTCATGACGACCACTTCGGCCCCGAACGGCTTGGCGAACTTCGCCGCACCTTCAACCGCCCGCAACGAGCGCTCCGACCCGTCGGTCGGCACGAGAATGCGCTGATACATGATGCTTCCTTTTCTTCTTGATGTGCGGGCCGCACCCGCGTTCTCCCATTTTAGACGGGCACGCGGGCGCTCACGCTTCCGTTCGGACGGGAATTCCGCTTATCGGGACGATTCTTCGTTAGCTTCCGCTTCGACCGTCGCGTTGACGACGAGCGAAGCGAGACGCAGCCCGACCGAACCCGTCACGACGACGCCCGAGCCGAAACCGATCCGCGTTCCGGGGGCCGCCCCGATGGCGGCCACGCTCTCGGCGGCGGGCTGACGAAGGGGCTCGTCGCTATAGACGCACGGAATGCCGAAGGGCTTCGACTTCCCGGAGGCGCTCCCCGCGGGGAAGCCGTATTGACGGCGCAGGTTCGTGCGCAGTTTCGCAACGAGCGGATCGCCCTTGGCGCGCGCGAGGTCGTCGACGCGAATGCGGCCCGGATCGCGCTTCCCGCCCGCGCCCCCCGAACTCACCACGCGCAGGCCCGCCTTCGCGGCCGTACCCACGAGCGCCGTTTTCCCCGCGAGGTCGTCGATGCAATCGATCACCCAGTCGGCGTCCTTCGGGAGAATCTCCGCCGCGTTTTCTTCCTTCACGAACGCGATCTTCGTTTCGACGGCGCACTCGGGATTGATGTGACGGAAGCGTTCCGCCAAAACTTCGGCCTTCGGTTTTTCGTAGTTGCCGTCAAGCGCGGGCAACTGTCGATTCGTGTTCGAGAGCGCCACGGTGTCGCCGTCGACGAGTGTCAGGCGTCCGATTCCGGTTCGAACCAGCGCTTCGGCGCACCAACTGCCCACGCCCCCGAGGCCCACCACAACGACATGCAGTCGAGCCAGGCGCTCGGCTTCGTTTTCGCCGTAAAGTCGTGCCACGCCGCCCATGCGGCGGGGATCCATCGTAATGCTCATTCAGTGTTTCCCAAAGTGTGTTTTTCGAAATCGGCATCGTCACCGATCGAAATCGAATTTTTCGTTTCGCACTTTTCGTCGTCGCCCGCGTCGTTTTTCAAAATTTCGGAAAGCTGCTTTTGAAGTTTGCTCTTCCTCAAACGGCACTTTCGTTTTTGTGTTTTCACTCGGCTCAAGGTGGAAACCCGAATTCCGAGTTGCACGAAAGTCGTTAAAGTAGAACGTACGAAGTCGGAAGATTTCTTCTCCGACACGACCACCGCGGGCTTCGGATGCCGGATGCGGACGAAGCTCGCCACCAGGAGGTTCTATGCGTATTCTCGTTCCCGTTGACGGCAGCACCAACTCGATGAACAGTCTGGAGTTCATTGCCGGTCGTACGACGCTGCTCGGCAGCAATCCTACCATCGAACTTCTGAACGTTCAGCTTCCGCTGCCCGCCCGCGCCTGCCGTCTCGTCGGCCAGGACGCGCTCACGCGCTACTACGAAGACGAAGCCGAAAAGGTGTTCGAACCCGCTCGCCGGGTGCTTCAGAAAGTCGGTTTTACCGCCAACGAAACCTTCGTCATCGGCGAGCCCGCCGAAAGCATCACCAAGACGGCCGAAAAGGTCGGCGCCGATCTGATCGTCATGGGTTCGCGCGGCCAGAGCGCCATCAAGGGGCTCTTCTTCGGTTCGGTCTCGAACGGCGTTCTCGCCCAGTCGAAGTGCCCGATGCTCGTTTTGCGCGACAAAGTGCCGACGCAAACCGACGCGCTCAAGGTCGGCATCGCCGTCGACGGCTCGAAGTACGGTCGAGCGGCCGTGCGCTACGCCCTGCGTCACATTTCGCTCTTCGGCACCGGCGCGCAGTTCTACCTCATCAACGTGGTGAGCGACTACGCGGGCGCCGTCATGCCCGACATGGCCGGGATGGCTCTGCCGGCGCTCTCCGAAGAGGAAGTGCTCGAGCTGCAGAAAGAAGAATTCAACGAAGCGATCGATCCGCTGCGTCCGCTCTTCTCGAAGGCCGCCGTCCGTCCGCACGAAGTGTGCCTCGTCGGCAATCCGGGCGACGAAATCGCCGCCTTTGCGAAGAAGCGCAAGCTCGACCTGATCGTCATGGGCTCGCACGGCTACGGTCGCTTCAAGTCCGCCGTGATGGGTTCGACCGCCACGCGCATCGCCGCGTTGGGCGGCGTGCCGCTTCTCATCATCCGTCAGGCCTGATGCGCGCCCGGGGCTAACGCCCGCTCGCGCCGTCCGGGTCCTTGAGGCCCGGGCCGAACGAAACGCGCGTCCCCGCGACGCGCGTTTTTCGTCGGCCCCGCCCTTGCGGTTCAAGCGCTCCGAGGGCCCGTGCTAAGATTACCGCGTTTATCTCGTCGCTTCGAACCCGCACCAGGCGCGTTCGCGGCTTGCCCTCCCTCCTTACGCCGCCATGCAGTCCGTCTCCACGCCGAAACCCGCCGCTCCGGAAACCCCGAAAGTGAACGTCTTCGTGACCCAAACCACGTCCGAGGAGGTCGGTCGCATCGTCGAGCAGCTGCAACGCATGCCCGGTCTTTGCGTCGCGGGCACGGCCACGACGAGCGAGGGGCTCGATCGCATGATCGCCTCGAGCACCGTCCCGATGCACCTTCTCATCACCGACGTGGTGCTCGGCGACGCGGACGTCACCCCCGTCATCGCCCGTGCGAAGAAGCTCTGGCCCGACCTCGACGTGCTCGTCTATACCTCGCACGCGCAGGATTCGATCGTGATCCGCGCGATCCTGGCGGGCGCTATGGGTTACCTCCTCAAGGGCGACCAGGAAGATTTCGCCACGAGCCTGCGGCTCCTGCAGGGGGGCGGCTCGCCCGTCTCGCCCACGGTGGCGCGCAGCGTGCTGCGCGCGGTGCACAACCGCACCGTTCGTGCTACGCCGAAGAAAGTCGGCACCCCGGGCGAAACGGGCGACCTTTCCTCGCGCGAAACCGAAATCCTCACGCTCCTCGCGAAGGGCATGTCCTTTGCCGAAGTCGGCCAGATCCTTTCGATTTCGACCCATACGGTGACGGCGCACGTCAAGAAGATCTACCGCAAGCTCCAGGTGCACTCCCGCGGCGAAGCGGTCTACGAAGCGCAGTGCCTCGGGCTGCTCTCGGGCCGCGGCCCGGGCGCGCGTCTCTGAGTTCGCACGCACACCCCGCACCAATACGAAGGGCGCCCCGAAACGGGGCGCCCTTTTTCGCATGCGTTGCCGACGACTCGGCTCGGCGGCTTACGAATTCGTTTCGTCGCGCAGCCAGTGGCCCGACTTGCCGCCCGCCTTTTCCAGCAGACCGATGTTCGTCATCGTCATCCCGCGGTCGACCGCCTTCAGCATGTCGTAGATCGTGAGAAGACCGACCTGAACGGCCGTGAGCGCTTCCATTTCAACGCCCGTCTGACCGCGGCACTCGCCGCGGGCGCGGCACGTGACGGTGCTCGCCGCGTCGTCGAGGTCGAAGTCGACGGTCACGCGCGTCAGCGCGATCGGGTGACACAGCGGAATCAGATCCGACGTGCGCTTCGAGGCCATGATGGCCGCAATCCGGGCGATGCCGATGACGTCGCCCTTTTTCGCCGTGCCCGAACGCACGAGTCGGAAGGTTTCGGGAGCCATACGGATCGTCCCTTCAGCAACCGCGATGCGATGCGTGTCCGCTTTCGCCCCGACGTCGACCATGTGCGCTTCGCCCTTGGCGTCGAAATGTGTGAGTTCGCCCATTTTTTGGTTAGCCTTTCTTGCGTGTTTTTTATCCGAGGATCGGCCTCGGGTCATAATGACCCCACCGTCCGAAGGCCCGATGCGGACCTTTGCCACGCTCGAACAATACCGCACTTGCGGCCGATCGGGGCCGCCGCCACGCATGTCGACCAAGTCATTCATCGCTTTACTCGCCGCGCTCTGCACCGCGCTCGCTCCGACGGGCCCCGTCTTTGCGGCCTCCGCCTCTCAGAGCGCGCTCGACCTCAACCTGCCGAGCCTCGGCACGGCCGCGGGGGCCGAACTCTCGCCCGCGGACGAGTACGAACTCGGCAAGCAACTCATGACGCAGGTGCGCGCCGACCCGACCTACATGTCGGACCCCGAGACGTCGGAATACCTCAATCGCCTCGGCTACCAGCTCGTCAGCAACGCGCAGACCTACACCTACGGCTTTTTCTTTTTCCCGATCCGCGACGAAACGCTCAACGCCTTCGCGCTTCCCGGGGGCTTCATCGCCGTTCATACGGGCACGATCATCTCGGCACAGAACGAGAGCGAACTCGCCGGGGTGATGGGGCACGAAATCGGTCACGTGACGCAGCGCCACATCGCCCGCATGATCGAAGGGCAAAAGAGCAACCTCGCGCTTACGGTGGGTTCGATCCTGCTTGCGATCCTCGCCGCGCGCGCCGGGGGCGACTCGGGCGGGCACGCCGCGGCCGCCATCGCCATGGGGTCGCAAGCCGCGATGATTCAGTCGCAGCTCAACTACTCGCAGGATGCCGAACGCGAAGCGGACCGCGTGGGCCTTCAGACGCTCTACCGCGCCGGGTTCGACCCGCACGGGCTCGAAGGGTTCTTCGCGCGCCTTCAGTCGAGCAACCGCTTTTACCGCTCGGCCGCTCCCGCCTACCTCTCCACCCACCCGCTCACGACCGAGCGTATGGCCGACATGGAAAACCGCACGCGTCAGCTTCCGACGCGCATGCACGCCGACTCGCTCGACTTCAGCCTCATTCAGCAACGCGTTCGGGTCCTGCAGGAAACGACCCACGACGGCTACCTGAAGATTCGCAAGAACATGGAGCGGGAACTCCGAAACGCCTCGGGGACGGCCCGCTGCGCCCTGGAGTACGGCCTTTCGGTCGCGTCGGAAAAGCTGAACGACAACGCCGCGGCGCTTGAGCACGCGAAGAAAGCCTCGTCGCTCTGCACGGGCGAATCCGCCGTGCTCGAACGCAACCTCCTGCGGGCGCGTTTCCGCAACGCCGGCACGACCGCGGCGAAAGACGCCGTGCTAAAGGATGCGAAGCGCGCCGTCGAACGCTATCCGCTCTCCGACATGATGAGCGCGAACTACGTCGACATGCTCTACGAGCTCGGGCGGCACGAAGAACTCATTCGCTTCCTGAGAAACGGCTCCTCGCTTTCCCCCGACGACCCCGACTACCACGCGCTTCTCGCGCGCTCCTACGAAAAGCTCGGCAAAAAGAGCCTCCAGTACCAGCACACGGGGGAAATGTACGCGCTCCTCGGCGCGACGGAAGCCGCCGTCTATCAGTACGGCATGGCCCAAAAGGCCGCGGACGGCGACTTTTACACGATGAGCGAAATCGACGCGCGGCTTCGCGAACTGCGCCAACAGATGATTCAGGAAAAGAAGGATCGGGAGCGCTGAGCGCCCGAACGGAGGGGGCAAAGTCCCCCTTTCGGACGGGTCCCCGCCGCGCAAAACCGTGAGAAAATAAGCGCACCCGCGCCCCGCTCGACACGAACGGGGCGCCGCTCCCGCGGGAGCTCACCTCCAACGTTTCATTCCTCGGATGCCGCACGCCCGCGCGCGCCGGCATTGCATACGTACTTCCATGGCTATTGAAGACTATCTGAACATCGCCGAGCCCACCACCGACGTCATCGAAACCGACGCCGTGATCGTCGGGGCCGGCCCCGTCGGGCTTTTCCAGGTTTTCGAACTCGGTCTCCTTGAGATCAAGGCGCACGTCGTCGATTCGCTGCGCAACGTGGGCGGGCAGTGCATGGAGCTCTACCCGACCAAGCCCATCTACGACATCCCGGCGGTTCCCGTCTGCTCCTCGTACGAACTCACGGAAAACCTCCTCAAGCAGATCCACCCGTTCAACCCGGTCTTCCACCTCGGCCAGGAAGTGGTCGACGTGCGCAAGCTCGAAGACGGGACGTTCCACGTCGAAACGAGCACCGGCACCCGCTTCAAGGCGAAGGTCGTGATCGTCGCCGCGGGCGTGGGCTCCTTCCAGCCGCGTCCCCTGCGCGTTCCGGGCATCGAAAAGTTCGAAGGCACGCAGCTCCACTACAGCTGCAAGGACCCCTCGATCTTCGAAGGCAAGAACGTCGTCATCTGCGGCGGCGGCGACTCGGCCCTCGACTGGACGCTCAACCTCGTCGGTCGTGCCGAAAGCGTGGTGCTTCTGCACCGCCGCGACGGTTTCCGCGCTCAGGCCGCTTCGGTCGCGAAGATGCACGAGCTCTGCGAAAACTGGGAAATGCAGTTTGAAGTCGGCCAGATCACGGGCTTCAACGAAGAAGACGGTCGCTTGACGGAAGTGCTCGTCGCGGGCGCCGACGGCGTCACCCGCCGCATTCCGCTCGATCATCTCCTCGTTTTCTACGGCCTGCAGCCCAAGCTCGGCCCCATCGAAAACTGGGGTCTTACGTTGGAGCGCAAGCAGATCGTCGTCGATACGGCGCGCTTCGAAACGAACATTCCGGGGCTCTTCGCCGTGGGCGACATCAACACCTACCCCGGCAAGAAGAAGCTCATTCTCTCGGGCTTCCACGAGTGCGCGCTCGCCGCGTTCGCCGCCTGCGACTACGTCTTCCCCGAAAAGCGCGTCTTCCTGCAGTACACGACCACGTCGCCGAAGCTCCACAAGGTGCTCGGCGTTGAAACGCCGACCTTCGACGACTGATCGTTCGTGCGTTCTCTGAAAAAAAGCTCCGGTTTCGTTTCCGGAGCCTTTTTTCGTTGCGGGCAAGCGCGGGGCGCTTACTTCTGCGTCACCGAGATGGTGGGCATCTTCGCCGTGTAGTCCTTGCCGAGACGCGCCACCGCGCCCGCGACCTTCATCGCCATGTCGCGGTACATTTCACCGGCCTTCGATTCGGGTTCGGCCGCCACCGTCGGGCAGCCGCCGTCGGCCTGTTCGCGGATCTTCGCGGAAAGCGGAAGCTTCCCGAGGACGGGCACGCCGTAGTCGGCGCTCATCCGGTCCGCGCCGCCTTCGCCGAAGATGTGTTCGACTTCGCCGCACTTGGGGCAGATGAAGACCGACATGTTTTCCACGACGCCGAGGATGGGCACGTTCACCTTTTCGAACATGCGCAGGCCCTTCTTCGCGTCGATGAGCGCGATGTCCTGAGGCGTCGTCACGACGACGGCGCCCGTGATGGGCACGGACTGCGAGAGCGTGAGCTGAATGTCGCCCGTCCCCGGGGGCATGTCGATCACGAGGTAGTCGAGGTCGTGCCAGTTCGTCTGGGTGAGCATCTGCTGCAGGGCGCCCGCAGCGAGCGGACCGCGCCAGATCATCGGCTCGTCTTCGCCGACCATGAAGCCGATCGAATTGATCTGAAGGCCGTGCGCCTCCATGGGCTCCATCGTCTTGCCATCGGTGCTCACGGGCGTGCCGTGCGCGCCGAGCATCGTCGGCTGCGAGGGGCCGTAAATGTCCGCGTCGAGAACGCCGACCGTGGCACCCTCGTAGGCGAGCGCGAGCGCGAGGTTGGCGGACACGGTAGACTTCCCGACCCCGCCCTTGCCGGAACTCACGGCGATGATGTTCTTCACGCCCGGCATGACGCGAAGCGTCCCCTGCACCTTGTGCGCGATGATGTTCTGCGTGACGTTCACGGTGACGCCGGCCGCACCCGCGGCCTTGAGCGCTTCGCCCACGCGTTCGCCGACCGCCTGCGCGCGGCGACGGGCCGGATAGCCGAGCTCGATCGAGGCTTCGACGTTGCCTTCGTCGTCGACCGTGAGGCTCTTCAACATCTTCGAGGTGACGTAATCGGTCCCGGTCACGGGATCGACGAGCGCCGCGAGCGCGGCTTCGAATTGGGTTTTCGTTGCAGTCATGTTTCCTGCCTTGTGCTGTTCGCATGGAGTGCCGGAAGGCTCAGTTTGCTCCGGCCGATCCGACCATTCTACCGTTACCGTCAAGCGCGGAACCGCGGCACGAACCCAACGCTCCGACGAAAGAAACTACAATATCGGCCTTTCGTATGTTCCGGTCCGCCGAGCTTCGCGCCCATCTGCGCGGTGCTTCGCCCCGCAAACTTCTGGATTTTTCCCGCAAATGACACAGCGCAATCTTTTCGTCACCACCGCCCTGCCGTATGCGAACGGCGCCTTCCACATGGGCCACATCATGGAGTACATCCAGGCCGACATTTGGGTCCGTCACGAACGCATGGCGGGCAACCGCGTGCACTTCGTGGGCGCGGACGACGTGCACGGCGCGCCCATCATGATTGCGGCCCAGAAGCGCGGCATCACGCCCCAGGCGTTCGTGGCCGAAATCGCGGCCGGCCGCCGCCAGTACCTCGACGGCTTCCACATCAGCTTCGACCACTGGCACAGCACGGACGCCCCGGAAAACCACGAACTTTCGCGCGAGATTTACCTGCGCCTGAAGGACGCGGGCCTCATCTACACGAAGGAAATCGAACAGTTCTACGACACGCAGAAGAACATGTTCCTCGCCGACCGCTTCATCAAGGGCACCTGCCCGCGTTGCAGCGCGCCCGACCAGTACGGCGACAACTGCGAAAAGTGCTCGGCGGTCTACTCGCCGACCGAAGTCGTGAACCCCTACTCGACCCTCTCGGGCACGACCCCCGTTCTGAAGACCTCCACCCACTACTTCTTCCGTCTCTCGGACCCGAAGTGCGTCGAATTCCTTCGCAGCTGGACGAGCGGTCGCGGCGCCGACGGCGCGCCCACCGTGCAGGAAGAAGTTCTCTCGAAGGACAACGAATGGCTCGGCGTCGAAGGGGGTCTCTCCGACTGGGACATCTCCCGCGACGCGCCCTATTTCGGCATTGAAATTCCCGACGCTCCGGGCAAGTACTTCTACGTCTGGCTCGACGCTCCGATCGGCTACCTCGCTTCCTTCAAGGCGTACTGCGACAAGACGGGGCTCGACTTCGAGAAGGAACTCTCGGCCGAAAACACCGAGCAGATCCACTTCATCGGCAAGGACATCATCTACTTCCACACGCTCTTCTGGCCTGCGATGCTGCACTTCGCCGGGAAGCCCTTCCGCACGCCCGACCACGTGAACGCCCACGGCTTCATGACGGTGAACGGCGAAAAGATGTCGAAGAGCCGCGGCACGGGGATCTCCCCCCTGCAGTACCTCGAACTCGGCATGGACGCCGAGTGGCTGCGCTACTACCTCGCCGCGAAGCTCAATTCCCGCGTCGAAGACGTCGACTTCACGAAGACCGACTTCGCCCGTCGCATCAACTCGGACCTGATCGGCAAGTACGTCAACATCGCGAGCCGCGCCGCGGGCTTCATCGTGAAGCGCTTCGAAGGGCGCGTGAACGACGCCGCGATGCGGGATCCCCTCCTCGAATCGATCCGCGAACGCGCCGACGAGGTGAAGGGCTACTACGAAACGCGCGAATTCGCCCGTGCGACGCGCCTCGTGATGGAACTCGCCGACCGCATCAACGAGTTCGTCGACCAGGAAAAGCCCTGGGAGCTCGCCAAGAACCCCGAAGCGGCCGAGAAGCTCCACCGCGTGAGCTCGATCGCGCTCGAAGGCTTCCGCCTCCTCACGCTCTTCCTGAAGCCCGTGCTGCCCGCCACGGCCGAACGCGTCGAATCGTTCCTCTCGATCGAGCCGCTCCTCTGGTCGAGCGTGGCGACGCCCCTTTCGTCCGAGCGCCCGATCCAGGCCTTCAAGCACCTGATGCAGCGCGTCGACATGGAAAAGCAGCTCGACCGACTGCTCCCGAACGTTCCGGTTGCCGCCGAACCCGTTGAAGCGCCCAAGCTCCCGGGCGGCGAAGCCGTGGCCGACGAGTGCACGATCGACGACTTCACGAAGATCGACCTGCGCGTGGCGAAGATCGTTGAGTGCGACGAAGTCGAAGGCTCGACGAAGCTCCTGCGCCTCACGCTCGACCTCGGCGAAGGGCGCACGCGCAACGTCTTCTCCGGCATCAAGAGCGCCTACAAGCCCGAAGACCTGAAGGGCAAGCTCACGGTCGTGATCGCGAACCTCGCGCCCCGAAAGATGCGCTTCGGCGTTTCCGAAGGGATGGTGCTCGCCGCCTCCGACGCCGAAGACAAGTCGCTCGGCCTCTTCATCCTCGAACCGCACGCGGGTGCGGTGCCCGGCATGCGCATCCGCTAAGTCCCGAGCACTTCCCCAACCGACGGGGCGCCGTTTGAACCGAACGGCGCCCTTTCCTACAATGGACGCGTCGCCGCGAGCGACGCTTTTTTCTTTTTCTCTTTTCCCAGGCCCCACAAATGAGCTTCAAAGAGCAGCTGAAGAGCACGCTCCACCACGTGCCCCTCGCGAAGTTCTCCCCCGTTTTCCTGCAGTCGATGCGATCCTACAATCGCCATCAGCTCACCCGCGACGTCTCCGCCGGCCTCACGGTCGGCATGGTGGCGCTCCCTCTGGCGATGGCCTTCGGCATCGCCTCCGGCGTTCCTCCGGAAGCGGGGCTCTACACCGCCATCATCGCCGGTTTTCTCATCTCGCTTTTCGGCGGCTGCCGCGTTCAGATCGGCGGCCCGGCCGGCGCCTTCGTCGTCATCATCTACGGGATCATCGCCCAGTACGGGCTCTCGAACCTGATGCTCGCCACCCTCGGCTCGGGCATCATTCTCTTTTTCATGGGGCTCTTCAAGCTCGGCGGCTTCATCAAATTCATCCCCGTCTCGATCGTGATCGGCTTCACGAACGGCATCGCCGTGATGATCGGCATGCAGCAGGTGAAGGACTTCCTCGGTCTGACGGTTGAAAAAATGCCCGCCGACTTCTTCGGCATGGTTTCGACCGTGCTGGCCAACCTCCACACGATCAACCCGTGGGCGCTCGGGATCGCGGCGGCGAGCTTCCTTCTCATCAAGTTCTGGCCGAAGGGCTACCAGATGAGCGGCCCGCAGTGGAAGAAGTGGCTCGCGCATCTGCCGGGCACCGTGGTCGTTCTCGTTCTCTCGACGGCGCTCGTGAGCCTCTTCAACGTCCCGGTCGAAACGATCGGTTCGAAGTTCGGCGGCATTCCGCAAAAACTCCCCGACTTTACGCTCCCCGACTTCGACTGGGCGACCGCCAAGCAGCTCTACGGTCCCATGCTCACGATCGCCGTGCTCGGCTCGATCGAAAGCCTGCTGTGCGCACGCGTCTCCGACACGATGACCGACGACCGTCACGACCCGAACCAGGAACTGATGGGCCAGGGGATCGCCAACATGGTCGTTCCCTTCTTCGGCGGCATTCCCGCCACGGGCACGATCGCCCGTACGGTCACCAACATCAAGTCGGGCGCGGCCTCGCCGGTTGCGGGCATGGTGCACGCCGTGACGCTTCTCGTCGTGATCCTCGTCGCCGCCCCGCTCGCGAGCAACATTCCGCTCTCGGCGCTCGCCGCGATTCTCGTCTTCGTGGCGTGGAACATGGGCAACTGGCGCGAATTCCTGCGCCTGCGCCAGATGACGCTCTCCTACAAGGCGACGCTCGTCATCACGTTCCTCCTCACGGTGATCTTCGACCTCACGGTGGCCGTTGAAGTCGGTCTCGTCGTCGCGTGCATCTTCTTCCTGATGCGCATGAACAACATCACCGTGGTCGAACCCGCGACGCTGCCCTTCAACATCCCCGAAACGGTCGAAGCCTGGCACGTGAAGGGAGCGCTCTTCTTCGGTTCCGTCTCGAAGCTCGAACCCGTGACGGACCCCGCGCGCATTCACGGTGCGGGGGCCGCCCGCATCGTGATTCTCGACTTCGAGGATCTTCTCAACATCGACAATTCCGCGATGGATCAGATCGAAGCGTTCGTGCGGGCCCTGCACCGCCACAACCACGAACTCATCATCGCGGGCGCGTCGGGTCACCCCCTGCGCCAGCTCGAACGCACGGGCATCGCCCGCGAGCTCGGGGCCAATCTGGTGCCCGACATGGAGTTCGCCGTCGCGCGCTGCCGCGTCGTGCTCGAAGAGCTCGACCGGAAGGAAGCCGCGAAGCGCGGCGAGTAACGGGCCGCCCCTCGGGGCTCTTCGGAGCCCCGGCCGCCCGAAAGCAAAAAGGCCTCCGACGCGCGTTCGGGGGCCTTTTTGCTTGGGGCTTGAGGTCGTTTTACCAGGTGGGCTTCACCGCCCCGTGGAAGGTCTTCCTGACGAATTCCGCCACCTGCGGCGAACGGTACGATTCGACGAAGGTCTTCACCGCGGCGCTTTCCGTGTTGTCGGGGCGCGAAGCGATGATGATGAGGGCGTAGGGCGCCTGCTCGTCTTCGAAGAAGAACCCGTCCTTCTCGGGCGAGAGACCCGCGCTGATCACGTAATTCATCGGAATCACGGCAATCTCCAGATCGTCGACGCTGCGCGGCAGCTGCGCCGCTTCGAGTTCGAGAATGTTGAGTTTCTTCGGATTTTCGACGATGTCGGCGACAGTCGCTTCGGTGCCGCGGTTTTTCTCCAGAACGAGAAGCCCCGCCTTCTCAAGAAGCAAAAGCGCGCGCCCGCCGTTCGAGGGGTCGTTCGGGATCGCCACGCGAGCGCCTTCGGGGAGGGCGTCGACCGACTTGATGCGACGCGAATAAAAGCCCATCGGCTGAATCACGGCGTCGGCCACCACCTTGAGGTCGGTGTTTTGCTTGGCGTTGAAGTTCTCAAGGAAGGGGCGGTGCTGATAGACCGCGAGGTCGAGCTTTCCGTCGGAAAGCGCCGTATCGGGCGTCACGTAGTCCGTGAATTCGACGACTTCGACGGTGAGGCCGCGCTCTTTGGCAACCTTCGCCGCTTCCGTCACGATGTCGGCGTGCGGACCGGCCGTCACACCGACGCGGATCGTCGTTTCAGTCGTCTTAGCGCCCGTCGCGGCACCCGCTTCGCCGCCGGGCGCTTCCTTCCCGCAACCGCCGAGCATCATGAGGGCGCCCCCGGCAACAAAGCCCGTTCCCAAGGTACGAAGAAAAGCGCGTCTCTGCATGATGCCTCCCGGTGATGAATGGTGGGGTTCGGATCGATTCGTCCGTCAAACCATTCTCACCGATTTCCCCGAGGCGCCTTCGGGGGGTTTTGCCCGCCCGTCCTCGTAATACCTCAACCGAAACGCATTCTTCCCGTCCGAAAGGCCGCTCAGGCAAAGACGTCGTCTTCGGGCGGCGCTTCGCCGTCGGGCGCGGGCTCGTCGAAAAGCCGCTCCTGCAGGCCCTCGGCCGCAGCATGCGTCACGTAGATCGGCCCGTAGGGGGTGGCCTGAGTGATGCGCACCATGTGCTCCTTGGCCAATTCCAGAAGCGCAAGGCACCAAACGGCCGCGTTTTCCTTCGGGTTCCCGTCGGTCGACTCCCGCAGCAGCGACTCGTACGTGAGCCACCTCGCCCGCGAGAGGCGCCGCAGGACTTCCGCCATGTGTTCGCGCACGGAAAGCTCCTGCCGCGCCACCCGATGGTTGGCGTGCAGTCGGCCGCGCGCCACGACGTCCATCCAGGCTTCGGCGAGCGCATGGGCGTCCACGTCGGGGTCGGGCAGCGTCTTTTCGTCCCGACACGCGCCGAGTGCGATTTGGAAGTCGCGTCCGAGGCGCGGCATCGCGTCGAGTTTTTTGGCCGCGGCGCGGATGCGCTCGTACTCCAGAAGGCGCGCCATGAGTTCGGCTCGGGGATCTTCGGGGCCCTCCTCGTCGTGCGCGGGGCGCTTCGGGAGCAGGAGGCGGCTCTTGATCTGCATGAGCGTAGCCGCCATAACGAGGTACGCGGCCGCGAGTTCGAGGTTCGATCGGCGCACGATTTCCATGTACGCCATGTACTGATCCGTCAGGGTCGCCATGGGGATGTCCATGACGTCGAACTTCTGGCTGCGAATAAGGTAGAGGAGCAGATCGAGCGGCCCCTCGAAGCGCTCGAGAATGACGCGCAAGGCGTCCGGCGGAATGTAGAGCCCCGTCGGACAGCGCTTCAGGGGCTCGCCGTAGAGGACGGCGAGCACCGTCTCGCCGGCCGAACCGGGAGCAACCGAAGCGTGAGTCTCAAGGGGAGCGTCATCGTGCATGAAAAAGGGGCGTTGGAGCGTGCGAAGGGCGAAAGCACTACGGAAAAGGGCCCGGAAGCGCGGCTCCGGGCCCGATCAACCGAACGGGGAGGGACCGGGCGTCCCTCCGTTCGAGCCGTCCTTATTCCGGACGGTACATGAAGTCGGCGACGGCCGCTTCGATGTCGCTCGGGCGTTCGTTCCCAGCGAGACCGTGCTCGTAAGCGTAAGCCGCGACGGCGGCGCCGATCTTCATCGAGACGTGACGCACTTCGGAGAGCGACGGGTAGAGCGAACCCTGCGCGAGGTCTTCTTCCGAAACGAGCGCGGCGAGTTCGCGGGCGGCCGTAAGGAACATGCCGGTCGGCATCATACGGGCGTTGGCGAACACGGCGCCGAGGCCGAGGCCGGGGAAGACGTAGCTGTTGTTGCCCTGGCGCGGCACGAAGTGGCGGCCGCACACGTCGACGGGCGCGAAGGGCGAACCCGACGCGAAGAGCGCGCGCCCTTCGGTCGCACGGTACGCGGTTTCGGCGTCGCATTCGGCGCGCGACGTGGGGTTGGAGAGCGCGAAGATGATCGGACGCTCGTTGATCGCGGCCATTTCGGCGAGGACTTCTTCGTTGAAGGCCTTGGGCTGAGCGGCCACGCCGACGATGCCCGTCGGACGGATCGCCTTCACGGCTTCGAGGAACGTCGTGCAGTCGGGCAGATCGTGCGCGTAGGGCTGCTTGTTGGCGGCAAGACCCGTACGGTTCGCGGTCACGAGCCCCTTCGAATCGAAGAGCGCGCAGTGCTTGCGGGCCTCTTCGCGCGGCATGCCTTCGTCGACCAGAGCGTCGACGATGAGGTCGGCGATGCCCGTGGCGGCTTCGCCCGCGCCGAGGAAGAGGAAGCGCTGTTCGGAGAACTTCCGGCCCGAGACGCGCACGGCGGAGTAGACGCCCGCGAGCGCGACGGCGGCCGTACCCTGAATGTCGTCGTTGAAGCAGAGGATCTTGTCGCGATAGCGTTCAAGAAGCGCAAACGCGTTGTGGTTGCCGAAGTCTTCGAACTGGATGAGCACGTTCGGCCAGCGACGGCGGGCTTCCGTGATGAATTCGTCGACGAGTTCGTCAAAGTCGGCCCCCGTGGCGCGTTCGCGGCGCAGACCGATGTAGAGCGGATCGGCAAGGTTCTCGGGGTTGTTCGTGCCCACGTCGATCGTCACCGGGAGGGTCTTCGCGGGATTGATGCCGGCGCAGGCCGTGTAGAGCGAAAGCTTGCCGACGGGAATGCCCATGCCGTTGGCGCCGAGGTCGCCGAGACCGAGAATACGCTGGCCGTCCGTCACGACGATGACGTCGACGTCCTTCTGCGGGCAGTTGGCGATCAGCTCGGCCACGCGCCCCTTCTGCTCGAGCGAGACGAAGAGACCGCGCGGATAGCGGTAGATGTGGCTGAACTTCTGGCAGACCTCACCCACGGTCGGGGTGTACACGAGCGGCATGCATTCGTCGGTGTGTTCGACGAGCATCTTGAAGTAAAGGTTTTCGTCCGTCGCATGAAGGCTGTCGAGCACCAGGAACTTGTCGAGCGGCCGTTCGAACCGGTTCATCATTTCCTTAACGCGAGCAACCTGTTCGTCACCCGTCGACACGGCGGCGGGCAGCAGCCCCTCAAGGCCGTTGGCAGCACGTTCTTCCTTCGTAAAGGCAAGACCGCGATTCAGGTGCGGGCAGCCGAGCTTCTTGACGCCGTGCGTCGTCTTGCATTCGGTCATAAGATCCTTCTGTTTTCAAAAAAAAGGGAGTCTGACGGGGTAACGGGCCGTCGGTCCGGGGGTCGGGACGATCGTCGGGACGTTCGCGCGCGCGAACGCACCCCCGACGATTTCGCATTGTAACAGGGCGTTCGGACCCGCCCCGAGCTCGGGCGGACCGTATTGTTCGGGCAAAAACCCGAATCGACGCTCGCTCGGTCAGTTGCCGAGGCGCTGCTTGGCGGTGACCGCCGCGTCCGACTTCGGATAGGTTTTGATCACCTTGCGGTAGGTGGCCGCGGCCGCTTTGGGGTTGCCCGAAGCGGCCTGAGCGGAACCGACGAGAAGCATCGCGTCCGCGGCGCGGGGATGCTTCGGATAGGCCTTGAGGAGGCTGTTCTGCGAGCTGATGACGGTCTTGTACTGCTCGGCACCGAAAGCACTCGAACCCCACCAGAAAAGCGCGTCGGGGCGATAGGGCGACTCGGGCCACTTTTCGGCGAAGCGGGAGAATTTGGCCGCGGCTTCCTTGAAGTTCCCGTCCTGGAAGAGGAGCACGGCCGCGTCGTATTCGGCCTTTTCCTGGGGCTGGACCTGAACGGTTTCGCCGTTCAACACCACCATCACGGGTTCGAACGCGGAAACGCGCGAGTCGATCGAGCCGAAAAGCTCGCGGGTCGAGCGCTTTTCCACGGCGAGCGCGTTCGTGAGCTCCTCGACGCGGCCCGTCAACTGACGGTTCTGTTCCTTGAGCGCGTTGATTTCGCTCGAGAGCTGCATCTGCGCGTTGCGCGTGATGTTCAGATCCGCTTTGAGCGTTTTCACTTCTTCGCGAAGGTCGAGAATGGCCCGGCGAGCCTCGTCGTCGGCAAAGGCGAACGCGGAGTTCGCCGCCGCAGCCACGGTGGCGGCAAAGGCAAGGCGAACCGCCCAAAGTCGTGCCGTCTTCTGCATGGTTTTTCCTTCAATGAACGTAAGAGCGCCCGCTCGTACGCGGGCGCGGGGAGCCGAGGTCGACCGGCCTGCGGTCGGTCGGCGGCGTCAAACAGTATCGGCGAAAGGTCCGCCCGCTCAGGGCGCCGGAGTCGCCGGGGCCGACGGAGAGGCTTGCGTCGTGTACTGCGGCGGATAGACGATGTCGGCTCGACGGTTCTGAGCCCAGGCCTCTTCGGTCGAACCCGTGGCCACGGGCTTTTCCTTCCCGAACGAGACCGCTTCGATGCGCGAAGCGGGCACGCCGAGGAGCTGCATGCGCTGCTTCACGGCTTCGCTGCGCTTCTGGCCGAGGGCAAGGTTGTACTCGCGCCCGCCGCGCTCGTCCGTATTGCCCTGAATGACGATGTTGACGTCGGGATGTTCGTTGAGCCACTTCGCGTGCGCTTCGACGTACGGGGCGTATTCGGCCGGCACGTCGTAGGAGTCGAACGCGAAATAGACCGAGCGGTGCGAGAGCGGATGCGAAGGATCCGTGAAGGGATTCTCGGCCTGCGTCTGCTGCGTTTCGCCGGCAAGCGTCCCTTCCTTGGCGCCTTCGTCGAGCGACACGGAGGAGCACCCCGAGAGCACGAGGGCGGCCGCCAGGGCACCCGCCAAAACTTTCCACTGAGCGATCATGAAAAACCTCCTTGCGATGGGTTCTGATGGTTATTTGAGGACCGGCCCCCAGGCGGGTTCGCGGATGTCGCCTTCGCCCGTCAAACGGGTCGAGAGTCGGGCGTCGGCCGCGCACGTCCCGAGCACGCCGCGACCGCCCTCTTCCGTCGCGAAGACGAGGAAGCGGCCGTTCGGCGCAAAGGACGGCGACTCGTCGCGTTCCGTGGAGGTGACGAGCAGATCGCGCCCCGTGGCCAGATCCATCACCGCGATGCGATAACGGTTTTCGATGCGGGAGACGTAAGCGAGACGGGTGCCGTCCGGGCTGATGTCGGGACTGATGGCGTAGTTCGAACCGAAGGTCACGCGTTCGACGGCGCCGCCCCCTTCGACGGGCTGACGGTAGATCTGCGGCGTGCCGCCCCGATCGCTCGTGAAGTAAATCCAGCGACCGTCCTGCGAGAAGACGGGTTCGGTGTCGATCCCGTAGCTCTTCGTGAAGCGCACGAGCCCCGAGCCGTCCGTGTTGATGAGATAGATCTGCGTCAGGCCGTCGCGCGAAAGGGCGACCGCCATGCGGCGACCGTCGGGACTGAAGGCCGGGGCCGAATTGTTGCCCGGGAAGGCCGCAACCGCGCGGCGACGACCCGTCGTGAGGTCCTGGAGATAGACGATCGGCTTCTTATGTTCGAAGCTCACGTACGCCAGGCGGCGGCCGTCGGGCGACCAGACGGGCGAAATGATGGGTTCGGGCGAGCGCAGGGCGCTGCGCGGATTGGCGCCGTCGCAGTCCGTGATCACGAGTTCGTAGCGGTTCTTCGCGTACTGCGCGACGTAGGCGAGCTGCGAGGCGAACATCGGCCCTTCGCCCGTCAGGCGTGTGTAGATGAGGTCCGCGCAGCGGTGGGCCGCCATGCGGAAGTCGTCCTTCGGAACGCTCGTGCCGTAGGACTCGATGAGGTTGCCCGTCACGCAGTCGTAGATGAAGCAGCGCACCTCCCAGCGGCTGCCCGCCTCCTGCACGGCCCCCACAACGAGAGCGGTCGCGCCCTGCTGAGCGGCCGCGGCAAGAGCCGCGGGCTTTTGCTGGTCGTCTTCGGTCGATTCCGCACCCGCGGAAAAGACGCGGAACGCCCCGGAGCGCGACAGGTCGTCGCCGATCACGCGGGCGAGATCGTCGGGCGCGCCCGACGTTCCCTGAAACGTCTGCAAAGCGATGGGCTGCTGATTGGCGCCGACCCCCGTGATCTCGATGCGCAGATCCGCCCAGGCCGGGGCGGCCGCCAGAGCGCCGGCGGCCAGGCCGCAGCCGAGGACGGAGCGACGGCTCCAAAGGGAGGGAGTGAAAGCGTTCGAGGACAAGACGAAGCCTCCTTTTGTTTTGTTCTTCATGATGAAGTCCGCCCGAAAACGGCAGACTCGGGTTCGTAACCGGAAATCGGTCGGACCGCGCGGGGCTCTCGGGCCGAATCGCTCGGGACTCTCCGGCACCGTACATACGCGTACACACGAAAAGCGCCGCAGAGTCGAAAGGATCTCTGCGGCGCGGCGCCGCCCACGGCCCGCACTAAGGAGCACTATAAGCGACTTGAGCGTCGGTCAAGCGAATTTCGGGCCCCGAAGGCGTGTCGGGACGTTTCCTCCGAGCCCGAAATCCGCACGAAGGACGGATTTTAGTGACGGAAGTGACGTTCGCCCGTGAAGACCATCGCCACGCCGCGTTCGTTGGCGGCGGCGATCACTTCGTCGTCGCGGATCGAGCCGCCCGGCTGAATGACGGCCACGGCACCCGCGTCGACGACGACGTCAAGACCGTCGCGGAACGGGAAGAAGGCGTCCGAAGCGGCGACGGAACCCTCGAGCGAGAGACCGGCTTCTTCGGCCTTGATGGCGGCGATGCGCGCGGAGTCGACGCGGCTCATCTGGCCGGCGCCCACGCCGAGCGTCATGCCGTTCTTCACGTAGACGATCGTGTTCGACTTCACGAAGCGAGCGACGTTCCAGGCAAAGAGCAGGTCGGCCGTCTGTTCTTCGGTCGGGGCCTTTTCGGTCACGCACTTGAGCGCTTCGGCGCCGCAGAGCTGCGTGTCGGGCGTCTGAACGAGCAGACCGCCGCCGACGCGCTTGAAGTCGAAGTCGTTGTGAGCCGAACCGAGCGCCACCGTGAGGAGACGCAGATTCTTCTTCGCGCCGAAGATTTCAAGCGCTTCCTTCGAGAAAGCGGGCGCGATGATGACTTCGGCGAACTGGTGCGAAACGCGTTCGGCGCATTCGCCCGTCACTTCGCGGTTGAAGGCGATGATGCCGCCGAAGGCGGACTTGCTGTCCGTGAGGAACGCCTTGTTGTAGGCTTCGGTCACGTCGCCGGCGATCGCCACGCCGCAGGGGTTGGCGTGCTTGATGATGACGCAGGCGGGCGTGTCGAAGGAGCGCACGCATTCCCAGGCGGCATCGCTGTCGGCGATGTTGTTGTAGGAGAGTTCCTTCCCCTGGAGCTGGGTGTAACCCGCAAGAAGCCCCGGGGCAACCGTGCGTTCGCGGTAGAAGGCGGCGTTCTGGTGCGGATTTTCGCCGTAGCGCATATCCTGCACCTTTTCCCACTGGCGCGTGAAGACGTCGGGGAAGAGCGTGCGTTCGCCTTCGGGCGAGAGGCTCGTCAGGTAGTTCGCGATCATGCCGTCGTAGCGGGCCGTGTGCGAGAAGACCTTCTTGGCGAGCATCAGACGCGTGTCGGCGCCGACGGCGCCGTCGCGGCGGATTTCTTCAAGAACGCGGTCGTAGTCGGCCGGATCGACGACGACGGCCACGGATTCGTGGTTCTTCGCCGCGGCGCGGATCATCGTCGGGCCGCCGATGTCGATGTTTTCGATGGCGTCTTCGAACGTGCAGTCGGGCTTGGCGATCGTCTGTTCGAAGGGGTAAAGGTTGACGACGATGAGGTCGATCGGGTCGATGCCGTGTTCGGCGAGCGCCTGCATGTGTTCGGCCACCGGGCGGCGGGCGAGAATGCCGGCGTGGATCTTGGGATTGAGCGTCTTCACACGACCGTCGAGCATTTCCGGAAAGCCCGTGTAGTCGGCCACTTCCTGGCAGGGAATGCCTTCCTTTTCGAGCAGACGAGCCGTGCCGCCCGTCGAGAGCAGGTGGTAGCCGAGCTCGACGAGGGAGCGGGCGAAGTCGACGATGCCCGTCTTGTCGGAAACGCTGAGGAGAGCTTGTTTGCGCATGCTTCAATTTCCTTTGAAAGAGCCCCTCCGCCGGTCCTTGGCGATGCCGTACTGAACCAGCTTTTTACGGAGGGTGTTTCGGTTAATACCCAAAAGTTGTGCAGCGGTGGACTGGTTGTCGTGGCTCATGGCCATGACATAGATGAGAAGCGGCCGTTCGACGGCGGACATGACGAGTTCGTGCAGCGGATGGGGCGCGCGACCGTCAAGTCGCGCGAAGTACTCGTCGAGATGACGGACGATCACCTGCTGAAGATCTTCCGTGCGCGCGCGGGCCGCGGGGACCGTCGTCGGGTCGAAGATCTTCAGTTCCTCCTCAAGGTCGGGAGATGCCGAAAGGATGTCTTCCGGCGCAATCGTGGCGTCGTCCTGTTGCATTACGTATCCGCTCGAGTCGCCGTGCGTGCGAGCGCTTCGAAAAGCCGCTCGACGCCCTCGGCGACGGCCGAGGCGCCTTCGAGGCGCAGTAGTTCCTCGAGACCCGCTTCGCGGGCCTCGGGCAGTCCAGAAAAATAGTGCGTGAGGTGCTTGCGAAAGAGTGCCGCACCGCGTTGGTCGCCATAGTAATCGAAATGGAGGGCCATGTGCCGCCGAAGCACGTCCCGACGCTCGTCGAGGCTCGGAAAACGGCCCGCCGCGGGATCTTCGCGAAAACCGAGCGCGGCCGCGACGTCGCGGAAAATCCACGGGTTGCCGTACGCTGCCCGTCCGATCATGACGCCGTCGGCGCCCGTGAACGACATCACGAAGCGCGCCTTCTCGGGGCCGTCGATGTCACCGTTGGCGATGACCGGAATCGAGACGGCGCGTTTGACGTCGCGAATCGTTTCGTACTCGGCCGAGCCGCGAAAGCCCTGCTCGCGCGTGCGGCCGTGCACCGTCAACATCGCGACGCCTTCCTCTTGCGCGATGCGCGCGATCGAGACGGCGTTTTTCATCGCGTCACTCCAGCCGGTGCGGATTTTGAGGGTTACGGGAACGGAGACCGCTCCGACGACCGCATTCAAAATGCGCCCGACGAGCGCCTCGTCGCGCATGAGCGCGCTCCCGCAGGCGGCCTGCAGAACCTTTTTCGCGGGGCACCCCATGTTGATGTCGACCACGTCGGCTCCGCCCGCTTCGGCGTACCGGGCCGCTTCGGCCATGAGCTGCGGGTCGGCCCCGAGGAGCTGCACGACTTTGAGTCCCGTTTCGTGCTCGTGTGCCCAACGGCTGCGACTCTTGCGCGTGTCGCGCAGCTCGGGCTTGCTCGCCGTCATTTCGCCCACGGCGTAGCCCGCGCCCGTCGCCTTGCAAATCTCGCGGAAAGGCCAGTCGCTCATGCCCGCCATCGGGGCGAGCATCACGGGGTTAGCAAGTTCGTAAGGACCGATTTTCATGCCTCCTCCCGAAGAAGCGCTTCGACGCGGCGTCGTTCGAGCTCGGTGCCGACGTTGGCCCACAGCCCGTCGAACCGTTCGCCCGTCACGCGCCCCGCGTCCACCCGGGCGAAGAGCCAGGGGAAAAGCGAAGCGCGTCGGTCGTCGAGCCCCGAAAAGAGTTCCGCCTTGTAGAGGCCGAGACTCGAAAAGGTGAGCCGTTCGCCCGCGACGCGTGAAAGCCGCCCGTCGGCGCAAAGCCCCATGTCGCCCTGTGGGTGGTAGTCGGGGTTTTCGACCATCACGAGGTGCGCGAGCGCGTCGCCCGACCACGCGTGATGCAGAAGGCGCGTGAAGTCGAAGTTCGTGACGATGTCGCCCGCGACCGCGATGAAAGCGTCTTCGCGGCCGCCTTCCGTCAGAAGGTCGAGCGCCCGGACGATGCCGCCGCGGGTTTCCAACGCTTCCGGGGCGCTGCGGCCTTCGATCGAGTAATGGAGACGCACGTTCCAGCGTTCGCCCCCTCCGAGCGCGTGAACGAGCTCCGCGGCGCCGTGCGCCGCGTTGACGACGATGTCGCGCACGCCCGACCGGGCGAGCGCCCGGATCTGTCGCACGGCAAGCGGCACGCCGCCCGCCGAAGCGAGAGGCTTCGGCAGGACGTGCGTTCTCGGACGAAGTCGCGAGCCCGCGCCGGCGCAAAGGAGCATCGCCCGCATCAGAACGTGTACCCGACCTTGCGTTCGGTTCCTTCGAGTTCGTCGATGAGGTGCATCAGAGGCGAGAGTTCGATGTAACGCGAAGCCGTGCGGCGCACGTACCCGACGAAGCGCGGCGTGTCTTCGAGGTACTTCGGCTTGCCGTCGCGGTAGTTGATGCGGGCGAAGATGCCGAGCACCTTGAGGTGGCGCTGCAACCCCATGTATTCGACCTGACGGTAGAAGTCGCCGAAGTCCGCGGGAACTGGAATGCCGCTCTTGCGGGCCTTTTCCCAGTAGCGGATCGTCACGTCGAGGACGAAACTCTCGTCCCACGAGATGAAGGCGTCACGAAGGAGCGACGCGATGTCGTAGCTTACGGGCCCGTAGAGCGCATCCTGGAAGTCGAGAATCCCGGGGTTGGGGTCGCTTACCATGAGGTTGCGCGGCATGAAGTCGCGGTGCACGAAGACGCGCGCTTCCGCAAGGTTCGAGCGAAGGATCGCCTCCTTCGACATCGTCCACCACTTGAGGCGCTTTTCGTCCCATTCGACGCCGCGGTGGCGCTTCACGTACCACTCGGGAAAGAGTTCGATTTCGCGCTCGAGCACGGCCCGGTCGTATTCGGGCAGCACGCCCGGACGGCTTGCCTTCTGCCAGGCGACGAGCGCCGTCGTCGCTTCGCCCATGAGGCGGGCGGCGTTTTGTTCGTCGAGCACGTCGAGGTACGTCTGCCGTCCGAGGTCGCTCAGGAGCACGAACCCGTCGGCCGTGTTTTCCGCGAGGATTTCGGGCACGTTGAGGCCCGCTTCGCGCATGAGCGCGTCGACCTTCAGGAAGGCGGGCGTATTTTCGTGCTCGGGCGGCGCGTCCATCAGAATGACGGTACCCGTCTCGGTCGGAATGCGGAAATAGCGTCGAAAGCTCGCGTCGGCGCTTGCGGGTTCGAGAGCTTCGAGCTTCAGCCCAAAGCGGGGCGCGATGTTCGCGAGCCAGCGCGCGCGTTTTTCGTCACGTGTCGTCATATCAAGCATTCAAGCATCAATACCAAGAGGCGCTTCGTCCTTCCGGAGGGCGGGCGCCTTATAATCAGTCCACTTTGTTGTCGCCATTCTATCGGTCCCATTCGGGCCCTGTCACTCTCGACCTCCTATGTCCTTCCCGCCCGCCCGAGAGATTGCCCTGCGCGTCGCACTGGCCGTTTCGGCCATGAGCGCCGCAGCGCAAGCCGCCGACTCCTCCCCGGTACGCGTTCAGCTCGACTCCGTCATGAAACTTGAGATCGGACGCGCGCAGCCGGCCAACGATGCGGCGAGCTTCGTCACCGCCGACCAAATCGAAGGCAACCCCGAAGACGAACTGCACCTCGTCGGCAACGCCGAAATCCGACGCGGCGGCTCCGTCCTGCGCGCCGACCGCATCACGTACGTTCAGGAAACGGACGAGGTGGTCGCCACGGGCAACGCCCGCATCTCCGGGCAGGGCGCGAGCTTCTCGGGCCCCTCGATGCGCTTTCGCATCACCTCGCGCGAAGGCTCGATGGAAGACGCCGAGTGGGAATACGCGCCGCGCAATCTGCGCGGTTGCGCCCGCAACATCCGCTTCGTCTCGGGCGACCGCACGACCTTCGAAGACGTGACGCTCACTACGTGCAAGCGCGACGACGAGTCCTGGTTCATCAAGCTCAACGACCTGGAAATCGACGAGTACGACCAGACGGCCTCGGGTACGGGCGCGTCGCTGCACTTTCTCGGCGTTCCGATTTTCGGCTCGCCCTGGTTCTCCTTCCCGATCAGCAAGGAGCGCCGCTCGGGCTTTCTCACCCCGACCTACGGGATGAGTTCGACGCGCGGCGTCGACGTGGCGGTCCCCTACTACTTCAACCTCGCCCCGAACTACGACTACACCTTCACGCCCCGATTGATGTCGAAGCGCGGCGTGATGCTCGGCAACGAAGCCCGACTCAAACTCCGGAATCTCGACGCCGAAGTCGGGCTCGACTACATGCCCGAGGACCGTGAAGTCAACGAGGACCGCTGGGGGCTGCGCACGCAGGCCGACTTCTCGAAGGGCAAGTTCGGCGCGCACGTCAACTACAACCGCGTCTCGGACGACGACTTCATTTCGGACTTCTCGGGCAACATCCGCGAGTCGTCCGAGTCGGTGCTGCCGCAGGACTACGAACTCACCTACACCGAGAAGTACTGGAACGCGGCCGTGCGCGTGCAGAAGAACCAGACGCTTCTCACCGACGACATCGACTACGTGCAGAAGCCCTACGAGCGCGAACCGCAGGTTGAAGTTCGCGGCTACGACGGCAACTTCCACGGGTTCGAGGTCGCGACGGTGCTCGACGCGACGCGCTTCAAGCACCCCGATCGCATCGGCGGGTCGCGCTTCGTCGTCGATCAGCAGATCGCCTACCCGATGCAGGGTGCGGGCTGGTTCGTCATTCCGAAGGGCCAGTTCATCGGCGCCTGGTACGACCTCACCGACCTCAAGGGCTCGGGCTACGTCAACGACTCCCCGAGCCGCATGTCTCCGATTTTCAGTCTCGATTCGGGGCTCGTGTTCGAGCGCGACACGAGCTGGCTCGGTCGCGACGCCTTCCAGACGCTGGAGCCGCGCGTCTTCTATGCCTGGTCGCCCTACCGCGATCAGAGCGACATCCCGATTTTCGACACGTCGATCTCGGACCTCAACTTCGCGACGCTCTTTACCGAGAACGTCTTCTCGGGCTACGACCGCGTGTCGGAAGCCAATCAGGTTTCGCTCGTTCTCTCGACGCGCTACATCGACAAAGCGTCGGGCCTTGAACTCTTCCGTGCGAGCATCGGTCAGCGCCAGTACTTCCGCGATCAGCGCGTGCAGTTCCTCAACACCGACGAAGACCGTCTCTGGTACAAGGACTCCACGGGCGGCGACGGGCGACGCGAAGACGTGCGAAGCGACCTGCTTTCGAGCGTGGGCGCGCGTCTTTCGAAGTCCGTCACGGCCTCCGCCGTCGCGCAGTACTCCTCGGCCGAAAACCGCTTCGTCAAGGCCAACACGGGCATCCAGTGGTCGCCCCGTCCGATGTCGTCCCTCGGGCTCTTTTATCGCTACAACACGGCCTCGACCGACCCGGACGACCGCATCAAGCAGATCGACTTCGCGATGCAGTGGCCGCTCACCGATCGGTTCTACGGTCTTTTCCGCTACAACTATTCGCTCTACCGCAGCAAGCCGATCGAAGTGATCGGCGGCTTCGAGTACCTGCACGACTGCTGGACGCTGCGCTTTGCCGCACAACGTTACACGACCGCGTCGAACGAGCAGGAGTCCAACTTCTTCTTACAACTCGAGCTCTCCGGGCTCGGTAGCATTGGTACGAGTCCGCTCTCCGAACTCCGTCGAAACATCAAGTCCTACCAGACCCGTGATACGGTTCCCGGCATTACCAGCCCCTATGACTACTATGAATAATTCGCTGAAGATTCTCGCCGTTTCGCTCGGCGCACTCTTGGCCTGCACCGCTCAGGCGGCAAGCGTCATGGAGGGCTCCGCCGCCGAAGCCGCTCCCGCGGCCGCGACCGCCGTCGCGGGCCCCGTCGAAGTGGACCGCATCGTCGCCGTCGTCAATACGGACATCATCACCGAGTACGAGCTTCAGCAGCGCGTTCACACGGTGGCGATCAATCTGCGTCGCCAGAACATCGCGCTCCCCGCGATGGAAGACCTCCGACGCCAGGTGCTCGAGCGCCTCATCTCGGAGCGCACGATCATGCAGCGCGCCCGTCAGACCGGCATCCGCGTCGACGACCAGATGGTGAACGCCTCGATCGAACAGATCGCCCGCCAGAACAACCTCACGGTCGACGAGCTGCGTCAGCACCTCTTGGCCGACGGCGTGACGTTCGACGCTTTCCGCAGTCAGATTCGCGACGAAATCACGACGCAACGCCTGCGCGAACGCGAAGTCGACGAAAAGATCACCATTCTCGACAGCGAAATCGACGCCTATCTCGCCGAACAGGCGGGCTTTACGGGGAACGACACGACCGAATATCACGTCGCGCACATTCTCCTCCCGGTCGGCTCGGCCGAAGAAGAAGACTCCGTTCGCAGCGCCGCCGAATCGATCGCGACCCGCGCCCGTTCGGGCGAAGACTTCACGAAGCTCGCCGCTTCCTTCTCCCGCTCCGAAGACGCGCTTACGGGGGGCGACCTCGGCTGGAAGACCGCTCAGGATCTGCCGGGCGACTTCTGGACGGCCATTTCCGCCGACAAGAAGACGGGGAACGTCTACGTCGTGCGCTCCAAGCACGCCTTCCACGTCGTGAAGCTCGAGGGCGAGCGCAACGGCGTCGAAGCCAAGCTTGCGGGCGGTCCGGTCGAGCAGACGCACGTGCGTCACATCCTCATGTTCGTGAGCGACATCACGCCGGAAGCCGACGTGTTGCGCCGCCTGAACGACATCAAGGCCCGCATCGAACGCGGCGAAGCGGACTTCGCCACGATGGCCCGTCTGAATTCGGTCGACGCGAGCGCGACCCGCGGCGGCGACCTCGGCTGGTTGCAAAAGGGCGACGCCGTCCCCGCCTTCGAAGAAGCGATGATGCGTCTTCAGCCCGGCCAGGTGTCCGAGCCCGTGAAGACCAATTACGGCTACCACCTCATCCAGGTCGTCGAACGCCGCACCGACAAGGAAGGCAACCCCGAGCGCATGCGCATCGCGGCCCGTCAGGCCCTGCGTCAGAAGAAGCTCGCCGAAGCCGCCTACGACTGGCAGCGCACGCTTCGCGACGAAGCCTACGTGGAAATCCGCGGCGACGGGCTCGAATAAGAACCTGCGGTCGGTTCGCTCCGCAACGGACGGACCGACCGGCGCGCTTCGCACGGCCCGCCTCCCGAAATCGGGGCGGGCACCCCTTCCGCATGTATCATGATCGAGTCGACGGCGCCCTTTGCGGCGGGCGTCGACTTTTCGCCGCAAGTCCGCGGCTCCCGAACCCGATCCTACTTATCCGTCACCCGTGAAACAAGAATGGCTTGAGGGGCATCACGCCCGCAAACGCTTCGGACAGAACTTCCTCCACGACCGTCACTGGATCGGTCGCATCGTGCGCGCGATCGACGCCAAGCCCGGCGACGCGATCATCGAAATCGGTCCCGGACAGGCCGCGCTCACGCGCGAAATCATCGCCGAAGCCGGACACGAAACGGCGGTGGAGATCGACCGCGATCTCGCCGCATTCCTGCGCACGCAGTTCACCGAGAGCGAACTCACGCTCATCGAAGCCGACGCGCTCAAGCTCGACTGGAGCTCGGTGCTCGAAGGCAAGCGCCTTCGCATCATCGGCAACCTTCCCTACAACATCTCCTCACCGCTCCTGTTCGCCCTCATGCAGGGGGCGGATCGCGTGATCGACCAGCACTTCATGCTCCAAAAGGAAGTCGTCGACCGCATGGTGGCCGAGCCCGGGACGAAGACCTACGGGCGTCTCTCCGTGATGCTCCAGTACCGCTACAAGATGTTCAAGCTCTTCGACGTGCCGCCGGGCGCGTTCGTGCCGCCCCCGAAGGTGACGAGCTCCATCGTACGCATGGTGCCCCTGCCCGTCGAGTCGCTCCCGAAGGTCGACCTTGCGATCTTCTCGGACCTGGTGGGCGCCGCCTTCCAGCAACGACGCAAGACGCTGCGCAACGCCGTCTCGAAGTTCCTCACCGAAGAGGGAATCGAAGCGGCGGGCGTCAACCCGGGGCTGCGTCCCGAGGCGCTCGACGTCGACGCATACGTGCGCCTTGCGAACGAAGCCGCACGCCGCCGCTTCGACGAGCGAGCTCTCTGACGCGCCGATCGTCCGGACGGCTTTCGAGGGCATCCGCAAGGGTGCCCTTTGCATGTGAGGATAGGGCTCGGCCCTTCAGGCGCCGATCGGAAGGGGCCTGCGCCCGAGCGCTTTGAGGCGCTCTCGGCGCTCCTCCATGTCGGGCATGCGCTTCTTCAAAAGCGCCCAGAAGCGGCTCGAATGGTCGAAGTGCGTGAGGTGCGCGTACTCGTGCGCCACGACGTACTCGATGAGAGGCTCGTCGAAAAAGACGAGGTACCAGGAGAGACGAATCTTCCCCGAGCGCGTGCAGGAGCCCCAGCGGCTTTTGGCACCGGAGAGCGTGAAAGGAATCTCGCGCTCGGGAGGAAGGTCCGAGGGGCGCCACGCGGCCATCAGGCGCGTGAAGGTCTTCTCTGCTTCCCGCTTGAGAAGTTGCACGAGGAGGGGCTCGATCTCCTCGTCGGGCCGATCCGCCGAGCACGGAAGCGCAATCCGCCACCCTTCGTCCGTACGCTCCGCCGACGCCGTACGCGCCCCAAAATGCAATCGGGCGGACGTGCCGTAAAGGGGCAACTCCGCCCCTTCGAAAAAGCGCTTTCCTTCGGGTGCGCGCGTCTCTTCCGACGGCACGAACACGGCCCCCGAGCGCATTTGCGCTTCGAGCCAGGCGACGTTGGCCTGAAGGAGCGCGGCCGCGCGTCGAAGCGACCACCCCAGGGGCGTACGCACTTCGAAGCGCCCCCGTTGCAGACAGATCGCCGCGCGACGCCTGCGCGCGCTGCGGCAGCACACCGTCACGTCGACTTCGCGCCCGAGAAGGTCGATGCGCAGAATGTTGTCGCCGACAACATTCACCTCAAGCGTCGAAGCGCCCTTCCCCGCACTCATCGGGACGCGTTCTCGCCGTAGAGGCGTTCGACCTCGGCTTCGATCCAGGCTTCAACCTCCGCCGTCACCTCGTGGGGATCGCGCCCCCGCGTTTCGATGAGGGGTCCCACCGAGACGCGGATCGTCCCCGGAATCTTCGCCACGCTGTTTTTCGGCCAGCACGTGCCCGCCGTATGCGCGACGGGCAGAATGGGCGTACCCGTCGCACAGGCAAAGCGCGCGCCGCCCGTTTTGTAGCGGACGTGCTCGCCCGGAGGCACGCGCGTCCCTTCGGGGAAAAGGCAGATCCACCAGCCGCGCTTCAAAAATTCGGGGCCCGTTTCCATGAAGTGCTCGAACGCCGTCCGGCCCTTCGAGCGGTCGACCGCAAGCATCTCCATCGACCAGAAGATCCACCCCAGAACGGGGATGCGGTGGAGGCTGCGCTTATAAAGAAAACAGGCGGGCTGCTTCAGGTACGCCCCCAGCCAGAAGGGGTCCCAGGCCGACTGGTGCTTCGAGAGAACGACGACGGGGCCCGAGTCGGGCATGTTTTCCATGCCGGTTGCCTTCACGTCGACGCCGCAGACGACTTTGAGCAGACGCAAAACGAGTTTGGCCCACGGCCGGCACAGTCGGTCGTAGCGCCACCGCAACGAACAGCCCGCCAGTTTGGCCGGCAGCACCGCAAGGGCCAGGCCCACGATCGTGACGGAAAGGAGGAGGTAGAAAATCCAACCCCGCACCGCGTAAAGAAACTTCATCGCGATATAGCCCCAAAAAAAGAGGTCCAAACCGAATCATATCGGTTCGGACCTCGTTTCAACGCACTCGTAACGCGCGATTACTTGGCGAGTCGTGCGATTTCGGCAACGCGGTTCATGAGCGCGTAGAGGCGCTTCAGGAGCGCGAGACGGTTCGCGCGAACCGCGGCATCGTCGACGTTGACCATGACGTCTTCGAAGAAGGCGTCGACCGGAGCGCGAAGCGCCGCAAGCGACGTGAGCATCGCTTCGTAGCGACCGGCTTCGAGGTCGGCCGCGACACCCGGCTCGGCCTTTTCAACGGCTTCGAAGAGCGCCTTTTCGGCCGCTTCGGTGAGCAGTTCGGCACGCACTTCGGCGGGAATCTCGCCGTCGGCCTTCTTGAGGATGTTGCCGATACGCTTGTTGGCCGCCGTGAGCGCTTCGGCTTCCGGCAGCGCCATGAAGGAGCGCACGGCGTCGAGACGCTTCGTGAGTTCGCCGAGCATTTCGGGACGCAGCGCGAGCACCGCATCCGTTTCCTGAGCCGTGTAGCCCTTGTCGCGCATCATCACGCGCAGGCGATCCGTGAAGAACGCTTCGAGTTCGGCGCGATGGTCGACGACGCCCGGAACACCCTGCTCGACCGCCCAAGCGGCGTCGATCAACGTGCGAAGCGACACGGGGAGTTCCTTTTCGATCAGCATGCGCAGCACGCCGAGCGCGTGACGACGCAGCGCGAAGGGGTCCTTTTCGCCCGTCGGCATCTGACCGATGCCGAAGAGCCCCGTCAGGGTTTCCATCTTGTCGGCAAGCGCCGCGGCAAGGCTCACGGGGGTCGAGGGGAGCTCGTCGCCCGCGTAGCGCGGCTGGTAGTGTTCGCGCACGGCAAGCGCGACGTCGTCGGCTTCGCCGTCGTGACGGGCGTAGTACTCGCCCATGATGCCCTGGAGTTCGGGGAATTCGCCCACCATGAGCGTACGGAGGTCGGCCTTCGCGAGGAGCGCGGCGCGTTCGGCGTGAGCACGGTCGGCGCCGATCAGATCGGCGAATTCGCCCGCCATCGCCTTCACGCGCAACATGCGTTCGGCCTGCGAGCCGAGCTTGTTGTGGTAGACGACGTGCTTGAGGCCTTCGACGCGGCTTTCGAGCGTTTCGCGGCGGTCCTGGTCGTAGAAGAACTTGGCATCCGCGAGACGGGCGCGCACGACGCGGGCGTTCCCGGAGGAGATCGCCGCACCGCCGTCCTTCGCTTCGAGCTGCGAGACGAGGAGGAACTTGTTCATCAGACGGCCCGACGCATCGCGCAACGCGAAGTACTTCTGATTGAGCTGCATCGTCAGGATGAGGCACTCTTCGGGAACCGACAGGAACTCTTCTTCGAAGGAGCTTTCGTAGACGACGGGCCACTCGGTGAGCGCGGTCACTTCGTCGAGCAGATCGGCCGGGCAAATGACCGTGCCGCCCGCTTCGGTCGCCTTGGCGGCGAGAAGCGCGCGGATGGTTTCGCGGCGTTCGTCGAAGGAGGGCATCACGCGGGCGGCCTTGAGGGCGGTTTCGTAATCGTCGGCGCAGGCGATCTCAACGGCGCCCTGCGAGTGGAAGCGGTGGCCCATCGTCGTGCGGCCGGCCTGAAGGCCGAAGAGTTCCGTGGGAACGACTTCGGTGCCGTAGAGGCACGTCAAGTGCTTCACGGGACGCACGAACGACACGGTCGTTTCGCCGTCGGCGAGCTGATAGGTCATGACCTTCGGGATCGGCAGGGAACGCACGGCCGTATCGAGCGCCGTCTGAAGACCCTGCGCGAGCTTGACGCCCGGACGGACGCCTTCGAAGACGAGCTGAACGTTCTTACCGTCGTCGACCTGCTTCAGGTTTTCGACGGGGCAGTCGATACCGAGCGCCTGCATCTTCTTCAGCAGAGCGGGCGTGGCCTTGCCTTCGGCATCGAGACCCACGCGCACCGGCACGAGCTTCTGGGTGAAGGCTTCTTCGGGGCTTTCGGCGAGAACGTCCTTCACGAGTACGGCCAGGCGGCGCGGAGCGCCGTACACCGTCGTTTCGGCCGTTTCGCTCACGAAATGCTGGGCCGCAAGGCTCTTCTTCACGCCTTCGGCAAACGCCTTCGAGAGCGTTTCAAGGGCCTTCGGCGGCAGTTCTTCGGTCTGAAGTTCAACGAGAAGATTCGTCATTTTCTTTCTGTCCTTTCCGCACTCAATCGGCGTTCTTCTTCAACATCGGGAAGCCGAGGCGTTCGCGCGAATCGTAGTAGCTCTGGGCCACCGAACGGGAAATATTGCGGATACGGGCGATGTAGGCCGCGCGTTCCGTCACGGAGATGGCGCCGTGCGCGTCGAGGAGGTTGAACGTGTGGCCGGCCTTCAACACCATTTCGTAAGCGGGAAGCGCGAGGTTGAGGTCCATCAGGCGCTTGGCTTCGCTTTCGAAGTAGTCGAACTGCTGCAGAAGCTTCGTGCAGTCGCTCGCTTCGAAGTTGTAGTGCGACTGTTCGACTTCGTTCTGGTGGAAGACGTCCCCGTACGTGAGCACGCGATCGGTCCCGTCGGGATCCTTCCACGTCGTGTAGACGAGGTCGAACACGTTGTCGCAGTTCTGCAGGTACATCGTGAGGCGTTCGAGCCCGTACGTGATTTCACCCGTGATGGGCTTGCATTCGAGGCCGCCCACCTGCTGGAAGTACGTGAACTGCGTCACTTCCATGCCGTTCATCCAGACTTCCCAGCCGAGACCCCAGGCGCCGAGCGTCGGGTTTTCCCAGTTGTCTTCGACGAAGCGAATGTCGTTCACTTCCGTGTCGATGCCGAGCGCGCGGAGCGACCCCAAGTACAGGTCGACGATGTTCGTGGGAGCGGGCTTGAGCACGACCTGGTACTGGTGGTGCTGATGGAGACGGTTCGGATTTTCGCCGTAACGGGCATCCTTCGGACGACGCGAGGGTTGCACGTAGGCCGCGCGCCACGGTTCGGGACCGAGAGCACGCAAAAACGTCGCCGTGTGCGACGTGCCGGCACCGACTTCCAAGTCGATCGGCTGCAGGAGCGCGCAGCCCTGACGGTTCCAATATTCCTGCAGGCGCAGGATGACTTCCTGAAAGGTGATCATTCTTTGTTACGCCCCGCGAACGGCGGGCGCCTTTGAAAGGTGAATCGACCCCGGGGCGGTCCGGGAGCGGGCCGGTCGGGTGCGTCTTGCGCCCGCACCCGATGAGGCACCGGCGGCTGAATAGTCGATTTTATCGCGTATTGGCTTTCAAAGACGACCGAAGGACGTCGCCGCACCGCGACGACGATACGGGAAGAACCCCGAGACGAGAAGAAGTGCCGCAACGAGAAGCGCGGGCAGGTCCCCGAAGGCGAGATAAGGCGTGGGGACGCCCGTTGCCGAGGCGACCGTCACCGTGCGCGCGTCGCGCCCCGAGCGGGCGAGCGTTTCGACGACGTTGCCGCGCGCGTCAAGCACGGCGGAGAGGCCGTTATTGTTGACGGAGACGAGGGGGCGCGCCGCCTCCATGGCACGCAGCCGGCTCATCGCCAGGTGCTGCGGAATGACGTACGGGGAGAACCACCCGAGGTTCGAGGTGACGAGAAGCAGGTCGGGGACGTCCGTCGCCCAGCTTTCGAGCACGGCGCCGTCGACGTTTTCGTAGCAAATGAGAACGCCTACGCTCGGCCCCTGCGGGCCCCACGGACGGTTCGGACGCTGATCCCAGCCGCCTTCGGCCAAGTCGGAAAGCGGAATCCCGAGACGCTCCACGAACCAGCGGAAGCCGGGCGGCACGTATTCGCCGAAGGGAACGAGCCGCCGCTTGTCGACGTAGGCGTTGACGCCTGTTGCGTCTCCGAAAAACGCCGTGTTGGCGTAGCCCTCCGGAGTCTTCCTAAAGCCGTTGAAGAGAACGGGTGCGCCCGCAACGTCGAGGAGCTGCCCGAGCGCTTCGGCGCCCGAGCGATTCAAGCGTTCGACGGGGGTCGTGATCATGCCTTCGGGCGTCACGACGAGGCGCAGGTTCCCGCCGTCCGCGCTCTCGGGCCAGGGAGCCGCCGCCTGCGCCGCAACGCCGGCGATGCGCTCGCCCGTGTCGGCCCGCGTAAAGACGTCGACGATCGGCAAGTCGGCCTGCAAAAGGCGAAGAGTTACGGTTTCGCCCGGCTTCGACCAGTCGTACCCGTGCGAGAGCGACCCCGCACCGACGAGAAGCACGAGGACCGCCGCCGCGCCGAGGGCGCGTTGCGCGTCGCCCGAGCGGGAACGCGCGAGGGCGCGTCGCAGCGCGACGTCCCCAAGAAGCGCGAGCGCGGCGCCGCCGAGCAAAATCGCAAGCGTCACGGCGGATGCGCCCCCGAGGGGCGCCCAGCCCGCCCAAGGAAGGTCGGGCGCGATTTCGGCGGGCGTCAGCCATCCGAAATGGACGAGCCCCGGCCCCCGCACCCATTCGGCCAGAGTCCACGCACCCGTCAGGGAAGCGAGGCGCCCCGTGCCCGGTCGCGTCGTTCGCACGACGAGGCCCGCGGCCGCGGCCGTAAAGGCCGAACACACGAGGGCGAGCAACACCACGCCGACGCAAGCGGCAACGACGGGCACGTGCCCGTGCTCCGTCATCGAATTCGCGGTCCAGGCAAGGCCCGGCGCAAACCACCCGAGCCCGAACGCGAACTGCGAAACGAGCGCCCGGCGTGCGCCGACGGCAGCGAGCCCCGTAAGGCCGAGTTGCAGGGCGAGTCCCGCAAGCCCCGCCCACCACCAGGCGAGCGGCTCGAAAGCGCTCGAAAAGGCCGCTCCGCACGGGAGCGAAAGAAGGATCGTCGCAGCCGCCCGCATGCCGAAATCCCCGTCAGAGGGCGGGAAGCTTTTCGACGTGCAGCAGGACCACCTGCCGCTGATCGGCGCGAACGATGCGGAAACGGAACCCCCGCTCGACGATTTCTTCGTCGGCGTGCGGGACGTGCTCGAACCGGTCCGTCACGAGGCCGCCGATCGTTTCGCAGTAGTCGTCCGACAGGTCGGAGGCGAAGAATTCGTTGAACTGCTCGATGGGCGTCAACGCCTTCACGCGCCAGCCGCTCCCGTCGGGAACGATGTTGGCGCCCTTATCCTCGCGGTCGAATTCGTCGGAGATGTCGCCCACGATGAGTTCGAGCACGTCTTCGATCGTGATGAGCCCCGAGACGCTCCCGAACTCGTCGATGACGAGCGCCATGTGGCTGCGCGTCTCGCGGAAGTCCCTGAGGAGGACGTTCACGGGCTGGCTCTCCGGAATGAAGCGGGAGGGGCGCAGGCACGCCCGCACGTCGGTCTTCGGATCGACGAGGAGCTTCAAGAGGTCCTTCGCGTGAAGAATCCCCGTGACGTTGTCGAGGTCGCCCTCGTAGGCGGGAAAGCGGGAGTGCCCCGAACGAATGACCGTCTGCAGCCAGACGGAGGGATCGTCGGCCACGTCCACGCCGAAAACCTGAGAGCGCGGGACCATGATGTCGTGCGCGCGCAATTCGGAAACGTTGAGGGCGCCTTCCATCATGGAGAGCGTGTCCTCGTCGACGAGACCGTGGTGGCAGGCTTCGCGCAGCGTCTGTCGGAGCGCGGCGCGGTCGTTCACCTCATCGTCGTGGAATGCGGCCGCCAGGCGGTCGAAAAAACTTCGGGGCTTGGTACTGGGGGGTTCGTTCGACATGAAGAAAAAAGAAAAGGTCGGGACCCCCTAGGATACACCGACCCGACCGATCAATCGTGAACCATCCCCTCGCGATCGCTGTAGGGATTCGGGAAGCCGAGACCCGTGAGGATCTCCGTTTCCCGGGCCTCCATTTCCTCGGCCTCTTCTTCGTTCAAATGATCGTACCCGTGGGCGTGCAGAACGCCGTGCACGATCAGGTGCGCGAGGTGCTCTTCGAACGTTTTGTTCTGCTCGCGGGCCTGACGCTGCAGCACCGGCACGCAAATGATGATGTCGGCCTCGGCGCAGGGCTCGTGCATGTAGTCGAAGGTGAGAACGTTCGTCGCGTAGTCCTTGTGGCGGTACCGGGCGTTGAGTTCTCGCCCTTCCGCTTCGTCGACGAAGCGAAGCGTGAACGAGGAGTTACGCTCGAGCGCCGCTCGAATCCAACGTTCGATCTTCGCGCGGCAGGGCAATTCCTTCTTGTAAAGCCACGCCTGCTGCACGATCAACTGGAGGAGGAGTTCGTCCATGATTTTCTCCTTATCGGTCCCGGCGAGACGCTTCGTCGGTCTCGCCCGCCCGTTCGTAGGCTTCGACGATGCGCGCCACAAGCGGATGACGCACGACGTCGCCCGCGTTGAAACGCGTGATGGCGATGCCGCGCACGTTTTCCAAAATCTTCGCCGCGTGTTTCAACCCGCTCGGCACGCCCTTCGGCAGGTCGACCTGCGTGACGTCGCCCGTAATGACGGCGCGCGACCCGAAGCCGATGCGGGTGAGGAACATCTTCATCTGCTCGGGCGTCGTGTTCTGCGCTTCGTCGAGAATCACGAAGGCGTTGTTGAGCGTGCGCCCGCGCATGTACGCAAGCGGCGCGACCTCGATCGACTGGCGCTCCATGAGACGCTGCGACTTTTCGAACCCCATCAGGTCGAAAAGCGCGTCGTAGAGCGGACGCAGATAGGGGTCGACCTTCTGCGTGAGGTCCCCGGGCAGGAACCCGAGGCGTTCGCCCGCTTCGACGGCCGGGCGCGTCAATACGATGCGCTCGACCGTGCCGCGCTCGAACGCGTCGACCGCAGCCGCGACGGCGAGGTACGTTTTCCCCGTCCCCGCGGGCCCGATCCCGAACGAAATGTCGTGGGAAAGAATCGCCTTCAGGTACGCGCGCTGATTGGGGGTGCGCCCCTGAAGATCGCGGCGGCGCGTCTTCAGTTCGACTTCAAAGGGCGCTTCGTCGCTCTTTCCAGCTCGGAACCGATCGTCTTCGCCGACGAAAAACCACTGAATGTCGTCGGCCGTGAGCGCTTCGCCCGTATGTACGATGCGCGCCGCGAGCGTCTCGAGAGCCGAGACGGCGCGGCGCGCCGCCTCAAGTTCCCCGGTCACCGTAAAGACGGCCCCGCGACGGCGAATCGAAACGCCGAGAATCGTGGCCATCTGTCGGATGTTGTCGTCGAGCGGGCCGCACAAATTGGCGAGCACCGTGCTGCCGACGTCCGTTGAAAAAGTGAGGCGTTCGGTCATCAGTCCTCCTGAACGAGCTCCCCGCCGAGCGAGTGGGGATAGACCTCGGTTATCCGCACGGTCACCATCCGGTTGATCAACTCGGGCGAACCCGGGAAGTTGACGATGCGGTTGTTGTCGGTTCGGGCCATCAGATAGCCTTCGCCGCGGCGCGCGGGCCCGAGCACCAACACGCGCTCGAGGTTGCCGAGCATGCTTTCGCTGATGCGCTGCGCGTGCGCGTCGATCGCGGCCTGAAGGCGCTGCAGACGCTCGATCTTCACTTCGTAAGGCGTATCGTCGGGAAGTCGCGCGGCGGGCGTGCCCGGGCGCGGGCTGAAGACGAAGCTGAAGCTCGCATCGAAACCCACGTCTTCGACGAGCTTCATCGTTTCTTCGAAATCCTCGGCCGTTTCGCCGGGGAAGCCCACGATGATGTCGGTGGCGATCGAAATGCCGGGGCGGGCCTTCTTGAGGCGTCGCACGATCGACTTGTATTCAAGCGCCGTGTAGCCGCGCTTCATGGCGGCGAGCACGCGGTCCGACCCCGACTGCACGGGCAGATGCACGTGGCTCACGAGCTTCGGATTGCGTTCGTAGCAATCGATGATGCGTTGCGTGAATTCGCGCGGATGGCTCGTCGTGTAGCGAATGCGTTCGATCCCGTCGATCTGGCCGACGTAGTCGAGCAAAAGCGCGAAGTCCGCCGTGTCGCCCTCGGGCGTCACGCCGCGGTAGGCGTTCACGTTCTGCCCGAGAAGCGTCACTTCCTTCACGCCCTGATCGGCGAGTTGGGCGATTTCAACCAAGACGTCCACGAGCGGGCGCGAAATCTCCTCGCCGCGGGTGTAGGGCACCACGCAGTAGGAGCAGTACTTGGAGCACCCTTCCATGATGGACACGAACGCCGTGGCACCGTGCGCTTCGGGCGTGGGCAGATGGTCGAACTTCTCGATTTCGGGGAAGCTCACGTCGACCTGGGCGCGACCCGTACGGGTGCGCTCGTCGAGGAGTTCGGGGACGCGGTGGAGCGTCTGCGGCCCGAAAACGACGTCGACCCAGGGGGCGCGCTTCAGAATGTTCTCGCCTTCCTGGCTCGCCACGCAGCCGCCCACGGCGATGCGCATCTCGGGGCGCTCTTTCTTCACTTCGCGGATGCGGCCGAGGTCGGAGAAGACCTTTTCCTGAGCCTTTTCGCGGATCGAGCAGGTGTTGATCACGACGAGGTCGGCCTCTTCGAGGTTTTCGGTACGTTCGTACGACTGAGCGTCGCGAAGCAGATCCGAGAGACGGCCGGTGTCGTAGTCGTTCATCTGGCAGCCGAAGCTGCGCATGTACAGTTTTTTCGCTGGCACGGTTTATGTCCGGTGACGATAAAAAATCAAGACGATGCTAACAAAAAAGCCCCGCCTTACGGCAGGGCTTTTTTGTTGAATTCTGGTGGCGCATCACGGACTCGAACCGCGGACACAAGGATTATGATTCCTCTGCTCTAACCGACTGAGCTAATGCGCCGTTGAGAAGTCGAAGTATGCCCGAGGAAAATGATTCCGTCAAGCAACTGTTACATTATTTTACATTATGCCAGACCGACCAGAAGTGATGCGTCGGCCCGCACCCGTGTCCGACCGAGAGTTCGCCCGAGTGCCGGATGGCGCCCGTGATGTAGTCCTTCGCCTCCTTGACGGCGGCGAGCATGTCGCCTCGGACCGCGTAGCGCGCGGCGATGGCCGAGGAGAGCGTGCAGCCCGTACCATGCGTGTTCTTCGTTTCGATCCGCTCGGCGGGGAACTGCACGACCACGTTGCCACTCAGAAGAAGGTCCGTGGCGTCCTTGCCCGGCACGTGGCCGCCCTTGAGAAGCACCCAACCGTCGCGACGGCCCATGAGGCGCCAGAGCGCGCGGGCCGACCCTTCGAGGTCGGCGAGCACTTCGCCTTCGGAGATGCCAAGCAGATCCGCGCATTCGGGCACGTTGGGCGTGATCAGGTTCGCAAGGGGCAGAAGGCGCGTTTTGAGCGCTTCGACCGCCGCGGGCGCAAGGAGCCGATCCATGCTTTTGGCGACCATCACCGGATCGAGCACGACGAAGCCCGGGCGATGCCGCTCGAGCGACTCCGCCACGGCCGCAACGACGCCCGCGTTGCTGAGCATGCCGATCTTAACGGCGTCGATGCGCACGTCGGCAAAGAGCGTTTCGAGCTGCTCGCGCACGAAGTCGGGCGTCACGTCGAAAATGCCGTCGACCCCCTTCGTGTTTTGCGCCGTCAAGGCCGTCACCACCCCGCAGGCATAGGTGCCGCAGGCGCTCATCGCCTTGATGTCGGCGAGAAGCCCCGCTCCGCCCGAGGGGTCGACCCCCGCGATGCTCAGTACGTTGGGGATTCGGTTTTCTGCGCCGTCTGCCATAGTTCCTCCAGAATGGTCATCATGCGATCGGTTGCGCCGCCCCAGCGGGCGGCGAAAGCGAGCGCGGAGCGCCCGGCCGCCGCGCACTCTTCGGGGTTGTCGAGCCACCGCGCAAAGACGTCGAGCGCCTCCTCGGGCGTCGCCACCTGCACCATGGCCCCTTCAGCCACGCCGTCGCGCACGATTTTGTCGAAATTGAAGATCGACGGTCCCACCACGACGGGCGAGCCCGCCATGGCGGGTTCGATCACGTTCTGCGCGCCGAAGGGCTCGAACGAGCCGCCCATCGCGGTCATCGAAGCCAGGCCGCAGTAAAAACTCATCTCGCCCATGCTGTCGCCGAGAATCACCTGCACGTCGGCGGGCACGGTGTGCGCGCCCGCAAGCTTCGAGCGGCGAACGACGCGAAGGCCGGCCGACTTGAGGACGGTCTCGACTTCGTCGAAGCGCTGCGGATGGCGCGGAACGAGCAACACGAGGCCGCGCTCCGTGAGTTCGGGCCGCTCGACGAGCGCCTTGGCAAAGCGCGCCTCTTCGCCTTCGCGCGTCGACGCGAGAAGGAGCACCGGACGATCGAGTCGGGAGCGCCAGGCCCGAGCGGCCGCGACCTGCGAAAGGTCGGGCTTGATGTCGAACTTGATGCTCCCCGTCACGGTGATGTTGGTCGCGCCGAGCGAAGCGAGGCGATCGCGGTCCTCGTCGCTCTGAGCGAGCACCGCCGAGAAGCGCCCGAAAGCGGGCCCCATGACGTCGATCACGCGCTCGGCCTGGCGGCGCGACTTTTCGCTTTCGCGCGCGTTCGCGAGCACCATGGGAATCCCGAGGCGCGAAGCTTCGTGCATGACATTCGGCCAGACTTCGGTCTCCATGATGACGCCGAGCGTCGGGCGCGTCTGCCTGAAAAACTTCTCGACGGCGTAAGGCGCGTCGTACGGGAGGTAGCACTGGTGGATGCGCTCGGGCGCGAGCGCCACGAGCTTCTCGCCCGCTTCGCGGCCCGTGGGCGTCATGTGGGTGAGGAGTACGTCGCACTCGGGCCAGTCGGCGAGCATGCGCTCCAAGAGCGGCTTCGCCGCGTTAGTTTCGCCCACGCTCACGGCGTGGATCCAAACGCGCGGACGCTCGCCGCGCAGGGGATAGGTCGACCAGGCGAAACGTTCGTCCCAAAACTCGCTGTAAGCGGGTTGTTTGCGGGAACGCCACGTGAGGTACAGACTCGCCAGCGGGAGCGCCACCATCGTGACGGCACGGTAGAGACCGGGAGTGAGTTTCATCTCAAAAAATAATCCATGTTCTTTTTTTCGGACGGGCGCCTCAACGCGCGCCCGCGACCGCATCGGCCGCGTCCAGAACCGCTTCGACCGTCGGCACTTCGCCGACGCCGCCGAGCGAGAGGCACGGCCCGTCGCCGATGAGGCGCAGGGTCTCGGTCGGGGTCGAAACGAAAATGCCCACGCTCGGGCGGCCGAGCGCGGCCGCCAGATGCGCGATCCCCGTGTCGACCCCCACCATGAGTCGCGCGCCCGCAAGCACCGCTCCCACGTCGGCAAGCGGCATGCGCTCGGGAACGAGAGCGCCTTCGATCCGCGCGGCAATGCGTTCGGCACGGAGACGCTCCTCGGGGTTGCCCCAAAAGATCACGCTCCGCATGCCGCGCCGGAGAAGTTCTTCGCCCAGCCGCACCCAGTGCGCTTCGGGCCAGAGTTTCTCGTCGCGGCTCGTATTGACGGCAAGCGCCGCGTAAGGGCCCGTAACGGGCAGAGCCACGGCTCGGTCGGCGCGCAACGCGAAGACCGGGTGCTCCTCGTCGATCGCGTAGCCGAACGTTTCGGCCGCGGCGAGTCGATAGCGGCGCACGGCGCCGAGCGACTCGGGCAAATCGAGTTTTTTGTCGTAAAACCAGCTCGCCAGCGGCTCGCGCACCGTGCGGCGGGTGTAGCCCGTGACGGGCTTGCCCGTCCAGCGGGCGGCCACGGCCGAGCGCAACAGCCCCTGAATGTCGAGCACCGCATCGTAATCGGCCGCCCGAAGAGCGCTCTTCAGCGCGCCGATTTCTTCGCGCACGTTCGCGGCGAAGGGCGTGCGGCGCCAGCGGCGAAAGGCCGTTCGATGCACGGTCGAAACGGCGGGCGCGAAGGTCGGAATGTCGCGAAAGCTCTCTTCCGCGAGCCAATGGATTTCCGCTTCGGGATGGCCCCCCGTCAGGTCGTGCACGAGCGGCAGCGCGTGAATGATGTCGCCCATGGACGAGGTTTTGACGATCAGTACTTTCATGCGCGCTCTCCCGCATCGGGCCCGATAGCGATCCCCTCTTCGGCTCGCTTCGAGAGCCGCTTGCCGAGTTCGACCCCCGGCTGATCGAAGGGGTTGATGCCGAAGAGCGTCCCGAGCATCGTCGTTTTGTGCTCGTACATCGCCATGAAGGCGCCGAGTCGGCGCGGCGTCACCGCGTCGATGACGATCGCCGTCACCGCGTTGAAGTAGGGGCTCTCGGGGTCGCGCGTCACCAGCGCTTCGGTTTGCGCGCGGGCATTCGCCAAAAGGACGCGGTAGTGCTCCGCGTAGCGGTGTCCGGGCATCTCGCTCCAAACGATGTCGAGGCTCGTGCGGCCCGTCCCTTCGCGCAGCCACTGGTAGAAGCTGTGCTGGGCTTCGTTGCCGTTCGCGCCCCAAACGCCCTGCCCGGTATGACCTGCAATGGGCGTGCCGTCGGCCGCGTGGGACTTGCCGAGCGACTCCATTTCGAGCTGCTGCAACCACGGAACCATGACGCGCAGACGCTCGTCGTAAGGCAAAAGGCAGTGCGACGTGATTTCCAGGCGCGTCGCGTTCCAGTACGCGACGAGCGCAAGGAGTGCGGGGAGATTTTCTTCGAGCGGCGCCGAGAGCGAATGGCGGTCCATCTCGTTCGCGCCCCGCAGGAATTCCGAAAACGCTTCGGGCCCGAGCGCCACGGCGAGCGGCAGCCCGATCGAGCCCCAGACGGAAAAGCGTCCGCCCACCCAATCCCAAATCCGGAAGAAGTTTTCCTTCGGCAGGCACATGATGTCGGGCGCCTGCGGGTTGGCGGAAACCACCACCATGTGGCGCGCCCGGTCGGTGCCGACGATCCCGTTGTCGAGAAGCCACTGATCGACCGCCGCCGCGTTCACCTGCGTTTCGCGCGTCTTGAAGCTCTTCGACGAAACGACGACGAGGGTCGAGAGCGGATTGCATTCGGAGAGAATGCGCTCGAGCAAGACGCCGTCGACGCTCGACAAGAAGTGCAGACGAATGTCCGGGGTCGCCGGACGCAGCGCGTGCCAGACGGCTCGGGGCCCCATTTCGGAGCCGCCGATCCCGATATTGATGATGTCGGTCACCCGGTCGCCGCGACAGCCGCGCCAACGCCCTTCGAGCACGAGCTGCGCGAAGCGCAGCATCCGCGTCCGCTCGGCGAGCACCTCGGCGTGACGGGGCGCGTCGGGCTCGAAGGCGCGAAGCGCCGCATGAAGCGCCGCCCGCCCCTCGGAGCGATTCACGACGTCGCCCGCCATCATGCGGGCGTGCGCCTCTTGAAGGCCGCGGTCGCGACCGAAGTCGAGGAGCCGTCGAAAATCGTCGGCGTTGAGTCGCTGCCGCGACACGTCGATGCGAATGCCGCAGGCCGTCGCATCGGTTCCCGTCTCGAGACAGTCGCGCAAAAAGGGCAGAAGCGCCGTGGAGGGCGTCGTCATGACCGGCTCCTTTTATTCGGGAATGACCATTGAGGGGTCGACCGCCTTGAGAGCGGCCGCGAACGTACGGCGAATGCGCGCGAGCGCTTCGGGCGTGTCGCCTTCGAGACGCACCACGACGACGGGCGTCGTGTTCGAGGAGCGCGCGAGCGCGAAGCCGTCCTCCCACTCGACGCGCAGACCGTCGACGCGGATCACGTCCTTGGCGTCCGGGAACTGAGCTTCGTTGCGCAGGCGTTCGATGAAGCGCTTGTTTTCGCCTTCGGCCGTGGGGATCTGAAGTTCGGGCGTATTGACCGCGCTCGGCAAGTCCGAGAGCGTCTTCGAGGGGTCGTCGGAGCGCGAGAGGATTTCAAGGAGACGCAGCGCGGCGTAGAGGCCGTCGTCGAACCCGAACCAGCGCTCGTCGTTGAAGAAGATGTGGCCCGACATTTCACCCGCGAGCGGCGCGTTCGTCTGGCGGAGTTTTGCCTTGACGAGCGAGTGGCCCGTGGCGCTGATCGTGGGTTCGCCGCCCTTTTCGCGGATCACGTCGACGAGCTTGCGCGAGCACTTCACGTCGTAGACGATCTGAGCGCCCGGATGCTCGGCGAGCATGTCTTCGGCGAAAAGCATCATGAGGCGGTCGGGGAAGATCACTTCGCCCGTCTTGGTCACGACGCCGAGGCGGTCGCCGTCGCCGTCCGTGGCAAAGCCGTAATCGGCCCCGGTCGCGCGCACCGCTTCGATGAGGTCCGCGAGGTTGGCGGGCTTCGAAGGATCGGGATGGTGGTTCGGAAAGGTCCCGTCGACGTCGGCAAAAAGCGGCACGAAGTCGACCTTGTCGCCGAGCGCCCCCATGAGGCGGCACATCGCGGGCCCCGCGATGCCGTTGCCCGCGTCGCCCGCGACCTTCAGACGGCGCTTGAGCTTGAGGCCGCGCGTCGCACGCTCGACGTACTCGTCCAAAACGTCGACGCGGGTGATCGTGCCCGGTTTGTCGGTCTTCACCCAGTCTTCCGTCATGATGCGCTCGCGGATCATCTGGATGTCGTCCGAGCAGAGCGTCACGTCGTCGACGAGCATCTTGAGCCCGTTGTATTCGGGAGGATTGTGCGACCCCGTCACGGCCACCCCGGAGCGGGTCTTCAGAAATTTCGTCGCGAAGTAGAGAACGGGCGTGGGCACGGTACCGATGTCGACGACGTCGACACCCGTCGAAACGATCCCTTCCATCAGAGCCTTTTGCAGGCGTTCGCCCGTGAGTCGTCCGTCGCGGCCGACCGCAAACGTTCGATTGCCGGCTTCGAGCGCCATCGTGCCGAGCACGCGGCCGACGGCCCGGCACGCCTCTTCGGTGAGCGTCTTGTCGACGATGCCGCGGATGTCGTAAGCCTTGAAAATCGATCCATCGACCTGCATGTCTGTTCCTTATCTCGTTCTGTTGATAGGGCCCCCGAAGGGCCAATCTTGTTATTTTACCGAGAGCGGGCTTTGCGGACCCCGCAGCCCCCGCGTTCTCGCCGCGAATCGCCCCGCCGTACGGCCCCTTGGTAAAATCGAGGCCGACATTTCCGGATCCGCCCGGATCCCGCATTCGACAGACATATGAACAAAGAAACGCTTCAGAAGGCCCGCATTCTCGTCACGGGCGACGCCATGCTCGACCGGTACTGGTTCGGCGACGCCGAGCGCATTTCGCCCGAAGCGCCCGTGCCCGTCGTGCGCGTCGTGCGCACCGAAGAGCGACTCGGCGGCGCGGCCAACGTGGCCCGCAACATCGCCCGAATCGGGGCGACCTCGACCTTGTTGTCGGTGGTCGGCCGCGACGAAGCGGGCCTGACGATCGAGTCCCTGCTCAAGGATGAAGGGATCAATCCCAAGCTCGAATTCGACCCGACCCTGCGCACGACCGTCAAGCTGCGCATCGTCGCGCGTCAGCAGCAGATGGTGCGCTGCGACTTCGAGGCCGAACCCGCGAAGGAGGCGCTCCTCGCGCATCTCGGTCTTTTCGAAACCCTGCTCGGCGAGACCGACGCGCTCGTTCTCTCCGACTACGGCAAGGGCGGCCTCTCGCACATCCGCGCCATGATCGAGGCCGCTCGCAAGCGCTCGATCCCCATCCTCGTCGACCCCAAGGGGTCGAACTACGACCGCTATGCGGGCGCGACCGTCATCACGCCGAACCGCGCCGAACTTCGCCAGGTCGTGGGCGACTGGTCGAGCGAATCGGACCTGACGGTCAAAGCGCAGGGGCTGCGCGAAGCACTCGACCTCTCGTACCTCCTTCTCACACGCTCCGAAGAGGGGATGACGCTCTACCACGAGGACGGGCAGTTCACCATTCCGGCGCAGGCCCGCGAAGTCTTCGACGTCTCGGGAGCGGGCGACACGGTGATCGGCGTTCTCGCGGCGATGCTCGCCACGGGTACGAGCATCGAGCAGGCCGTGACCATCGCCAACCGCGCGGGTGGTATCGTGGTTGGCAAACTCGGCACCGCCGCCGTGACGTACGACGAGCTCTTTCATTGACGCTTCGGCACGTCCGACTTCTCCGAATTTTTCTCAGGCCGTGCGCTCGGGCGACCGGCCGCTTTTCCTAAAGGTTTCTCCATGAGCATTCTCGTGACCGGCGCGGCCGGCTTCATCGGCTGCAACAATGTTCTCGCCCTCAACGCTCGGGGCGTCACCGACGTGATCGCCGTCGACAACCTCGAGAAGAGCGAAAAGTTCCTCAATCTCGCCAAGTGCCGCATTTCGGACTACTTCGACAAGCGGGACTTCATCGCGCGCGTTCGCGCCGGGACCGCTCCGAAGCCCGAAGCGATCTTCCATCAGGGGGCCTGCTCCGACACGATGGAACAGGACGGCGTCTACATGATGGAGAACAACTACCGCTACACGCTCGACCTCTTCCGTTGGGCGCAGGAGCTGCGCATCCCCTTCATCTACGCCTCCTCGGCCGCCACGTACGGCGCGCACACCGAATTCGTCGAAGACGTCCGCTACGAAGGGCCCCTCAACGTCTACGGCTACTCGAAGTACCTCTTCGACCAGGTGCTGCGCCGCGAAATGGACTACCTGCGCAGCCCTGTCATCGGGCTTCGCTACTTCAACGTGTACGGCCCGCACGAGCAGCACAAGGGCCGCATGGCGAGCGTCGCCTACCACCAGTACTTCCAGTACCGCCGCACGGGCAAGGTGAAGCTATTCGAAGGCTGCCTCGGCTACGCCAACGGCGCCCAGCTGCGCGACTTCGTCTACATCGACGACGTCGTGAACGTGCTCATGCACTTCCTCGATAAGCCCGTCTCCGGCATCTACAACTGCGGCACCGGCCGCGCCCAGCCCTTCAACGACGTGGCGCTTTCCGTGGTCAATTCGCTTCGCGAAGCCGCCGGGAAGTCCGTGTTCACCCTCGAAGAGGCCGTGGCCGCGGGCGAAATCGAGTACATCCCCTTCCCCGAAGCGCTCAAAGGCAAGTACCAGGCCTACACCCAGGCCGACCTCACGAAGCTGCGCGCCGCGGGTTGCGACGTGGCCTTCCGCTCGGTGGAGGAAGGCACGCGCGACTACATGCACGAGCTTCTCAAGGCGTACCCGCACGTCGAGGCCGACAAGTGAGTTCGCCCCGGAAACGAGCCGCGTTTCTCGATCGCGACGGCGTGATCAACGTCGATCATGCGTACGTGCACGAAATCGAGAACTTCGACTGGGTTCCGGGCGTCCTCGAAGCCGCGCGCCGTCTGCACGACGCGGGCTTCGAGCTCGTCGTCGTCACCAATCAGTCGGGCATCGGCCGCGGCTACTACACCGAGGCCGATTTCGAGAAGCTCACCGCGTGGATGAAGACGCGCTTTGCCGAGGCGGGCGCGCCGCTTGCGGGGGTGTATTTCTGCCCGCACCATCCGGAGAAGGCCCTCCCCGCCTATCGCACGGACTGCGGATGCCGCAAACCCGAACCCGGGATGCTTCTCAAGGCCGTCGAAGAGCTCGGGCTCGATCCCGAGCGCTCCGTCATGTTCGGCGACAAGCCGGGCGACTGCACGGCGGGGCGTCGCGCAGGTCTCCCGGAACGCGTTCTCCTCGGCACGGACGGCCTCGGCCGACCCGAACCTTCGGAGGATGCGACCGCCGCATTCGCGAGCCTGGCCGAGGCCGTCGCTTCGCCCTGGTTCGAGCGCTTCGTTGAGGATTTTTCATGAGCCAGCGTCTTCCCGCTCCGACCTTTGAAACCAAGATCTGCGACATGAGCGAGCTTGCCGCCCGTGCCGCGGCCCTGCCGCACCCCGTCGTGATGACGAACGGCGTCTTCGACATCCTGCACCGCGGGCACGTCACCTACCTCGCGCAGGCCCGCAGTCTCGGCGCGAGCCTCGTGGTGGCCGTCAACAGCGACGCATCCGTCAAGATGCTCGGCAAGGGAGACGATCGCCCGATCAACACCGAGGCCGACCGCGCCGCCGTTCTCGCCGCGCTCGAATCGGTCGATCTCGTCGTGGTGTTTCCCGACAAGGTGCCCCTGAAGGCCGTGGAACTCGCCCGCCCCGACATCTACGTGAAGGGGGGCGACTACAACGTCGAGGATCTGCCCGAGGCGAAGCTTGCCGCCACGTGGGGCGCCAAGACCGTCACCGTGTCGTTCGAGCACGAGCGCTCCACGACGGCGCTCCTTAAAAAAGTGCGCGGCCTCTGAGGCAGCGCTCGGGAGGCGCTCTCGGGCGCCCGCACGGACGCCCGGAGCCAAAACGGGGACGCTTGCGCGTCCCCGTTTTTTTATCGAAATCGCCCGTCGATCAGTTGATCTTGAAGCCGCGCTTGCGCGCGAAGTGCACGGTGGCGTCGAGGAACCCCTGCTTGCTGCCGCAGTCAAATCGCGTGCCTTCGTAGCGGTGCGCGTAGGTGGGCACCTTCGCGAGCGACGCGGCGATGCCGTCGGTCAACTGGATTTCCCCGCCCACGCCCGCTTCCTGGCGCGCGAGGTAGTCGAAAATTTCGGGCTCGAACACGTAGCGGCCGATCACCGCGAGACGAGACGGGGCCACGGACGGATCGGGCTTTTCCACGATGCCGCGCATCTGCGAGGTGGTCTGACGCGCGTCGTCCACGCTCACGATGCCGTACTTCTTCGTGTCTTCGGGCGCGACGTCCTGAACGGCCACGACCGAGCCGCCGCCCGCACGGCGACGCGCTTCGACGAGCTGACCGACGGTCGAACTCTTGCCGTCGATCAGGTCGTCGGCGAGCATCACGGCAAAGGGTTCGTTGCCGACCACGGGGCGGGCGCAGAGCACCGCGTGCCCGAGACCGAGCGCCATCGGCTGACGGATGTAAATGCAGTTGACGCCCGGGGGAACGATGCCGCGAACGATTTCAAGCAGCTCGTCCTTGCCCTTCGAGGCGAGATCGTGTTCGAGTTCGGGGTGGCAGTCGAAGTGGTCTTCGATCGCGCGCTTGTTGCGCCCCGTAACGAAGATCATTTCCGTGATGCCGGCAGCCGCGGCCTCTTCCACCGCGTACTGAATGAGCGGCTTGTCGACGACGGGAAGCATCTCCTTCGGCATGGCCTTCGTGGCCGGCAGGAACCGGGTGCCGAGACCGTTGACGGGGAAGACGACTTTACGAACGGGAAGCATGAAGAAACCTCTTGGCGGTTGAACGATCGGACGCCGGGCTTCCGACTAGAATTTGGGACCATTGCCCGGCGAGCGCAGGAAGCTTAACGCGCGCCGTCCGTTCACCGCAACCGGCCTCCTTCATATGAATCAAGATTCCGTTTATGCCATCGGCGACATTCAAGGTTGTCTCGAAAGTCTCCAAGGCCTGCTCGAGCAACTCCCCGCCGACGCGCCCCTTCTTTTCGTCGGCGACCTGGTGAACCGCGGACCCGAATCGCTCGCCACGTTGCGCTTCATCAAGTCGCTCGGCTCGCGCGTTGCGGTCACGCTCGGCAACCACGACCTGCACCTGCTTGCCTGCGCGGCGGGCGCGGGACGGGTTCACAAAAAGGACACGATCGGCGAAATTCTGGAGGCTCCCGACTGCGAGGAGCTCGTCGAGTGGTTGCGCCGACAGCCGCTTCTCATCGAGCGTTGCGGCACGGTCTTCGCGCATGCGGGGCTCAACCCCAACTGGACGCTCGACGAAGCGCGGGCTCTTGCCGCCGAAGCGCACGAGGCCCTCTCCGGGGACAACTGGAAGACGTGGTTGCAGGGCATGTACGGCAACACCGACTGGACGGGCGAACTCACGGGGCCGGCGCGCATGCGGGCGATTCTCAACGCCTTTACGCGCATGCGCTTCGTCGATCGGACGACGGGCGAACTTGACTTCGAACAGAAAGAAGACATCGGCTCCGCGCCCGCACACCTCGTGCCGTGGTTCGAGTTCGAGGGACGGCGAGAGCGCGACGTGACCGTCTGCTTCGGACACTGGTCGATGCTGGGGCTCATCAATCGCCCCGACGTCGTCGCGATCGATACGGGGTGCCTCTGGGGCGGACGCCTCACGGCCGTCCGCTTCCCGGATCGACGGTTCTTCGAAGAGCCCTGCCCCTGTTGGGCGGATCCGTTTACCTTCAAGAAGAAGAAAACGGGGAAGCACGCGTCGTAAGTCGTGAGGCCCCGGCCGGGGCCCTCGGGCCTCAGGCCTCCGTTCGGCTTGCCGTCGCCGCTTCGATGCGCGCGCGGCGCTGAGCTTCCTTTTCCGCCGTGGCGTCGGGCACGCCGAGCGCCTCCGCCATGCGGGCCGAAGCGAGAGCACACAGTTCGTGCCGCTCGCGGCCCGCGCTCGGAATCGGATCGAGCACGGTGACTTCGACGCCGAGCCCCGGGGTCGAAACGATGCGGCGCAACACCGTAAAGAGCGACTCGTGCGCGTAGGAAGCGACGGTCGTCGTTTCGCCCTTCAGCGTGTAGCGCAGCGCCACGGGCAGAATCTCGGCTTCGGCCATCGGCCCCGCCGTAAAGAGGTTCGCGTAAAAGGGCAGAAGTCGGTCGCCCTTCCCCGTCGTTCCTTCGGGGAAAAAGAGCACGTTCTCGCCCTTTTTCATCGTGGAACTCATGAGTTCGGCCACCTCAAGCACGGCCCGACGGCGCGAGCGGTCGATGAAAAGCGTCCCCACGCCGCGGGTGATCATCCCGAAAACGGGCCAGGAAGCAATTTCCTTTTTCGCCACGAAGCGCGAGGGCAGTACGGCGTCGAGCACGAAGATGTCGAGAAAGGACACGTGATTCGCACAGACCATATAGCCCGTGCCGCCCGAATGAATGCCCGTCTCGCGGGCGCCCTCGTCGGGGACCCGGCCTTTGACCGTCATGCGCACGCCGCAAATTGCGGGAACCCAACCCGCGAGGCGGTGAATCCAACGACCGCGTTGCGTCGCCGAACAAAACGGGAACACGACGAGAACGAAAAAGACAACGAGAAGGATGTAGAGAGCTACGAAAAAAAGGCGCACGGCGCCCGTTACCTGATTCATGGCGGAGGCTGCTCCTTACGCTTCGGTTTCCGACGAAGCGTTCTCGGCGAAATACTGTTCGAGGATGACGCAGGCGGAAAGATCGTCGATCCATTCGGCCTCGTGCTCCACGTCGACCGACGAATACCGTTCGTCGACCGTGAAAACCGGGCGACGGAAGCGTCCTCCGAGCTGCCGCGCGAAGCGCTCGCACCGCCCCGTGAGTTCCCCGGGCGCCCCGTCCGGGTGCCGCGGCACGCCCACGACGAACGCGACGGGCTCCCAATGCTCGACGAGCGCCTCGATCGCCGCCCAACGCTCGGCGTTGGTTTGCGCGAACAGAATGCCGCGCGGTTCCGCCGAGCGCGTGACGGAGTTGCCCGTCGCCACGCCGGTGCGGGACAGACCGAAGTCGAACGCAAGATAGGTTCCGTACAACATACCGAGCCAAACAAATAGAAGAGTAGAAGACTTAGGGAAGGCCCAGGGGCCCGAAAGCCCCGCCCTCCAGCGGGTTGGCGTATTCTATCGCGGTTTGGGAAGGCCTCTTTTCGCAGACCTCCGTTTCCCCTATTTGCGAGGATCACATGGTCGAAAACGTTCTCGAGCAACTCTGCGCCTTGTTCGATGCGGGCAACGCCGACTACCGCGTCCTTCATCACGCCGCGGGCGGCAAGTCGAGCCAGTCGGTGGCGGAGATCCGCGGCACCGAACTCGGTCAGGGCGCCAAGGCGCTTTGTTGCACGGTCAAAGGCAACGGCGTCAAAAAACACGTCCTGGCGGTTTTGCCCGCCGACATGCAGGCCGATCTTTCGGAGCTCGCCCGTGCAATCGGCGGGCGACGCGCGTCGCTTGCAAGTCCCGACGAAGTGCGCGAACTGACGGGATGCGTCTTCGGCGCCATTCCGCCCGTCAGCCTGCACCCCGAGCTCGAACTCGTCGTCGACCGCGCGCTTTTCGGTCGCTACGAAGAGATCGCCTTCAATGCCGGGCACCTCGACCGTTCGATCATCATCCGCACCGAAGACTATCGCCGCATCGTGAATCCGCGCGTCGAAACCTTCGCCCGCTTCCCCGATCCCGCGCCCGCGGAAAGCGCCGCAGCGACTCCGGCCGAAGCCTGACCTCCCGAATCGACGACACCTTTCTCAAACCTTCAGCCTCTCGTACGCCGGAGACATCCGTGTTCGAACAATTTCAGAACATGCTCGTCAATGCGCTCACGCCGATCACCCTGATTTCGGGTGTCGGTCTCATGATGCTCTGCATGACGAACCGCTACAACCATTCGACGGACCGCATCCGTCAGCTCATCAAAAAGCGCGAAGACGGGGGTTCCTTCGTCGAGCCCGCGCTCGACAAGGAAATTCATCTGATTTTCCGCCGCGCCTCGTACCTTCGCAAGGCGATGCTCTGCCTGTCGCTCTCGGCGGTCTGCTCGGGGCTCCTTGTAGCCACGAACGTCCTCTCGAACTTCAGCTCGACCAACTTCGTGACGATCTCCGCGATTTGGCTCGTACTAGCTCTCGGCCTCATCGTCGTCTCCACGGCGTTTTTCTGCATGGAAATCGGGCTCTCGCTTCATGCGCTCGGCCTCGCGGTCGAGCACCTCCACGAGCAAAACCGCGACCGAACCGAAGCCGCGTCGCACACCGAGGAGAAGCAGTCATGATCGGCATTACCGAATTCAACCAGGCGCTCGCGACCGCCATCACGCCGATCACCCTGATTTCCGGGGTCGGCCTTCTGATGATCTGCATGACGGGGCGCTACAACCACGCCACGAACCGCATCCGACAGCTGATGGCCAAGCGCGAGTCCGCCTCCCGCCACCTCGAACCCGACATCGATGCGGAAATCGACCTCATCTTTCTGCGCGCCTCGCTCCTGCGCCGCGGCATGCTCTGCGTGGGTCTTTCGGCCGTCTGTTCGGCCCTTCTCGTCGTGACGAGCGTGGCGAGCGCCTTTCTCGACTACGATCTCCTCGTTGCCGAAGCAGTTTTCCTCGTGGGCGCGATCGCGCTCATCGTGACGTGCGCGCTTCTTTTCTCGGCGGAAATCAACCTTTCGCTTCACGCGCTGAAGCTCGCCGTCGACCACCTGCCGCCCCTGCCCGCACCGAAGGCGGAAGAGTCGACCGACGCGCCCGCGCCGAAGGCCGACTGAGTCGACAACGCTCTTCTTTTCCACGCGCTCGGGGCATGCCCGGGGGAATCCCCCCCTCGGGCATGCCCGTTTCGTTTCGGGACCTCAGTTGCGATGGCCCCAGACGAAGTAGAGCGCCGTACCTTCGTCGAAGGTTTTTCCGAGCATCAGGTAGACGGGACCGAGCGGGCTGTCGAGCCCCGCGAAGATCGAGGCCGACTTGTGCCAGTCGTCCCGGCCGCTCTCGAACCGTTCGTCGTCCTTCGGATTCCAGGCGCGCCCCGCTTCGGTCGAGACGCCGAGCCAGAGCGGAATGCTCATGCCCGTCCAGTCGCTCACGTTGCGCGACACGGTAAAGCGCCCGTACTCCATGCGCGAGCCCACCCATCGACCGTAGTCCGCGCCGATCATCTTTTTCGCGCCGCCGAGACAGAAGGTGCCCCGCATCGTCGAGCGCCCCACGAGCAGGTTCGTCGTGACGGTCCAACGGTTCCACGAGACCGGCCAGCAGAAGTCGCCGAGGTAGTAGTAGTCGGACTCGGCGCCGGCGTCGTCCCCTTCCGTCACATACCCCTGGAGACCGAACCGCACGCCCTTCGTCGGGAAGTCCACGCTGTCGAGCGTGTCGATGAAAACGACCCCGCCCGCATACGGCGAATTCGTACCGATTTCGCTTTGCTCCGAATCGAAGTCCGGCCCCACGATGCGCCGTTCGTGCTGATCGAGGTACCCGACCTGCACGCCCGCGTAGCCGAGTCGTTCGATCTCGTAACCCGCGAGCACCCGCGCGTCGAACATCGCGGAGCGGTCCGTCGCCATGGCCTTGCCGTCGCGGTAGACGTCGTACTTCTCGCGCGAATATTCCAGACTCGGCATGACGAACCAGTTCGACGTCGTGCCGATCGGCTGGTAGAACTCCGACCGAAAGTACTGCTCGTCGCCGAGCTGCACTTCGTTTTTCCAAGCTCCGCCCCAGTCGTTGAGCAGGTGCCAGGTGTGCGAGAAAACAGCCGTGAAATTATGGCTTTCGTCGAAGTCCGTTTCGAGCGACCCGCCGATGCGAATCGTGGAATAGCGGTCGCGCTTTTCGTGGGGCTCGAGGACCAGCACTTCGGTGCCGTTCGGGCCCGGCTCGAACCGGTAGTTGACGCGCGAATAGTAGCCCTCGGACCAGATGCGGCGCGTCCCTTCTTCGATGCGTTCCCGCGAGAGCGGCTCGTAGAGCGGCAAATCGGCCGCGGCGACGACGCGCTCCGGATCGAGCGACGTCCGTCGGTCCACGCGGATCCCCGAAAGCGTGTGATGATTCGCATTCGCCGTCTCGACGATCGGACGACGGCGCTTCTCGTCCCAGGCCGCGTACTGAGCTTCGGGCGCGCCGTAGGCTTTGAGACGTTCGGCCGCCTGCAACGCCGCCTGTCGTCCGATCTCGATGATTTGACGGCTCTTTTTGAGGTCGGCGCTCGTGAGGTGCTCGCGCTCCAGATCGGGCGTAATGAGAATGTCGCCCTCGCGCAACGACTCGATCGAAGCCCGGACGTTTTGTTCCGTCAGGATGTTCACCATCTGCGCCATGACGCCCACCACGTTCGTGAGCTTGTCCCGTCCCGAAAGAGGCGTTCCCACGTTCACGGCGATGATGACGTCGGCCCCCATTTCGCGCGCCAGCGCGACGGGCAGATTGTCGACGAGCCCCCCGTCGACGAGGAGCGTTCCCTTGTATTCGAGCGGCGCGAACGCCCCGGGCACCGACATCGACGCGCGCATCGCTTCGCCGAGCGTGCAGTCCTTTTGCATGACGACGCGTCGCCCGTGCACGAGGTCGGTCGCCGGCGCCGCAAACGGAATGGAGAGTCGCGCGAGGTCGTTCACCATGTCGACCCGTCCCGTCCAGGTCGTCAGAAAGAGCGAGAGCTCCTGCGACGGCACGATGGCTTCGGGGAGCTTCAATTCTCCGCGGGCGTTGATTTCGACGGAGCCCGACGAGAGCCCCTGATAGTCGTTTTCTTTTTCGCGCCAGGGGAGGTTGGCGCGGTCCGTGCGGGGCGCGAGCATCTTGTCCCAGTCGACGCCAACGACGATCCCTTCGATTTCCTCCGGCGTATACCCCGCCGCGTAGGCGCCCCCGATCATGGAGCCCATGCTCGTACCCGTCACGACGTCGATTTTGACGCCCAACTCTTCGAGCACCTTCAGAACGCCCACGTGAGCGAACCCTCGGGCGCCGCCCCCCGAAAGGACGAGCCCCACGCACGGACGCCCTTCGGCGCGGCATTTCGCTCGAACCTCGTCGGCGGTGGCCGCTTCGACGTTCGAGGCGCCGGCAAGCGCCGCGACGATCGCAAGAATCGCGCCGCCCCATGCGTTCGTTCGGGAGGGAAGCGACGGGGCACGGTGTGCGAAAAACGGTCGGAAAAACACGGGGATCCTCGTTGGGGCGGTTGCGGGGACGCCCGACCGATCGGCGAAAACCGCTAGACTGTCGGAGCGTCGGTTGTTCGACCATTTTCCCACGATATTTTCGACAACGCTTTTCCCGATATGCGAATTCTCCTTACGGGCGGCATGGGCTTCATCGGCTCGCACACCGCCGTCGTTCTTCTCGAAGCCGGGCACCACGTCGTGCTCTTTGACAATCTCTCGAACGCCGACCGTTCCGTGGCGGAGCGCATCACGCGCATTGCGGGTCGGGCGCCGGTCTTCGTGGAAGGCGACATCCGCGACCGCGACGCCATGGAGCGCACCCTTCGCGACGAAAAGATCGATACTGTGATTCACTTCGCCGGTCTCAAGGCCGTGGGCGAATCGGTGGCGAAACCGCTCGAGTACTACGACAACAACGTGACGGGCAGCCTGCGACTCCTCGAAGCCATGCGCGCGACGGGCGTCAAGCGTTTGATCTTCAGCTCGTCCTCCACCGTCTACGGGACACCGCAGCACCTGCCGCTTACCGAAGCCGAACCGCTCGGCGAGCCGACGAACCCCTACGGGCGCACGAAGCTGCACATCGAAGCCATGCTTGCGGACGCGTGCCGCGCCTACCCGGATCTGAGCGTCGTGTGCCTGCGCTACTTCAACCCGATCGGCGCGCATCCCTCGGGCCTCATCGGCGAAGATCCCAACGGGATTCCGAACAATCTCCTCCCGTACGTGGCGCGCGTGGCGAACGGGCGTCTGCCCGCCCTGCGCATTTTCGGCAACGACTACGACACGCCCGACGGCACGGGCGTGCGCGACTACATCCACGTGATGGACCTCGCCGAAGGGCATGCCGCCGCGCTGCCCTACGCGGCGGAGCATACGGGCTGGATCGCGGTCAACCTCGGTTGCGGCCGCGGCTACAGCGTGCTCGACATCGTGCACGCCTTCGAGCGCGCCTCCGGGAAGCCCGTCCCCTACGAATTCGCTCCCCGTCGCGACGGCGACATCGCCGCGAACTGGGCCGATCCGTCGCTCGCCTTCAAGCTTTTCGGCTGGAAGGCGAAGTACGGCATCGACGAAATGTGCCGCGACAGCTGGAATTTCGAGTCCAATCTCGGCAAATAACCGACCCTCAGGCGCTCTCGACCGATCCGCGTGCGTGAGCGCCGAGTCGTGCGGCGACGGACGCGCTCACGTCGTCGCGCCAACTCGGAGAGAGCGCGTCCGCACGAATGCCGAGACACGCCTCAAGGTCCCGCAGCGCAAGCCGGCAATTTTCCGGCCGCTCCGGGTCGAAGAGCGTCACGCCCCGCATCCTTCGTGCGGCGCCGAGAAAAATGTCCGCCCGATCGGGTGTGATTTCCGCCGCGCAACGTAGCACGAACTGCGCCCAGCCGAAGCGGCTCACGCAGGCGCCCGCCTGTCCGAAGTGAAAGACGGCGCTTCCCCCTCCCGCGACCTCGGGATGCCCGCAAAGCGCCGCAGAGAGGCGCGCGACCGCATCGTACGAGGTGGGCCGTCCCCACTGATTGCGCCGCATGACGATTGCTTTCCCGGCAAGCGCCTGATCAAGCACCCGAACGACGAAGTCGTTTCCCGCACCGTGAAGCCAACCGATGCGAACGATCCAGTAACGCGCGCCCGAGAGCTCGATGCGCGCTTCGCCGAGCGCCTTGCTTCGGCCGTACGCGCCCGCGGGGCGTCGGGGGTCGCTCTCGCGATGGGACTTGAGGCCGCCCCCGGAAAATACGTAATCCGTTGAAAAATGCACGAGCCGCGCGTCAAAGCGCGCCGCACAGGCGGCAAGCACCGCCGGCCCCTCGACGTTCGCCCGTCTCAGCGCCTCGGGTTCCGACGGCGCGCGTGCGACGTTCGTATAGGCGGCCGCATTCACGATGACGTCGGGGCGCAGAGCGGAGACCGTCTCCCGCACCCCCTCGGCGTCCGCAATGTCGAGTTCCGAGCGCGTGCGGGCGTGAACGAGAAATCCCGCCGCGCGCAGGCGCTCGGCGGCGGCCGAACCCAGACGACCGTTCGCGCCCGTCACGAGAACGCTCGTCGGGCGACGATCGCTGCGCATCGCCCCGCTCATAGCCAGGGCCCTGTCACGCTTTCGGGATTGCGCGCGAGCTCCGCGGGCGTCCCTTCGGCCACGACGCGTCCGCCCGCTTCGCCTCCGGCGGGTCCGAGGTCGACCATCCAATCGGCCGCCCGCATGACGTCGACGTTGTGTTCGACGACGAGCACCGTATTGCCCTGCGCGGTCAGACGACGCAGCACCCCGAGGAGCTCCTCGACGTCGGCGAAATGCAACCCCGTCGTCGGCTCGTCGAGTACGTAAAGCGTTCGCCCCGTTTCGACGCGCGCCAATTCCGCGGCAAGTTTCACGCGCTGCGCTTCCCCGCCCGAAAGCGTGGCGGCACTCTGTCCGAGACGAACGTATCCGAGCCCCACGTCGCGAAGCGCCTGCAGGCGCCGTTCGATCTGCGGGTGGTTTTGAAAAAGTTCCGAGGCTTCCGAAACCGTCATGCGCAGAACGTCGCCGATACTTCGGCCCTTGAAGCGGCACTCGAGCGTCTCGCGGTTGTAGCGCTCGCCCCCGCAGATGTCGCACGTGACGTAGACGTCGGGCAGAAACTGCATCTCCACCCGCACGACGCCGTCGCCCTGACACGCTTCGCACCGGCCGCCCTTCGTGTTGAAGCTGAAGCGCCCGGGACCGTACCCGCGCTCGCGCGCCGTTTGCGTCTGCGCGAACACCTCGCGAATCAGGCCGAAGAGTCCCGTGTAGGTGGCGGGATTCGATCGGGGCGTGCGCCCGATCGGGCTCTGATCGACCACGACGACCTTGTCGAGCTCTTCCGCACCGAGAAGCTCGGCGTAGGGCAGAGGCGTGCGCTTTCCGCCCTGAAGTCGGGCGACGAGTGCGGGTAGCAGCGTGTCGTTCACAAGCGACGATTTGCCGGAGCCCGAGGGGCCCGACACCACCGTGAAGCACCCGAGCGGCACCCGCAGGGTTGCGTTCTTCAGGTTGTGTCCGCACGCACCTCGGAGTTCGAGCCGGGCGCGATCCGGAGCGCGCGCGTCGATCGGGGCGGGCCCCGGCGCCGTACGCTCCCTCCTGAGATAGCGCCCCGTGACGGAGCGCTCGTTGCAGGCAAGCTCCTCGGCCCGGCCTTCGGCCAGTACGTATCCGCCCGCTTCGCCCGCGCCCGGGCCGAGGTCGATGATCCGGTCGGCCGCGCGCATGATCTCTTCGTCGTGTTCGACGACGAGCACCGTATTGCCGAGGTCGCGCAGGTCTTCGAGCGTGCGGATGAGCCGTGCGTTGTCGACGGGATGCAGCCCGATGCTCGGCTCGTCGAGCACGTAGAGAAGCCCCGTCAGCCCCGAACCGAGCAGGCCCGCAAGACGAATGCGCTGATGCTCGCCCCCCGAGAGGGTTTCGATCCGACGACCGAGCGTCAGATAGCCGACGCCGACGTTGTGCAGGAATTCGAGCCGCACCCGTACGGCCTCAAGCAACCGATCGGCCACGAGCCGCTTCGATTCCGGCAGCGACAGGCTTTGGAAATAGTCGGAGAGCTCCGCAAGCGGCATCGTCAGGAGGTCGGCAAGCGACTTCGCGTCGGGCGTATCGCCGAGCCGCACGTTGCGGGCCGTGAGACCCAAACCGCTTCCGCCGCATTCGGGACACGCGCACGGTCCCCGAAAGCGCTCGAGCGCCCGAGCGATCGGACCGTCTCCGTCGCCCCGGAGGCGTTCGAGTTCGCCGATCACGCCGTGAAACGGCGGATCGAGCGCGAGCGTCTCGGGGCTTCCGCGCAGAATTCCCTGCCGCGCCCCGGCGCTCAGCGTCTTCCACGGCACGTCGACCGATACGCCGAGCGCACGGGCCGCGGCCGCGATCCGCTCGAAATTGCCTTCCTGTTCCCGTCCCCAGCCCTCGAGCGCTCCTTGCGCGATCGAAAGCTCGTCCGAAACGAGCACGAGATCCGGGTCGAAGGCTTCGACCGTACCCGTGCCGCCGCAGGTCGGGCAAGCCCCCTGAGGCGTGTTGGGCGAAAAGAGGTTGGGCTCGAGAACGCCCGCCGTGTAGTCGCACGAAGGGCAGGCGTTTCGCGAAGAAAAATCCTCCGTTTCGCCGGAATCCATGTCGGCGATGCGGACCCGGCCGTCGGCGAGTTCGAGCGCCGTTTCCACGCTCTCGACGAGGCGCTCGCGCTGATCGGCGCGAAGGCGCAGACGGTCGACCACCACTTCGAGGGCATCGCTTGTTTCGGGGAGCTTTTCCGGAAGGGTGTCGAACGTTTCGACAACGCCATCGATGCGAAACCGCATGAAGCCCGCTCTCAGCCCCTCGGCCACGACCTCGCGGACGTTGCGCCCGGGCGGAAGCGGCGCGAGCACCATGAGTTTCGACCCTTCGGGACGACCGAGCGTCGCTTCGACGATGCCCGCCACCGAGTCGGCCTTGAGCGCGCGTCCGTGCACGGGACAAAAGGGCGTGCCCGCCCGTGCGAAGAGCACGCGCAGGTAGTCGACGATCTCGGTGGCCGTACCGACATTCGAGCGGGGGTTCGAGCCGGTCGTTTTCTGTTCGATCGAAATGACGGGAGAAAGTCCCTCGATCTCGTCGACGTCGGCCCGCGGCAGGAGCGCCATGACCTGCCGCGCGTAGGTCGAAAGGCTTTCCACGTAACGGCGCTGGCCCTCGGCGCAGATCGTGTCGAAAGCGAGCGAACTCTTTCCCGAGCCCGATACGCCCGTGATCACAACGAGGCGCCCCCTCGGCAGATCGAGCGAGATGTTTTTCAGGTTGTGCGTTCGGGCACCCCGAATGCGGATCGTTTCGAGGGCGTCCCGCTCCGCCCGTTCTCCGACTTTGGTCGCCACCATGGCCTGCCACCCCGTTTTTCCCGCGCGGCGGGAGTTAAGCTCCGGGCCAAAATTGCCCGCTAGACTGCCCCGACATTGTACCGAGAGCGCTTCCCGAGCCGTTTATCGCACGACTTGCGCGTTTGCACGACCGCCCGGGGTCCGAACACTCCGCTGCTCTCGACACCCGAACAAAAAAAATCAACAAGGAGTCCTCCATGGGTCACTCCCCCACTCCCGCCGACGCCCACATGACGCCTCAAGAGAAGAAGTCGAGTCTCTCGCTCGCAAGCATTTTCGCGCTGCGCATGCTCGGGCTTTTCGTCATTCTTCCCGTGTTTGCGGTGTATGCACGGCACTTGCCGGGCGGCGAAAGCGAATTCCTCGTCGGGCTCACGCTCGGGATCTACGGTCTCACGCAGGGGATCCTTCAGATTCCCTTCGGCGTCGCGTCGGACCGCTACGGGCGCACGCCCGTCATCATCGCTGGTCTGCTTATCTTTGCCGCGGGGAGCTTTCTCGCCGCCTTGGGCGACACGATTTGGACCGTCATGCTCGGTCGCGCCCTTCAGGGCGCGGGCGCCATTTCCGCGGCCGTCACGGCCTTCATTTCGGATTCCGTACGCGAGCGCGTGATCACGAAGGCGATGGCCTTCGTCGGCGCCTCGATCGGGCTCACGTTCGCGCTCTCGCTCGTGATCGCGCCTCCCCTTACGGAGCTCGTCGGCGTTTCGGGGCTCTTTGTGATGACGGGCGTTCTGGCGCTTCTCGCGGTGCTCGTCGTCAAATTCGTCGTTCCGCCCGCCCCGAAGTCCGCAGAAACCGAGGCGGGCGAGCATCAGCCCTGGCAGAAGGTCCTTTTCGAACCGCAACTCCTGCGCCTCAACATCGGAATTTTCGTTTTGCACGCGGTGCTGACGGCGGTCTTCGTCGTCGTGCCGACGCGACTCGAATCGATGGGCCTTCCGGTCCTGCACCACTGGTACATCTACCTCCCTGCGGTGCTCGTCGGCTTTGCCGCGATGATGAAGCCCATCGGCTGGGCGGAGCGCAACCGCAAGGTGACGGTGCTCGTTCGTCGCACGATCGTCCTCATGGGCGTCGTCTTCGCGCTCATGATCTTCCTCATGCACTCCGTTTGGGAAATCGCCTTCCTGCTCGCGCTCTTTTTCGCGTGCTTCAACATTCTCGAGGCGACCCTTCCCGGGATGATCTCGCGCGCCGCGCCCAAGGCGGACAAAGGCCTTGCGCTCGGCATCTACAACACCACGCAGAACATCGGTCTGTTCGTGGGCGGCGCCGCGGGCGGCGCCGTGAGCCAACATTTCTCCGCGGAGGCCGTATTCGGTCTGGCCACTTTTGCTATGCTCCTCTGGCTCGTCAGTGCTCGAGGCCTGAGCGAACCGGCCTCCAAAACGCACCGGGCGGGCGAAGCCTTAACTGTTTAAGTGTACGTAACTCTATTTTTGGGATTTGAATCATGGCTTCCGTCAACAAGGTCATTCTTCTCGGCAACCTCGGTGCCGACCCCGATGTCCGCTACACCGCGGACGGCAACCGCGCCATCGCCACGCTTTCGCTCGCGACCACGCGTCGCTATCGCAACGCCGAAGGCCAGCCGGTTTCCGAAACGGAATGGCACCGCGTTGTTCTCTTCGGCCGCACGGCTGAAATCGCCAAGGACTACCTCCACAAGGGCAGCCCCGCCTACATCGAAGGCCGTCTGCGCACGCGCAAGTGGACCGACCAGCAGGGTCAGGACCGCTACACGACGGAAATCGTGGGCGACGTGCTCCAGCTCCTCGGCGGGCGCAGCCAGTCGTACGGCGACGCCCCGATGAGCGGCGGCGACTTCGACACGGGTCCGCGTCCGACCCCGGCCGCTCGTCCCCAGGCTCCAGCCGCGCGCCCCCAGCCCGCTCCGGCCGCTCAGCCCGCCTCGAGCGCCACGTCCTCGCCCATCGACGACATCGGCGAAGACGTTCCGTTCTGATGCTTCCGATGCGTTCGGGCCGCCCCTCGGGCGGCCGCGAACAGCTGACAAAAAGGCCCGACGCCGAAGCGCCGGGCCTTTTTGGTTTTCCCGATCGTGCGGGATTATTCGTGTCGAACGGCTTCGATCGGGTCAAGCTTCGCCGCGCGCCGCGCCGGGAAGAACCCGAACACCACGCCCGTAGCGGCCGAGACCGTGAAGGCGAGGATGTTGATGCCCGGATCGAACATGAAGGGCACGTTCATGAGTACGGCGAGGCCCTGCGACGCCCCGAAGGCAAGCAGCACGCCGATCAAGCCGCCCAAGCACCCGAGCATGAGCGCTTCGATCAGGAACTGCATCAGCACTTCGCGACCGAGCGCGCCGATGGCAAGGCGAATGCCGATCTCACGCGTACGCTCCGTGACCGACACGAGCATGATGTTCATGATGCCGATGCCGCCCACGAGCAGACTGACCGCCGCCACGGCGGCGAGAAGCGTCGTCATGATCTGCGTCGTCGAAGCGACCTTCGCCGCGATTTCCGCGGTGTCCATGATCGTGAAGTTGTCGTCGTCCCCGACGGAGAGCGACCGCCGTTCGCGCATGAGGTCGCGGATGGCGCTCTTCAGGCGCTCGCGGTCCGATTCGGCGTTCATGCGGATCATGAGCGCGGAAACGCGCGACTCGCCGAGCAGACGGCGCTGCACGGTTTTTAGCGGCATCACGACGAGGTCGTCCTGGTCGCCCCCCATCGCCGCCGTACCTTTGGTCTTCAAAAGCCCCACGATGCGGCAGGAAAAGCCCCCCGTTCTCAGGTTTTCGCCCACGACGTCGGCGTTCTCGCCGAAGAGTTCGCGGCGGATCGTTCCACCGATCACGCAGACGGCCGCCCCCGAACGCTCTTCGGACTCTTCGAAATAGCGCCCCGCCTCAAGTTCGCGGTTGTCGATCGAAAAGTAGTGGTTGTCCGTGCCGACGACGCTCGTCGACCAGTTGCGGCCGTTCGCCACGATCGTCATCGACTTCGAGGTCTGAGGCGCCACCGCTTCGACCCCCGCCAACTGCGACATGAGCGCCTCGGCGTCCTCGACCTTGAAGTCGGGGGCGCCGACCTTCTGACCCGGCCCGAGACGCATCCCCGGACGCAACATGATCTGGTTGTTGCCGAAGGACTCGATCTGCGTTCGAATGGCGTCCGAGGCGCCGTTGCCGACCGTCACCATCGTGATCACGGCGGCCACCCCGATCACGACGCCCAACACCGTCAGCAAGCTGCGCATCGGGTTGCGCCAAATCTGGCGCATGGCGAGCAGGAATGCGTTCCAAATCATGCCGTCCTCCGATGGTCGTCCCGAATCAAATGCCCGTCCTTGAAGACGATGTGGCGGTGCGCGTACTCGGCCATGTCGGGCTCGTGCGTCACGAGCGCGACCGTAATGCCGTCCTCGGCGTTCAACTCAGAGAGAAGCTCCATGATCTCGACGCTTCGGGCGCTGTCGAGACTGCCCGTCGGTTCGTCGGCAAGCAGGAGTTTCGGACGGATCACGATGGCGCGCGCGATCGCGACGCGCTGCTGCTGCCCGCCCGAGAGTTCCGCGGGCGTGTGATGCGCCCAGTTCGCAAGCCCCACGCGCTCAAGCGCCGCCATGGCCAATTCGCGCCGCTCCCGCCCCGGCAAACCTCGGTAAAGGAGCGGCAGCTCGACATTTTCGAGTGCGGTCGTGCGCGCAAGCAGGTTGAAGCCCTGAAAGACGAATCCGAGGAACTTCCGGCGCAAAAGCGCCCGTTCGTCGGTCGAAAGCTTCTCGACGTGCAGCCCCGAAAAGAGGTACTCGCCCCACGAGGGGCGGTCGAGCGCTCCGATGATGTTCATGACGGTCGACTTCCCCGAGCCCGAGGGGCCCATGATGGCCACGAACTCGCCTTCGTTGATCGTCAAATCGATGTCGTGAAGGGCTACGAACGCGGCTTCGCCCGTGCCGTAGCGCTTCCCGATGCCTCGCAGTTCGATGAGCGGCGTCATCTCCGGTCGCCTCCCTTACTTCGCGGCGGCGCGGCGCTGATCGACCACCACGGCGTCGCCTTCGGCCAGTTCGCCCGAAACGATTTCGGTACGGGCGCCGTCCGTCAGACCCGTCGTCACCCGAACGGGGACGGCCTGACCGTTTCTCAACACGTACACCGTTCGCTCGGCTTCGCCGTGCTGCGTCACGTCCTTGGCGCTCTTCGTGCCGCCCCCGTGAGGACCGCGCATCATCATGGCGGACATGCCCGAGGGGGCCTCCTTTTCGGCGCGCGGCGTAAAGCGCAGCGCCGAATTCGGCACGAGCAGAACGCCCGATTTTTCGGCGGTGAGAATCGTGGCCGAAGCCGTCATGCCCGGGCGCAGGAGAAGGTCCGAGTTGTCGACGTTGAGGTACGTCGTGTAGGTGACGACGTTTTCGGTTTCGGTCGAACCGAAAGCCACCTTCTTGAGTTCCGCGGGGAAGCGACGGTTCGGGTACGAGCTCACCGTGAAGTATGCGGTCTGCCCCGTCTTCACGACGCCGATGTCGGCTTCGTCGACGTCGACGCGCAGCTCGAGCTCCCGCAGGTCCGTCGCGAGCGTGAGAAGCTCGACGGCCTGAAGGCTCGCCGCCACGGCGTAACCCGGTTCGACCGAGCGCGCGAGCACGACCCCGTTGATGGGCGACTTGATCTGCGCCTTTTCAAGGTCGGTTTGCGCGGTCGCAAGCGACGCCTCGGCGTCGTCGATCGCCGCACGGGCCACGTCCACCGAGGCGCTCGCCGTCTTGACGGCCGCCTGCTGCTGGTCCAAGTCCGCCGCCGAGGGCATCTTGCCTTCGGAGAGGCGGTTGAGTTCCTTCATGCGCTTGTAGCGCAGTTCCGCCTCGTTGAGGGTCGCCCGGCTTTCCGCAAGCTGCGCCTTGGCGCTCGTCAGACTCGCACGCGCGCTCGCCACTTTCGCTTCGAGGTTGCGGGTGTCGAGTTCGATCAGCGTCTGACCTTCGACGACCTCGTCGTTCACGTCGACGTTCACCTCGCGGACGATCCCCGAGAGTTCGGAGCCGAGCGTCACGGTACGCATCGGATTGAGCGTTCCGTCCGCGGAAACCGTCACGGAGAGGTTGCCGCGCTCGACCGTTTCGGTGACGTAGGAGGGGCCCGTGCCCGCGTCCTTCGACGCGTACCAGTACCAGCCGCCCGCACCCGCGAGGGCGACCACCGCCCCCCAAACGGCCGCGCGCACGTACCAGGGCCGACGGCGCCCGTCGTCGAGCAGCTCGCGGGCGGTTTTCGTCTGTTTTTCCTTTTCGGTCATGGTTCTTATTCCTTCTTCGATTCCGTCACGTCGTCGGAAGCGCGTTGTGCGGCCGATTTTTCACGTTCGGCTTCTCCGACGGCCCAACCGCCCCCGACGGCGCGGTAGAGCATGATGTAGTTGTTCGCGCGCTCGGCGCGGTTCGAGAGCTCCGTGTCTTCCGCACCGAGCAGCGTTCGCTCGGTCGAAAGGACCATCGTGTAGTCGCCGATCCCGGCGTTGTATTCGAGCTTGGCGAGCGTTGCGGCCGAACGCGCGTGTTCGACGGCGAGGCTCAGGTCGCGCGCGCGTCGCTGCGAGCTCTCGATCCCCGTCAGAGCGTTTTGCGTGTTCTCTAGAGCCGAGAGCAACACGGAGACGTAATTCGCGCGTTGCCGGTCGAGCTCGGCCGCGGCCGTTTCTTCGGCGGCGACGAGCGACCCCCAGTTGAGTACGGGGAGCGTCAGCGCGGCGGCGAGCCCCGCCACGCCGGTGCCGCTCGCACCGAGCGCGCCCACGGTGGCCGCGTCCGTACCGATGTTCCCCGTCAATCCGAGGGTCGGGAACCAGTCGCTCTTCGCGCTTTTGAGCGTCAGAACCGCCCCTTCGAGCGAACGGAGCGCGCTGCGCACGTCGGGTCGGCGTTCGAGCAGTTCGGCGGGCATCATGACGCGCGCTCCGTCGGGCGGCACGGGAATCGCGCCCGAAGCGCCGAAATCCAGGGCGTCGACGGGCTGCGCCGTGAGGCGCGCCAGCGCGTTTTTGTACTGTTCGATGCTCGCTTCGAGTTGAGGCACCCGGGCGCGCGCGGACGCGAGCTGCGTGAGCGCGTCCTCGGCTTCGGAAGCACTCCCCATGCCGGCCCGGTACTGCCAGTCGGCGGTCTTGGCCGTCTCGGCGTAGTTGGCGATACTGCGGCGGGTGATCTCGAGACTCGCTTCGGCCGCGCGCATGTTGACGTACGCCTGTGCCGTTTCCGCGGCCACCATTTCCCGCACGTCGGCGAGCGTCAGTTCGTACGCGCGCACGGACGCTTCTTCCGCAGAAGCGCTGAAGTAGCGCGATCCCGCAAGGTTCAGCGTCCACGAGCCCGAAAGCCCCGCGTCGTAGCCCGTCGTCGTGCGACCGTTCGCCCGGTGGCGATTCGTTCCCGCATTGAGTTCGGCCGTAGGCCAGAGCGCCGCGTTGGCTCGGGTGAGCGAGGCGCGGGCCGCGCGAAGATTCGCTTCCGCTCCGAGCACGTCGGTGTTGGCGGCCTGCGCGCGTTCGATCAGCGCGACGAGCACGGGATCGTTCCAGCGCGTCCAGAAGTCCCGGAAGCTCTCGATTTCACCCGTTTCGACGCCCGCGCTCCACGCGCTCGGCGTCACGTCCCGGGCGAGCTTGTCCGTGTCGGGAGGCGTCACGGCACAACCCGCGGCAAGCAGTGCCGCGAGCGCCGGGAGAACCAGTCGAGTTGTTGTCATGGTGTCCGAATATATCCTTATGAGGCCGCCCGAAGCGTCTGCGGCCGTTTCCACACCTGCATTGTGCAATAGCGTTCCGTCAAGAAACCTTAGCCCTCGTTAAAGTTCCGACGGGCGAACGTAACAAAAAGCTCCGAACGCTTTGTTAAGATCTTCCGAAGACCCCAATCTCGTTCAAATTCCACCCGCATCTTTACATTGCTCGCCATGGACAAAAAGCCCCGACGCATCCTGCTCGTCGACGACGACGTGGAGCTCGTCACTCTGCTTGTCGACTACCTCACCCTCGAAGGCTTCGAAGCGGAAGGCGCGAACGACGGCCCCGACGGTCTTCATCGACTCGCTCTGGGCGACTTCGACTTGGTCGTTCTCGACGTGATGATGCCCGGCATGAACGGCATCGACGTGCTGCGCGAAATCCGAAGCACGAACTCCGTGCCCGTTCTGATGCTCACCGCCAAGGGCGACCCGATCGAGCGCATCATCGGTCTGGAGCTCGGAGCCGACGACTACGTCGCCAAACCCTGCCCGCCGCGCGAACTCGTCGCGCGCATCAACGCGATTCTGAGGCGCGCGAGCCGCTGGGGCACGCCGGGCATGCCCCTCTCGGCCGGTCCCCTCACCATTTCGTCGACCTCCCGAACGGTCACGGCGAACGACCGCCCGATCGACCTGACGACGACCGAATTTTCGCTCCTTGAACTCCTCGCGCGTCAGATCGGCAAGCCCGTCCCGAAGGAAGACATCTACCCGCGCGTGCTCGGCCGCACGATGGGACCGTACGATCGCGCCATCGACGTGCACGTCTCCTCGGTTCGCCACAAGCTCGCGGCCGTCGTCGGCAAAGCCGTCACGATCGACAGCATCCGCGGCATCGGCTACCAACTCGTCGTCCATCCCGACGTCCCCGCATAAGCGCTTCGCGCGCGTTTCGGCCCGAGGTCCGCACTCATGTACTTGCGTCCTTCGTTTCGCAGCCTCTTTTGGAGGCTTTTCGCGGGCCTCACGGTCGTGATCCTCGCAACCGCCGCACTCGTTTCCGTGACGGCGTACCTCACCCGCAAGCAGGACTTCGGCATCGGAACGATCGACTGGCGCGTGAGCGGCCAAAAGTCGGTTGAAACGGCGCTTCTCGCCTACCGATACGGGGGCGAAGCCGGGCTCGTCGACTGGCTGACGAGTCCCTCGAACCACAATCCGACGGTGTATCTGCTCGCCGAAAACGGGCGGGAGCTGAGCGGGCGCCCCGTGCCGCAACTCGCGCTCGAGATGCTCGCCGCTCTGAAGGAAGAGGGGCGGCTCCCCGCCAACGAATCCGACGAAGGGGCCGTGCGTACGATCGAAATCGCCGGCCACCCCTACATGGTGTTCGCAACGCGCACGAACCCGATCCCTCTCAAAATCCGTTTTTTCCCGGGGCAGCTGCGCGGGCTTCCTCTGGTCCTCATCGGCCTCTTGACGACCCTCATCGTCTTCGGCGTCGCCTGGGTGCTCGCGCTCTACTACACCCGTCCCCTGCGGCGGCTCGATCAGGCGATGGAACGCTTCTCGCTCGGCGAATTGAAGACCCGCGTCGAAGCGAGCATCGGGCCCGCGGACGACGAAATCGCCACGCTTGCCCGCGTGTTCGACCAAATGGCCGAACGCATCGAAGGACTCATCGAGAGGCAACGCCGTCTCTTTCACGACGTGAGCCACGAAGTGCGCAGTCCCCTCGCCCGCATCGACGTAGCGCTCGCACTGGCGCGACGCGACCCGGCGCGCGTCGCCCCGAGTCTGGACCGCATCGAAAAGGAAGTCGCCTCCATCGATCGGCTGATCGAGGCGCTCCTTACTTACGCGCGTCTCGAAAACAACGCCGAGTTGCACGAAGCCCCCGTCGACGTCGAAGCGCTCCTCCGCGAAGCGGGCGACAACGCGCGCTTCGAAGCCGAGACCCGAGCCGTACGCGTCGAGACGAACTGGGGGTCGAGCCTTCTCGAAGGCGCCGAGCTGCTCGGCGACGGTCCCGCGCTTCTGCGCGCGATCGACAACGTCGTGCGCAACGCCATTCGCTTCACGCCCGAAGAGGGCGTACTCGCACTCGAAGCGCAATGGCACGATCGAACGCTCGTTCTTCTCTGCCGGGACGAAGGCCCCGGCGTGCCGCCCGAAGAGCTCCCCGATCTCTTTCGCCCCTTCGTTCGGGGCAAGCGCGAATCGACCGGTACGGGGTTCGGCCTCGGGCTTGCGATCGCGCAAAAGTGCGTCGAAGCCCACAAGGGGCGCCTCGAAGCCTCCAACCGCACCGACGGTCGCACGGGCCTCGTCGTACGCTTCACGCTCCCCCTTGAGCGGGCGCCCCGACAGAGCACATCCTGACGAGTCTCTCACCGTTCGCACGCGCGGCGCAAGACTTGCAAACCGCATCTGCGATCTTCGTCAACCCCGTAGTCCTTCTCATGGTCGAACCGTTCGCACAGGCGCAGAATGGTTGAACACGCTTCATCGACTTGAGGAGGATGATCATGAGCAACTACCTCACGGAAAACCTTCGTACCCTAGCGTTGGTAGGACACGGCTCCTGCGGCAAAACGTCGCTGATCGAAGCCATGCTCTACCGCTCCGGCATGATTCCCGAGCTCGGCACCGTCGAGAAAGGGAACACGATGTGCGACAACGATCCGCTTGAAAAGCAGGTGGGTCACTCGGTGCGTCTGGCCGTCGCCCACATCGATACGGCCATGCCCGACCTCACTCCGGTTCGCATCCACGTGCTCGACACCCCGGGGTACTCGGACTACCTCGGTCAGGACCTCTCGGCGCTCGACGCCGTCAAATCCGTGGCTGCGGTCGTCGACGCGACGCAAGGCGTCGAAATGCTCACGCGCCGCATGATGCAGGCCGCCAAGGACCGCAACCTCTGCCGCATGATCGTCGTCAACAAGTTCGAAGATCCCAATGCGGACCTCGTCGGGCTGCTGAAGGAAATGCAGGAAATCTGGGGGCCGGGCGTCCTTCCCATCAACCTGCCGACCAAGAACCGCACCCGCGTGATCGACTGCTTCGACCGCGACGAAGGCGACGCGGACATCATGAGCGTCGAAGAAGTTCACCGCGCGTTCATTGAAAAAATCGTCGAAGAAGACGACGCGATGCTCGAGCGCTACCTCGAAGAAGGGAACGTCGACCCGCGTCTTTTGCATCCGCTCGTCACGAAGGCGCTGCGCGAAGGACACGTGATTCCGGTGTGCTTCGTCTCCGCGAAGAACCTCATCGGCATCCGCGACTTCATGAAGGTGATCATCCGCCATCTGCCGAGTCCGGCCGAAGCCAACGACGCGCTCTTTCTCAATGCCGACGGCACGCCCTTCGTGACGAAGCCCGACAAGGATCTGCCCGTCGTCGCTCAGGTCTTCAAGATCGTGAACGATCCCTACATCGGCAAAATCGGCGTCTTCCGCGTGCATCAGGGCACGATCACGAAGGATTCCGTCCTCTACGTCGACGACGAGAAAAAGCCCGTCAAGGCCGCTCACCCGCTCATCCTGCAGGGCAAGAACACGGCCGAAACGGATCGCCTCTCGCCCGGGGACATCGGCGCTCTCGCGAAGATCGACGAACTCTGCTACGGCTCCGTCATCCACGGCGATCCGGCGCTCACGGGCGTGCACATGCGTCCGATCGACTTCCCGAAGCCCATGTACGGCCTTGCGGTGAAGCCCGCGCGCCGAGGCGACGAAAGCCGCATGAGCGAAGTGCTCGCCAAGATGCAGTCGGAAGATCCGACGATGGCGGTCGACCACGACACGGTGCTCAACGAAACCGTCATCCGGGGCTTGACCGACATGCACGTGCGCTCGATTCTCGACCGCATGAAGATCAACTTCAAGCTCGAAGTCGAAACCGCCGCGCCCTCGATTCCGTATCGGGAAACCGTCTCGGCGCCCGCCGAAGGGCACGCCCGCCACAAGAAGCAGACGGGCGGTGCGGGTCAGTTCGGCGAAGTCTATCTGCGCATCGCGCCTCTGCCGCGCGGCGCCGGGTTCGAGTTCGTCGACGAGGTGAAGGGGGGCGCCATCCCCTACAACCTCATTCCCGCCGTTGAAAAGGGCGTTCGCGAAGTGCTCGACACGGGCTTCGTTGCGGGCTACCCCATCCAGGACGTGCGCGTCACGGTCTACGACGGCAAGAGCCACCCCGTGGACTCGAAGGAAGTGGCCTTCGTCTCCGCGGGCCGCAAGGCTTTCCTCGACGCCCTCGCGAAGTCCGAACCTCAGGTGCTCGAACCGATCGTCCGACTCGAAATCACCGCCCCCGAATCCTACATGGGCGACATCGTCGGCGACCTCTCGAGCCGCCGCGGCCAGGTGAGCGGCACGGAAAACCTGCCGGGCGGGCTCATGGTGATTCTCGGCACCGCGCCGCTCTCGGAACTCGACGGCTACGCCACGCGACTCCACGCGATCACGCAGGGTACGGGCGCCTGGTCGATGGAACTTGAAGCCTATCAGCCCGTTCCCGCCCAGAAACAGGCCGAACTCGCGTCGAAATTCCAACGCAAAGACGAGGAGGACTGAGTTGCACGGTTGTTCGGGGCGCCGCGCGCCGCCCCGAACGACGCACGGGACGCGCCGGGGCAATCATCTCCGGCGCGTTTTCCGTATAATCGGCAGTTCTCACTGGTTCCATGCGGGGCGCTTCGCCGCCCCAGAAAAAGATGCCGATTTACGCTTATAAATGCGCCTCCTGCGGGTTCGAAAAGGACTTCCTGCAGAAGATGAGCGACAAGCCCCTGACGACCTGCCCGAAGTGCGGCAAGGACACGTTCCGCAAAGAGCTCTCCGCTCCTGGGTTCGAGCTCAAGGGGAACGGTTGGGCCGCCACCGACTTCAACGGCGGCCACAAGGCGTTGCCCGCTTCGCACGCCAAACCCGGTAAGTGACGCCCTTCGGGGAGTCTCCGAAAGCCGCGTTCATCGCGCCGTGAAGAGCGCCGAAACGCGGCTTTTTTCTTGTTTGCTCGCCTCAATGCTTAAAAAATACTTCACCGCCGGGCTCCTGCTCTGGATCCCGCTCGCCGTCACCTTCTGGGTGCTCGAAACCATCATCCGCTGGAGCGACTCGATCGTCGAAGCGCTGCCCCCGCACCTGCGTCCCGACGCGTTCATCGGCATGCACGTCCCGGGGATCGGCCTCGTGATGGCGGCCGTCGCCGTGTTCGTCACGGGCATCCTCGCGGCGAACTTCATCGGCCAGTGGGTGCTGCGCCTCTGGGAGGCGTTCCTCAACCGCATTCCCCTCGTGCGCCCGCTCTACTCGGGCGCCAAGCAGATCACCTCGACCCTGCTTTCCGATCAGACGGAAAGCTTCAAGGAGGTCGTGCTCATCGAATTCCCCAACAAGGGCCAGTGGACCTACGGCTTCACCGTGTCGACCCCCTCGGAGGCCACGCGCGCGACGCTCGACATGCCGGACCTCGTCACGGTCTACGTGCCCACGGCTCCGAACCCCACGTCGGGCTACGTGGTGATGACCCGCCGCTCGGCTCTGCATCCCTCCCACGTGACGGTCGACGAAGCGCTGAAATTCCACCTCTCTCTCGGCGTCATGACGCCTTCCGGAACCTCCAAATCGGAGGCGGAACCGACCAAGAAAAGCTAATAGCGCTACACTTGCCGTCATGTGCGTGCCTTCGGCACGCGGCACCGAAACCACGAAGAGCCGCCGAGGCGCCCGGCGCGACCGAGGCGGCCCAGAACACCATTGACGCGAAGGCGGTCTCCGCCTCAACGTTTCCATTTCGTCCCGCACCGTTCTTTCCCGGCGGTGCATTTTTCTCGGAGCAACTATGCGTACCGTGTACTCTGGCTTGGTCGACGAGTCCTTCATCGGCCAGACTGTGACTCTCTACGGCTGGGCTCATCGTCGTCGCGACCACGGCGGCGTGATCTTCATCGACCTGCGCGACCGCGAAGGTCTCGTTCAGGTCGTCTGCGACCCGGACCGTCCGGAAGTCTTCGCCACCGCCGACAAGTGCCGCAACGAATACTGCCTGAAGGTGGTCGGTCTCGTTCGCGCTCGTCCGGAAGGCACGAAGAACGACAACCTCATCTCGGGCGGCGTCGAAGTGCTCTGCCACGAGCTTGAAATCCTCAACGCCTCGGTTACGCCTCCGTTCCACCTCGACGACGAAAACCTCTCGGAAACGACGCGCCTCACGTACCGCGTGCTCGACCTGCGTCGTCCCCAGATGCAGAAGAACCTCCGCCTGCGCTACCGCGCCGCGATGGCCTTCCGCAAGTACCTCGACAGCCACGGCTTCATCGACATCGAAACGCCGATGCTCACCCGTTCGACCCCCGAAGGCGCCCGCGACTACCTCGTGCCCTCGCGCGTTCAGGACGGTTGCTTCTACGCTCTGCCGCAGTCGCCCCAGCTCTTCAAGCAGCTTCTGATGATGGCCGGGTTCGACCGCTACTACCAGATCGTGAAGTGCTTCCGCGACGAAGACCTCCGTGCGGACCGTCAGCCCGAATTCACCCAGGTCGATATCGAAACGTCCTTCCTCAGCATGGACGAAATCCGCGCCATCATGGAAGACCTGATGCGCACGGTCTTCAAGGAAGTGCTCGACGTCGAACTCGCCAACCCCTTCCCCGTCATGCAGTGGGACGACGCCATGGCCAAGTACGGCTCCGACAAGCCGGACCTGCGCGTCAACCTCCAGCTCGTCGAAGTCACCGACATCGTCGCGGACTCGCAGTTCAAGGTCTTCTCGGGCGTGAAGTCCCTGCACAACGGCAAGGTCGTCGCTCTGCGCGTCCCGGGCGCCTGCACGATGCCGCGCTCCGAAATCGACGCCTACACCGAATTCGTCAAGATCTACGGCGCCAAGGGCCTCGCCTACATCAAGGTCAATGAAGCCGCCCGCGGTCGCGAAGGCCTCCAGAGCCCGATCGTCAAGAACCTCTCCGACGACGAACTCGCCCAGATCATCGCCCGCACGGGTGCCAAGGACGGCGACGTCATCTTCTTCGGCGCCGACAAGGCCAAGATCGTTTGGGACAGCCTCGGCGCTCTGCGTCTCAAGATCGGTCACTCCGAATTCGGCAAGTCGACCGGCCTCTTCACGCCGGGCTGGCAGCCCCTCTGGGTCGTCAACTTCCCGATGTTCGAATACTCGGAAGAAGACCAGCGCTGGGTTTCCTGCCACCATCCGTTCACCTGCCCCCTGGACGGCCACGAAGACAAGCTCCTCACGGATCCGGAACACTGCTACGCCAAGGCCTACGACATGGTCCTGAACGGCTGGGAAGTGGGCGGCGGCTCCATCCGCATCCACCGTGAAGAAGTGCAGGAAAAGGTCTTCGAAGCCCTCAAGATCGGCAAGGAAGAAGCCCGTCAGAAGTTCGGCTTCCTGCTCGACGCTCTGCAGTTCGGCGCGCCTCCCCACGGCGGCATCGCCTTCGGGCTCGACCGCATCGCCACGATGATGTGCGGCGCCGATTCGATCCGCGACGTGATCGCGTTCCCGAAGACGCAGCGCGCCCAGTGTCTGCTCACGCAGGCCCCGGCCCCCGTCGAAGAAAAGCAGTTGCGCGAACTGCACATCCGTCTGCGCAACGAGCCCAAGAAGGAACACGATATCGCCGGGCAATAATTCTCGACTTGTGTTATACTAACTACCCCTAGACGTTTTGACGGTTTTCCGTCAAGGCGTCCGGAGGAAAACCGGTTCTTTCTCCACTAGATCGGGCATTAAACGGAGAGAGAACCGGTTTTATTTTTTCTCCCTCCGCGATTTCACTTCGGGGCGCCCCGTTCCTCCCTGCGCCTCAGAACGTCGTTCCAATCCTCCCCCTCTCGCTCGGGTTCGAAAACCTTCACGGCCAGCATCGGATAGTCGCGCTTGAGTCGCCGTGCGAGCTCGTACGCACCCGCAATTCCCGCAAACGATCGATCGTTGTCCGCGTAGACCCGCAATTCGCGCAACCCCTCGGGGAGCGTGCGGAAGCGCTCGTAGCCGCCCACGGAAATCACCGACCACACGGGAACCCCTTCCGTCTCGTGCACGGAAAGCGCGGTCTCGATCCCTTCGGCAAGACACAGGATGCTCGAAGGCGGAAAAAGTCGAACAAACCCTTCGCCGAGTTCGCCCGCCGTCAGCTTCTTCGCCGCCGCAACGGGTGCTTTTTCTCCGGACTCCGTCAGGTACGTGCGATGCAAGGCCGTCATCCGTCCCTCGGGATCCGTGACGCGCGCGAGGAGGGAGGGCCAAACCGACGTCCCCTCCTCCGACCAATAGGGCTCCCGGGCAAACCAGCGCAGCTCGGTGCAGCCGTCGAGATGGCGGATTCCCCGACGGCTCAAGTAGCGCGCGGCGGGCGTGTCGGCCTCAAGGTCGAGCGGCTCGGCTTCGGCCCAGTGCGCTTCGAGGGCCGCAAGGCGGCGTCGCTTCTCGGCTTGAGCCTCCGCGGCCTCGCGACGCGCACGGCGCGCTTCGCTCTGCGCTCCGGGAGAGGACGCAGCCTTCCAGGGCGGAAGCCCCAGGAAAGACTCGATGAATTCGAGCGTTTCGAAAAACGTCCCGTGCCGGAACGACCGCACGAGCCGAATGCCGTCTCCGGCTCCGCACCCGCGGCAAAACCACATGCCGTGGTCGGGCTCGCGCTTGGCGAGAAACGTAAAGCGGTCCGTGCCGCCGCAGAGCGGACACGGACGGTTGGGTTTCGCGAAGTGTCGGGGATCCATACCGGCCGCTTCGAAAATCTGCGGCCAGCGTCCTTCGGCCGCCCGAAAGAGCCGATCGATGCGTTCGCGGTTTTGCATGCGTCATGGGGCGCCCGGCATTTCCTTTGCAAACATCGGGCACGCCGCCTCCTTTCTGAGTCCGAACAACCGTCGGCCGCCTCCGCGGCCCGCGCGACGCTTCGCCCCTCAAAAAAACGGGCGACACGATCGTCGCCCGACTACGTTAACAAATTCCCGGGGAGGCGGTCGGGCCGGCCGGAGCCGCCCTCAGCGCCCTCACCGCCCGCACCCGCTCAGGGCCACCAGTTGTCGCGATCCCGCCAGGGATCGGTCGTGTAACCCACTTCCGTGACGATTCCCTTCGTATCGAACTGCACCCAGCAGGCCATGTAAAAGAACCCCTCGTCGAGGAACCGATACATCCAGGCGGTTTCGTTTTTCAGATGGAATTCGTATTTCTGCGCGCAGGGCCCGAAAAGATCGAACACTTCGCTCTGCGTGGTGACGCCCGGCTTGATGAGCGCAAAATGCTCCCGATCGAGAACATTCTCTTTGGTAACGAGCTTTCCCGAAGCGTCGAACGTGAGCCACCAGACCTCTTGAGCCATCGGCTGCATGGAGTAGACCCAACGCGAGCCGCCCTCGGGGAGCGCGACGCGTGCGTCGGGGGCGCCGAGTTCGGTTTCGACCGCACCTTCGCTCATCGAGAGCTCCATCAATTGCGGATGCGCGCAACCCGCGACGATCAAGGTCGCCGCAACGGCCGCCGCCAAATTTCTCCACTTCATTCTGAACCTCCTCACACGAAACGTGCGTCCGCTCTTCGTCGCTCTTTCAGCTCTTTCAGCGTTTGAGCGACTCGACGGGCGCTTTCTTTTCCTCGTAATCGCACGCGAGCGCGTCGACGAGTTCGTGCATCGCCGCTCGGAAAGCGTCCTTGCCGACGCCGAGCAACACGGCGTCTTCGAACTGCTCCTGCAAAAGTTCGACCGCCTCTTCCCAATTTTCGGCGAGCACCTTGACGGACTCCGTACAGGATACGACGGTACCGTCCGCACGGTACCAGGCTTTGGGCGCGGGAATATCGGCCATCATGCCTCCTTCGAAGCCTGCGGCTGCCCGTAAGTGCGGAATTTGGCGACGATGCGCCGCATTTCCTCGTCGTCGATCAGGCGGGGTTCGCCGAGCTGGCGCACCGTCACGTACTGACGGGCGAGGTTTTCGACTTCGTGGGCGAGTCGCAGCGCCCGCTCCAGCGTGCGTCCGAGCGCGATCACGCCGTGGTGTTCCAAGAGCGCGGCGTCCTTTTCGCGCACGCCCTCGGCCGCAGCCCGAGCCAATTCGGGCGTGCCGAAAGTGGCGTACGGGACGACGTCGACGGAGGTGCCCCCCGCCGCGGCCACCATGTAGTGGAAAGCCGGAATCGGAAGGTTCTGGCACGCGAGCGCCGTCGCAAAGCACGAGTGCGTGTGCACCACGGCCCCCGCGTCGGGACGCACGGCGTAGATGCGCTCGTGCATTTCCCATTCGCTCGAAGGCGCGCGGCGCCCCCGGGCGCGCTTGAGGCTCGGCTCGTCGCCGAAGGGAACGAAAACGAGATCTTCGGGGACGAGCTCGTCGTAGGGGACCCCGGTCGGCGTCACGAGCATCCCGCATTCCCCTTCGGACACCACGCGCGCGGAAACGTTGCCGGACTTGTTGACGTTGATGCCGAGCCGATTCATGGCCCGCGCGGTTTCAATGACCGCCCGGCGGATCGCAACGTCGTCCGCGGGGATCGACACGCTCGTCGTCACGACGCACCTCCTTCGGGAAGAAGCTTGTCGGAAAAGACCGACGTCAGATCGGTGGGCGCCACCACGCCGCGTTCGGTGATGAGACCGGTGACGAAGCGGTTGTGCGTCACGTCGAAAGCGGGGTTCGCGACGGCCTCTTCGACGGGCGCGATCTGCACGGCGGCGATGCGCCCCGTCGAATCGATGCCGCGCACGGAAAGAAGTTCGGACGAAGCTCGGTTTTCGATCGGAATCTGGCGCTTGCCGTCGGTCAACTTCCAGTCGATCGTGGACGAGGGAGCCGCCACGTAGAAGGGCACGTCGTTGTCGTGCGCGGCAAGCGCCTTGAGGTACGTACCGATCTTGTTGGCCACGTCGCCGCGGCGCGTGATGCGGTCGGCGCCGACGATCACGAGGTCGACGTCGCCCTGCTGCATGAGCTGTCCGCCCGCGTTGTCCGCAATGATCGTGTGCGGCACGCCGTGTTGGGCGAGCTCCCACGCGGTCAGGAGCCCCTGATTGCGCGGACGGGTCTCGTCGACCCAGACGTGCAGGGGCGTGCCGCGCTCGAACGCCGCATAAATCGGCGCGAGCGCCGTACCGTAGTCAACGGTGGCGAGCCACCCCGCGTTGCAGTGCGTGAGGATGTTCACGGGGCGACGAAGCTTCTGGTAGAGGTCCGCGATGAGCGGAGCGCCCGCCTCGCCGATCGCGCGGCACGTGAGCACGTCTTCCTGCGTCATCGCTTCGGCAAGCTTCACCGCCGCTTCGAAGCGCAGCGAAGGTTCGCGCGGCAGGAGCGCACCCATCATGCGGTGCACGGCCCACGAGAGATTCACGGCCGTCGGGCGCGCGTTGGCAATGGCGTCGGCCGCCGCAAGCAAAGCGGCGTTTTCCGGGTCTTCCTTCGCGGCGAGCACGACGCCCCACGCCCCGGTGATGCCGATCAGAGGCGCGCCGCGCACGCGCATGTTGGCAATGGCTTCCACGCAATCGCGCCAGTCGTTGAGCACGCGCGTTTCGTAGTGATAGGGAAGCGAAGTCTGATCGACGATCTCGACCGCCGTACCGCCGTCGAGCGATCGAATGCTGCGGGTGGGAATGCCATTGACTTTCATTGGGACAATCCTTGATGGGAGAAAGAACGTGCGGGCGCGCGAGCGCGGAACACCTAGGGGAACCGCGCCGATTCCGCGCAAAAATCCGCCCGCATCGGCGTGTCTTTCAAGTGTAGCAGGGGGCGTCGGACGTGCCTCGTCGGAGAACCCCGACCCGCCCGCCGAAGCAGCCGAACTTCGTTATGCTTGTAAGCACCCTTTTACCTTTGCCCTCACGCGCTCTTTTTCACCCCGCGCCATGGAAAAGTTTTCCCTTCAGCGACTCCTGAATCCCCGCTCGATCGCCGTCGTTGGAGCGAGCGACCGCCCGGAGAGCCGGGGATTTTTCGTCTGGCAGTCGATCTCGAAGAGCCGCAACGGCCGCGCCGTCTGGCCCGTCAACCCGAAGTACCGCTACATCGGGAACGACCTCTGCTACGCGCGCGTCGACGAACTCCCGGGAGCGCCCGACCTCGCCGTCGTCACGCTGCGCTCCGACCTCATCGCCGACACCCTCGAAGCGCTCGCGCGCAAAGGAACGCTCGCCGTCGTCGTCGCCCCCGAAGAGGAACACCTTTTCGTCGAGGGCGAACTCTCGCATCGCATTCACAAGATCGTCCGTCGCACGGGACTGCGCGTGATCGGCCCCGATTCGATCGGCCTCATGTGCCCGCCCTCGGGCCTCAATGCAAGTTACTGGCCCGATACGCCCCGTACGGGCGGCATCGCGCTCGTCACCCAGTCGGCCCTGATCGCCACGGCGCTCCTCGACGACCTCGCGGACGTCCGCACGGGCTTTTCGGGCGTCATCAATACGGGGGCCGACATCGACCTTTCGATTTCGGACTGGATCGAGCACTTCGCCGACGACGCACGGACGCGCGTGCTCGCGGTGCAAATCGAAGGTCTGCGCCGCCCGAGAGCCTTTTACAGCGCGCTTTCCTACGCCGCCTCCCGCAAACCCGTCGTGATTCTGCGTTCGGGCTCGAACGCGGGCCTTTCCGCCGACCGTCTCTCCTGTCACCGTTTCGGCACGCACGCCGGTCGCGGGATCGTCTTCGACGCGCTCGTGCGACGCGCGGGCGCGCAGTGCGTATCGGACTTCCGGCAGTTTGCAAGCGCCGTCGCGGCGCTCGCGTCGTGCCCCGTACCCTTCCTTCGGGGCGACGCCGAAAAGAGCTCGCGCGTTGCGGTGCTCTCGAACGGCACGGGCTTCGCGCTGATGGCGGCCGAAGCCGCGGAGCGCCACGGCATGCACTTGAGCGGCCTTGCGAATTCGACGATTCACGAGTTGCAACGCGCGTTCCCGAGTCCGCAGCTGCCCGTCAATCCCGTGGTGGTCGGCGCGGCCGCAAGCGCCGAGCGCCTGAGCAAAACGCTCGACATCGTGCTCAAGGATCCGTCCGTCGAAGGGGCGCTCGTCACCGTTGCTCCGGGCCCCTCGACGCCCGTCGATCCCACGTTCCGGCTCCTCGCCCAAACGGCGCGCACGACCACGAAGCCCGTCATCCTCTCGTGGGCAAGCGAACGGATTTCGCACGCCGTCCGCGTGCAGCTCGCGCACGCCCCCGAAGCACGCATCGCCGCCGTACGTTCGCCGACGGCGGCCGTGGGCGCCATGGCGGCCCTCTTTCGCGAAGCCCGACTCAAGCACGACAAGCGACGCGTCCCCGTGCTGCAGACGCCCCGTCTTGCCGAGGAGGCGCTCGCGCGCGTCCGTTCGGTCCTCCAAGCGCCCGTCGACGAAGAGCGCATCGCCCTCACGAGCGAAGAGACGCAGCACCTGTGCGAGCACGCGAATCTCGTCGCAACGCACGAGCGGCCCGAGCCCGATCGACCGATTCTCAGACTCGAACTCAACCGCGACGACGTCCTCGGGGCGTACGTGCGCGCGAGTCTCGGCGGCGAATTCGGTGCGGTCTGCACGGACGAAATCGCGGCGCTTCCGCCCCTCTCGCTCGACGAAGCGCTCCGGTGCGTGCGCGCGATCCGCGTCGGCCGTCTGCTCTCCGACGCGGAGGCTCTCGGCGCGGCCCTTGCGCTTGCTCGCCTCGCCGAACTCGGCGAGCGCATTCCCGCCCTCGTCGAAATCGTGCTCGAACATGCGGCAGGCGGCGAACCCAAAGCGTATTTCTGTCGCTCCGCGCGCATTTCCACGACCGATCTCGCAGCCGCGTCGGGCGGCCCGCACCTCGCCGTGTGTCCGCCTCCGGTCGAGTACGAGACGCTCGCGGGCGGAACGCCCGAGGAAACGTATCGCCTGAGAACGCTCGTCGAAAACGATTTCCCCGCGCTGAAGGACTTCGTCGCGAGCCTTTCCGACCAAAGCTTTTTCCTTCGCTTTCACAATTCGGCCCGCCTCTCCGACGAGCGCGTCGCCGCTCTGTGCCGGCTCGACTACGAGCGCGAAACGGCCGTCCTCGTCGAAGCGGTCGACCGCAAGGACGAGACCGTGCGGCGCATCGCCGCCGTGGGCCGCTGGGGACGCACGAAAACGCCCGGGGACGCCGAATTCGGCGTCGTCGTGCACGACCGCGATCAGCGTCGCGGCCTTGCGCGCCTCGTCATGGGCGAACTCGAAGCGCGGGCCGCCCGCGCGGGGCTTTCGACCCTCACGGGGTACGTACTGCGCGGCAACGACGCCATGGACGGCCTCATGCGCGCGCTCGGCTACGCGTCGCAAACGAGCGCGGGCGAAGACACCGTGACCTGGGTGAAGTCGGTCGGCCCGCACCCCTGATAAGATGACGTCGTCCCTTTTTCCTCAGGAATTTGCGAAGTCATGTCCATTGTTTCCAAGCTCGAATTCGGCGTTCTCCGTCTGACGATCCGCCGCCCCGAACGCCGCAACACGATCACCTCCGACATGTTCGCCTCGCTCTCCGAATCGCTTCGGAGCGCCGAAGCGGACCCCGGCGTTCGCGTCGTTCTGATCGAAGGTGAAGGAGCGGTGTTCTCGGCGGGTGCCGACCTTGAGGAGAGCCTCAAAACCCCGGATCGCATCGATCGGGAAATGAGCGACTTCTTTACGGTGCTGCGCCGCTTCCCGAAGCCCGTCGTCGCCTTGGTGGCGGGTCCGGCCGTCGGCGAAGCGTTCGCGATGCTCCTTTACTGCGACCTCGTCTACGCGGGCACGAAGGCCCTCTTCAGCATTCCGGCCGTGGCGCTCGCGCGCACGCCCCGCTTCGGCGTCGCTCACGTGATGACGGCCGCCGCGGGTTACCCGAAGGCCGCCGAAAAACTCCTGCTTTCGGAACCCGTCACCGCCGACGAAGCGGCCTCCATGCGTCTCGTGACCGCCGTAGTCGACGACGACGAACTCGCGCAGACCGTGGCCGCCAAAGCGGCGCGCCTGGCCGTCCTCCCGCCCGAAGCGGTCGCCGAAACGAAGCGCCTCATGCGCGCCGTGCGCGATCGCCAGATCGAAGCGCTCGCCGACGAAGAAGAGGAAACGTACGCGCGACGCGTTCGATCGGCCGAAGCCGCCGAAGCGCTCAAAGCCTTCACGGAAGGCCGCAAGCCCGTCTTCCGCCCCGAAGGGTCGGACGGCTCGGGCGAAGCCTGATTCGTTTGAAGAGCGCACCGTTTCGGTGCGCTCCGCGCGACGCGATCGCACCTAAATGGTGCGCACCACATTGGAGCGGCGTCCCGTTTTCGGGGCGCCGTTTTTCGTTTCTCACTCGGGAAAACCCTTCGTCACCCATCCTAACTTCTTGTTTTTTTTAAAGGATCGCATTCACCTCCGCCCGGCCGACGCAATGTTTGGCACGGGTCTTGCTTCTTGTAACAACAAGGGTTTCGGGCGTCCTCCGGACGGCTTCGAACCCCACGACTTACGACAGACGCACTCAGGAGGTCATCATGATCCGCTCCCGCATCGCCACGATCGCTTTTGCCGCTCTTCTTTCCGCTTCGACCCTTGCGGGTGCCGCCGAGCTGACGGGTACGCTCAAAAAGGTGAGCGAAAGCGGCACGCTCACGATCGGCTATCGGGAGAGCTCCGTGCCCTTTTCCTACCTTCTCTCCGACGGCAAGCCCGCGGGCTACGCGTTCGAAGTCTGCCGCGCCGTGGGCGAAGCCGTGAAGGCCGAACTCAACATGCCCGACCTCAAGATCCGCTACCAGGCGGTCACGTCGGCCAACCGCATTCCCCTCATTCAGAACGGCACGGTCGACATCGAATGCGGCTCCACGACGAATTCGCTCGTGCGCCAGCGCGAAGCCGCCTTCGGCACGAACTACTTCGGCATCCAGGTGACGGCCGCCGTCGCGAAGTCGAGCAACATCCGCTCGCTCAAGGATCTCAACGGCAAGAACATCGCCGTCACCTCCGGCACGACCTCGGTGGCGCTTTTGAAGAAGTACGAAAAGGAAAACGGTCTGCGCTTCCGCTTCCTCATGACGAAGGACTTCGCCGAAGCCATGCAGCTCGTGGCGAATCACCGCGCCGACGCCTTCGTGATCGACGACGTGCTCCTGGCCGGTCAGATCGCCAACCTCGACAACCCGCAGGACTTCATGATCCTCGACGAGTCGCTCTCGGTCGAACCCTACGGGCCGATGTTCCGCAAGGACGATCCCGCCTTCAAGGCGCTCGTCGACCGTACCGTGACGAACCTCATCACCTCCGGGAAGTTGGCCGAGCTCTACAGGACCTGGTTCGAACGTCCCATCCCCCCGAAGAACGTCAACCTCAACTTCCCGATGAACTCCTATACCAAGGAACTCTTCGCCAACCCGAACGATCGGGGGATCTGACACTTCCGACAGTCATTTGCCGGAGGCGGCCGACTAGCGACACTTTGAAACCGCCTCCGGCTTTTTCTTTTTTTCCCGCGCGAACCGTGCGCGGATACACCCGGTCGTCCCCTAGGGGGGGGGCGAGTACAAAGGAGTTCGTCTCATGGCCATCAACATCGGCTTCGAAACGCTTTTTGAAACTTCGCTCCTGTCGGACGATCCGTGGTGGCTCTACATTCTCGACGGTGCGGGCTGGACGATCGGCCTGCACGTTGCGGCCTTCTCGCTCGCGCTCGTCGTCGGGGTCGTCGTGGGGACGCTGCGCACGAGCCCGAACCGCGCCGTGCGCGGTCTGTGCGAAGCCTGGATCGAACTCTTTCGCAACATTCCGCTCCTTGTTCAGATCTTCATCTGGTACTTCGTCGTGCCGGAGTTTCTCCCCTGGTACAAGGACTGGATGATCAACAGCGACCCCGTCCTCTCGCAGTTTCTCTCCGCCTTCCTCTGCCTCGGCCTCTTCACGTCTTCGCGCGTGGCCGAACAGGTTCGTGCCGGGATCTGCTCGATTCCCCCGGGACTGCCGAACGCGGCCCGCGCGCTCGGGCTCACCCGCGTGCAGGCCTACCGCTATGTGATCCTGCCGATGGCGCTCCGACTCGTGCTGCCGCCCCTGACGAGCGAAGCGATGAACCTCGTCAAGAACACCGCCATCGTGATCACGATCGGCCTTTCCGACATCACGATGCGCGCCAACGAGATGGGCGAAAACACGTTCCAGTTCTTCGCCGCCTACTGCTGGGCGACCTTCCTCTACATCGTCATTGCGCTTGCGGTGAATCGCATCATGGCGTTCCTCGAACGCCGCACCGCCGTCCCCGGCTTCATTGCCGCCCGCAACTGATTTCCGGGAGTTGACCCCATGACCATCGATTTTTCCAGCATCACCGAATCGGCCGACTTCCTGATGGCGGGCGCGGCCTACACGCTCGAACTCACCGCCGTCACGACGATGGGAGGGCTCACCCTCGGCACGCTTCTCGCGCTCGCGCGCCTCTCGAGCCGTCCCTGGCTCTCGCGCCCCGCGAAGTTCTACGTCGACCTCATGCGCTCGGTGCCGCTCGTCCTCGTCCTTTTCTGGTTTTTCCTCCTCATGCCGGAAATTCTGCGGCTCCTCTTCGCGCTCGATCACGCAGTCATGATCGGCCCCGACATGACGGCCGTCATCACCTTCGTGCTCTTCGAAGCCGCGTACTTCGCGGAAATCATGCGTGCGGGCATCCAGTCCGTGAAAAAAGGACAGTTCGCCGCGGCCATGGGTTTGGGCTTCACCTACGGGCAGACGATGCGCTACGTCGTTCTGCCGCAGGCCGTTCGCAACATGCTCCCCGTCCTTCTCACGCAGATCATCATCCTCTTTCAGGACACGAGTCTCGTGTACGTCATCAGCGGCAACGACTTCCTCGGTGCCGTTTCGAAGATCGCTCAACGTGACGGGGAACTCGTTTTGATGTACTCTTTTGCGGCGCTTTGCTATTTGGCCGTTTCGCTTTCGTTGTCTCTGCTTATTCGTCGCCTGCAGACCAACCTCGCGACTCGATAATCCCGCCTACCTCCCCCCAAGAACAAGGATCCCCCCTCATGGCAATGATTGAAATCAAGAACATCAGCAAGTGGTACGGCAACTTCCAGGTCCTCAAGGACTGCTCGGTCGAGGTCGAGAAGGGTGAAGTCGTCGTCGTTTGCGGCCCGTCCGGTTCCGGCAAATCCACGCTCATCAAGACCGTCAACGCGCTCGAGCCCTTCCAGAAGGGCGAGATCATCGTCGACGGCATCTCCGTGGGCGACCCGAAGACGGACCTGCCCAAGCTGCGCAGCCGCGTCGGCATGGTCTTCCAGCACTTCGAACTCTTCCCGCACCTCTCGATCCGCGAAAACCTCGTGCTCGCTCAGATGAAGGTGCTCGGCCGCAACCGCGAAGAAGCCACCGAACGCGGCCTGAAGCTGCTCGATCGCGTCGGCCTTCTCAAGCACGCCGACAAGTTCCCCGGTCAGCTCTCCGGCGGCCAGCAGCAGCGCGTGGCCATCGCCCGCGCTCTGGCCATGGATCCGATCTGCATGCTCTTTGACGAACCGACCTCGGCGCTCGACCCCGAAATGATCAACGAAGTGCTCGACGTGATGGTGCAGCTCGCCAAGGAAGGCATGACCATGATGGTCGTGACGCACGAAATGGGCTTCGCGCGCAAGGTCGCCGACCGCGTGATCTTCATGGATGCGGGTGAAATCATCGAAAACCTTCCCGCTCAGGAATTCTTCGGCAAGCCCCACTCCGAGCGCGCCCAGAAGTTCCTCTCGAAGATTCTCCAGCACTGATCCCGCGCCCTCGGGGTTCCCGCGACCCGAATCGCCTCCGGCACGCCCGTCGTCCGGAGGCGTTTTCGCATCGCCCGTGCGAGTCGCTCCCCGCGCGGACTTAACCGTTATTATTGGCGTACCCCCACACCCCCTTTTTTCAGGTTTCACAATGACTCTCCGATTCGATCCCGCCGCCACCCTTGCGCTCGGCCGCGACGTCCTGCAGCACGAAGCGCAGGCTCTTTTGACCGCCGAAGACGCGCTCGGCAACACGGACGACTTCGTCCGTGCCGTCGAGCTCATCCTCAACATCCGCGGTCGTCTGGTCGTCTCGGGCGTCGGCAAGTCGGGCCATATCGGACGCAAGCTCGCGGCGACCTTCGCCTCGACGGGCACGCCCGCCTTCTTCGTGCACGCGGCGGAAGCCGCTCACGGCGACCTCGGCATGATCACGGCCGACGACGTCGTGCTCGGCATTTCGTATTCGGGCGAAACGAACGAACTCCTGACGGTCGTTCCCTCCATCAAGCGCGTCGGCGCCCGACTGATCGCCATGACGGGCAATCCCGCCTCGAGCCTCGCGCGTCACGCGGACGCACACATCAACTGCCACGTCGAGCGCGAAGCCTGCCCGCTCAACCTCGCCCCGACCGCCTCGACCACGACGACGCTCGCCCTCGGCGACGCGCTCGCCGTTGCCTGCCTCTCGGCCAAGGGCTTCAGCAAGGAAGACTTCGCCCGCAGCCACCCGGGCGGCGCGCTCGGTCGACGCCTCCTCATCCACGTCGAAGACATCATGCGCTCGGGCGACGCCGTCCCGAGCATCGAAGCGGACGTGACGGTGCTCGACGCCGTTCGCGAAATCACGCGCAAGCACATCGGCATGACGGCCGTGGTCGATCACGACGGCAAGCTCCTCGGCATCTTCACGGAAGGGGACCTGCGTCGCCTCATCGAACGCGTGGGCGACATCCGCGAACTCTGCATCGCCGACGTCATGACGCGCACGCCCCACACCATCGGCGCGCGCGAACTCGCCGCGAGCGCCGTGCAGCAGCTCGAGGCCTACCAGTGCAATCAGCTCCTCGTCACGGACGAAGAGGGCCGCCTCATCGGCGCACTGCACATGCACGACCTCATGGAAGCCAAGGTGATCTGATGACTCTCGAAGAACGCGCCCGCCGCATTCGTCTTCTCGTGCTCGACGTGGACGGCGTCCTGACGGACGGCTCCATCAACATTTCGGGCAACGGGGAACTCTTCAAGTCCTTCAACGTCCGGGACGGTCTCGGCATCAAACTCCTGCAGAAAATCGGGGTTGAAGTCGCCATCCTGACGGGCCGCACCTCCGCGATCGTCGCGGAACGCGCCCGCGAGCTCGGCATCACGCACGTCCTTCAGGGGCAGCGCTACAAGGTGCCCGCCTACGAGGACCTCGTCGCCCGACTCGGCCTCTCCGACGACGAAGTCGCCTACATGGGCGACGACCTCCCCGACGCGCCGCTTCTCGCGCGTGCGGGCCTTGCGGCCACGCCCGCCGACGGCAATCCCGAACTCGACGTCCACTGGCGCGTGCCCGCCGCGGGCGGGCACGGCGCCGTGCGTGCGCTCGCCGAACTCATCGTCAAGAGCCGCGGCGGCTGGGACGCGCTCGTTCGGGACGTGTTTTACGAGGGCCGCTGAGTCATGGCGCACCGTCGACTCATTCTGCGCGAACGCGTCACGGCGATCATCGGCTCGGCGATTCTCTTCGTGCTCGTGGCCGCGAGTTACTACTATTCGATCCAGGTCGAAATCGCCGGTCTCAAGTACATTCCGAGCGAATCGAGCCCGGACTTCACCGCGCGCAACGTCACGCTCACCGATTTCGACGAAACCGGCACGGCCGACCGTCGACTCTTCGCCGAGGACGTCGCTCACTTTTCCGACGAGCGCATGCGCGCTCAGGCGGTGCGCTTCGTCACGCTCGATCCGTCGAAGCTGCAACTCGCGCTTTCGGCGCGCGAAGCCTGGAGCGACGACGGCCTGGAGACGGTCGACTTGTCGGGTGCCGTGACGCTCACGCGCGCGGCCGGTCCCCAAGAGCCCGACCTCTTTTTGCAAACGGAAGCCCTGAAGGGGTACCTCGACACGTACCGATTCGAATCCGTACTTCCTGTCTTCATGCGCCGCGGGAACGATACGACCGAGTCCGCCAAGGGCATGGTGTACGATAACGTCGGACACACGCTCGAATTGCGCGACCGCGTTCGCACGGTCCTGCACCCGCAAAACTTCCAGCAACCTACGGAACTCCGTCCCTGATCATGCGCTCCATTCTCTGTGCCTCGCTCTGCGCTCTGGTCGTCGCTCCGGCCTTTGCGCTCTCGAGCGACCGCGAACAACCGATTGAAGTTACGGCCGACCGCTTCAACGGCGACGAAGTCAAACAGACGGCCGTCTATTCCGGCAACGTCGTCGTTTCGCAGGGATCGATGCACCTGCAGGGCGCCAACCTCGAGCTGCGTCTGACGCCGAAGGGCTACCGTCAGGCCACGATCACGGGCGGACCCGCAAAGTTCCGCCAGCAGCGCGATCCGAAGGGTTCGGTCGGTCCCGACGAATGGGTCCATGCCGAAGCCGCGACCATCGTCTACGACGAAGAACGCGACACGATCACGCTCACCGGAAAGGCCAAGCTCTCCCGCACGGAAAGCGGCGTCGAAAAGGATCTCACCCGCGGCGAAAAAATCGTCTACGACCTTCGCAACGCCCGCTCCACCGTCGAGGGCGGCGTCGTCGGCGGCAAGCGCCAGCGCGTGAGCACCGTCATCGCTCCGCGCACGAAGGACTCGAACGCCGAGGCCGATCGCCCCTCCGCGCAACTCAAGAATTCGACGAAACTCACCGTCCAACCCGAACAGCCCTGATCGCCCCACGAGGAACGACTTGCCGTGAACTCCAACCTTCAGCAGGGTCACCTGCACGAACACGTCCATACGCTTGAAGCCAAGGGGCTCAAAAAACATTACGGCTCGCGCCAAGTGGTCAAAGGGGTCGATCTCTCCGTCAAATCGGGCGAAGTCGTCGGGCTGCTCGGTCCGAACGGCGCGGGCAAGACCACGACCTTCTACATGGTCGTGGGGCTCGTCGTGGCCGATTCGGGGTCGATCGATCTCGACGGCAATTCGATCGCGCACCTGCCGATCTACCGCCGCGCCCGCATGGGGCTCTCGTACCTGCCGCAGGAAGCGAGCGTTTTCCGCAAGCTCACGGTCGAAGACAACATCCGCGCCATTCTGGAGTTGCAAACCGACGAAAACGGCGCGCCCCTGAAGAGCGCCGTCATCGAAGAGCGCCTCGAGCAGCTCCTCGACGAACTGCAGATCCAGCACATCCGCACGAGCATGGCGCTCTCGCTTTCCGGGGGCGAACGACGCCGTACCGAAATCGCGCGGGCGCTCGCGGCCAATCCCCGCTTCATTCTGCTCGACGAGCCGTTTGCGGGCGTGGACCCCATCGCCGTCATCGAAATTCAGCGCATCGTCCGTTTCCTGCGCGACCGCAACATCGGCGTGCTCATTACGGACCACAACGTGCGCGAAACGCTCGCCATCTGCGACCACGCGTACATCATCAACGAAGGGCGGGTGCTCGCCTCGGGGTCGCCGGGCGACATCATCAGCAACCCCGACGTGCGTGCGTTCTACCTCGGCGACAATTTCCAGATGTGATCTTGTCCCGCCATGTCCGCTTTGCTTGAGGTTCGTCAATCGCAACAACTCTCGACCGCGCTCTCCGTCGCGCAACAGGCGTCGCTGAAACTTCTTCAGATGACGTCGGTCGAACTCATGGCGGAAGCGGACCTGCTCGTTGCGCAAAATCCGTTCCTCGAAACCGAGAACGCCGCCCCGGAAGCGTCCGTACGCACGGAGGAGCCCTCCTGCGACGTCCCCGAGGGGGATCTCCCCGAAGGAGCGCCCCTCGAAGGCATGTACTCAACGTGGGGCGCGGGCGCGGCGTACGAGGGAGCGGATCCCCTCGAGGGGCTCGTCGCTCCCGAATCGGTGCGCGCCGCACTGTTGAACGATGCGCTCGAACTCGACCTGAGCGAGAAGGAGCGCTCCTGCATTCGCTGTCTCGTCGAAGAGCTCGACGAGAGCGGGCTCCTTACGGTGCCGCTCAACGAAGCGGCCGAAGAGTACCGAGCCGTCGTCGACGCCTCGCCCGCCGAATGGAAGCGGGCGCTCGTCGCGTTGCAGGGGTTGGAGCCCGCCGGCATCGCACAGCCGTCGCTCACCGAAGGGCTCGTGGAACAGGTGCGCCGCCGAACGGAAGCGGGCGACGTCGACGAGCCCGCGGCCCGTCTTCTCGTCACGCTCCTGCGGGAGCACCTCGGCGACCTGGCGCGCGCCGATCGCAAGACGCTTCTCAAATGCGCCGCGAACGACGCCGAGCTTCTCGAAGAGGCGCTCGGCCTCCTGCGGGAACTCAACCCCCGGCCGATCGCGTTCGATGCCGAGGCGACCCGATACGTGCTGCCCGACCTCGTCGTAAGACGCGCGAACGGTCGCTGGCGCGCGTTCGTCAACCCGAGCGCCCGACCGAACGTTCGACTCTCGGACCTCGCCCACGAACGCCGGGCCGTCGAGAGTACCGAGCTCAAGCCCTACCTCGAGGAAGCGCGACGCTTCCTTCAGGCCGTCGACGCACGGACGAACACACTTTTGCGCATCGCGGAATTTCTCGTCGAACACCAACAGGCGTTTTTCGACGAGGGGCCCGCCGCTCTTCGGCCGCTGCGTCAAAAGGACGCCGCCGAGGCGCTCGAACTCTCCGAATCCACCGTCTCGCGAACAACCTCGGGGAAGTACCTCCAGGGCCCCTCGGGCACGCTCGAACTCAAGGCCCTCTTCTCGAACGCGGTCGCCGCGACGTCGGACGCCCCGGACGGCGACGAAGGTCTCTCGGGCGCGCGCATCCTCGACGAAATCCGCGCGCTCGTGGCCGCCGAAGATCCCGCGAGCCCCCTGGCCGACCGGGACATCGCCGAGCAACTTACCGGGCGCGGTTACGTCGTCTCCCGCCGCACGATTGCGAAATACCGGGAAAAGGCGGGCATTCCCTCCACGCGTCTGCGGCGCCGCAAAGCGTCCGAGTAACCGCCTCGCCCCACGCAAGGCCTGCGTTTTCGCAGCAATCCCGCTAGACTTCAGAAGCGTCGTCCGACGGGAGGACGTCGCCCCCTCAGACCATCCGCGCAGCCGCGTTGCAAAGCCGCGCATCACCGTCCCATGAACCGTTTTTCTTCCTACATCACCCTTCAAACCGTCCGTCTCGACGTTTCGGCCGCCAGTCGAAAACGACTCTTCGAAGAAGCCAGCGCGCTTTTCGAAGTGGCCTACGGCATTTCGCACTCGGAAGTCTTCGACGCCCTCATCGCCCGCGAACGTCTCGGCTCGACCTGCGTGGGAGCGGGCTGCGCGTTGCCCCACGGTCGACTGCACGAGCTTGAAGAGCCCGCGCTCGTCTTTCTGAGAACGGCCGAGCCCGTCAGCCTCGACAGCCCCGACGGCCGCGGCGTCCGACTCTTTTTCTGCCTGCTCGTCCCCGAAAACGACGAAAAGGACTACCTCGGCATGCTGCGCGAAATCGCGTGCCTTCTTTCCCAGAAACCGATGCGTCAGGCGCTTCTCGACGCGGCGGACGAAGTGGCCGTGTGCGAACTCCTCCACGCGTGGGAGCCGCCCGCCGACCTGCACGCCTCCGCGGAAGCGGCCGAAGCCCTCGCCGAGGACGACGAAACGCCCCGCACCGACGATTGACCGATTGATCGATTGAGAGGAGGGGCGCGCCCCTCGGGCGACGGGCCCGAGCGTCGCGCGCCGGAAATTCATGAAACTTGTTCTCGTTACCGGCCTTTCGGGCGGCGGCAAGTCCATCGCCATCCGGCAGCTCGAAGACTGCGGCTACTACTGCATCGACAATCTCCCGGCGGAATTTCTGCTTCCCGTGGCGCGTACTCTGGCTCGGTCGGAGACGAAAATGGCCGCGGTGGCGATCGACGCGCGCTCGCACGCCACGTTCGACAACACGCTCGAGTCGCTCAAAACGCTGCGTGCCGAAGGGTTCGACGTGCGGATTCTCTACCTCACGGCATCCACCCCGGAAATCACGCGCCGCTTCTCGGAAACGCGCCGTCGGCACCCGCTCTCGACGCACGCACGGGCGCACTCCGAAGAAGTGACGCTCCAGGAAGCGATCGAGCGCGAACGCGCGCTCCTCGAACCCGTATGCGCGCATGCCTGCGTCCTCGACACCACGGGACTTTTGCCCGCGCAGTTGCGCCGCTGGGTGCAGCAGTTCGTCGATCAGCCAGAATCCGACATGACGCTCGCCTTCGAGTCGTTCGCCTTCAAGTACGGCGTACCGGGCGTCGCCGACCTGGTTTTCGACGTGCGCTGCCTGCCGAATCCCTACTACACGCCCGAACTGCGCCCGCTGACGGGGCGCGATCAGCCGGTGGCTGATTTCCTCGCCGACTCGCCCCTCGTCGCGCGAATGACGGACGACATCGCACGGTTCCTCGAAACGTGGCTTCCCGCCTACCGGGCGCAAAACCGCCACTACCTCACGGTCTGCATCGGCTGCACGGGCGGACAGCACCGCTCGGTGTACGTGGCGGAAACGCTTGCGAAGCGCTTCCACGCCATCGTGCGCCATCGCGTGATCGAGCAGCACGCGCTCCTCAACCCCGAGCGGGCCCGTCAGAGCCTTTGAAGCCCCGCGTGCGGCCGCACTCAACGCACTCCGAAGAGCGACGGCCGCATCAGCTCCTCGAGAAGACGAACGACGGGCGCGGGCCGCCCCGGCATGGCCTCGCCCTCGACGTGCGGCGTGAATCCCGCGGCGCGAAGCCGGTTCGTCGTCTCGGGCGTCGCCCGGTAAAGACGCGCCTCGATCAGAAGCTCCCGATGCGAGAGGAGGTGCCGCAGGTCGGCACCCGCAAGCGGCGCCGAGAGCGCGTAGTCGCCCTCGAGTCGGGCCCACAGTTCGGCGTGGGACGCCTCGGCGTCGACCGCCATCGGAGGCGTCCACAGCCCCTTCCAGACGCTTCCCGTCTCCGCCCCTTCGTTGCCCGTCCGGCGGGCCAGCCAGAGACCCTCGTCCGTTTGCACGAACGCCATCGCCACGCGACGGCAGGCTTTGGGAACGGCCTTTTTCGGCTCGGGGAAGCTCTCCGCGCGCCCCGCGGCGCGTGCGGCGCACAGATCCGCAAGCGGGCACGCCTCGCACGCGGGCTTGCGACGGCGGCAGAGCATCGCCCCCAAATCCATCAGGCCCTGCGTGTAGTCGGCCATGTCGGCTTCGGCGGGCAAAATCTCCAGACACTTCGCTTTCACGGCCCGCTCGAAGGCGGACGAACCGACCGCCCCCTCGATCGCATAGACGCGAGCCACCACCCGCTTGGCGTTGCCGTCCGTCATCGCGCGCCGCTCGCCGCACGCAAAAGCGCTCACGGCCGCAGCCGTGCTTTCGCCGATCCCCGGGAGCGACACCAAGTCGTCGAACCGTTCGGGCATGACGCCGCCGAAGCGCTCGAGCACTTCGAGGGCGGCGCGACGCAGGTTGCGCCCGCGGCTGTAGTAGCCGAGCCCCGCCCAGTAGCGAAGAACCTCGTCTTCGTCGGCCCGCGCGAGGTCGCCCACCGTCGGGAAGCGCTCCATGAAGCGCTCGAAATAGGGGATCACCGTGGCCACCTGCGTTTGCTGCAGCATGATTTCCGACACCCAGCGCTCGTAGGGCCGGTTCGTTCGCTGCCACGGCAGATCGTGCCGACCGTGAACGCGCTGCCAGGCCGTCAATCGTTCGGCAAAGACGGCGTCGACCGTCGACTGCTTGCTTTCCATCACCTCAACATCCTTTCCGGCGCCCCGTCGGAGGGGCGCGGTTAACCTCGCGTTACGCTCCCGAGCCCGACACGGCCCGCCCTCGGGCTCCGTGCCGATAGAATGGAAGAACTTTTGTCACCACTCCTGCGATGGACCATGCCGGCGCCCTCTTTTCGTTCCGTCACCGCGACCCTAGCCGCGCTCTTTGCCGCTCAGACGCTCTGCGCCTTCGAATTGCCCCCGGGTCACCCCGAGATTTCCTCGTCGAAGAGCTTCATGTCGAAGGAGGCTCCGGCGATGCCCGCCGGGCACCCGCCCGTCACGCGTCCCGACTCGACGCTCTACGAGCTCGTGGCCGGCGGAATTGCCTATCATCGCAAAGATGTCGATTTTGCGGCAAGTGCTCTGATGTCGGCCGCCTATCGCGAGAAAAATCCCGAAATCGCCGAAATGGCCTGGCAGGCGGCGCTCGCCACCCGCGACTCGAACCGACTCGTCGCCGTGGCCCGCTTCTGGACGGAGCTCGAACCGACGAGCGAAATGGCCTGGCAGACGATCTTCGCCGATGCCGTCGAGAAGGGCGACCGCGCCGCGCTTGAAAAGGGGCTCGCCGCACTCGACGCGGCCAAAGCCGCGCGCAAAACCGAAAAGCCCGCCGCGGGCGACGCCGTCAAGCCCCGCTCGGACGATGCGTGGGTGGGTCGCGTCTCGCGCCTCTTTTCCCGCTCGCGCCCGAGCGACGCGCGCTTTTTCGCCGAAGCCGTCAAGCCTTATGCGCAAAAGCGCACCGACGCCGAAAGCCGTCTCGGGTACGCGCTCCTCTTGAAGACCGCGGGCGAAGGCGACCGGGCCTGCCGTCTCGCACGCGCCGCCCAGAAGACGAAGCCCGCCGACGCGTCGATCGTCGGCGAAGCGGCCGACGTCTGCTGGAGCGTCGACCCCGAGGGCACGCACCGGATGCTCAAGACCTTCCTCGAGCACCACCCGAACGAAGCCCGAATCCGCCTGGTTCTCGCCCGCGTCGAAGCCCGACTCGGCAACAAGGACCTCGCGCTTCGCGAAACCGACCGCGCGGTGAAGAACGCGGGCGAGGACGCGACCGTCTTCTACAACGCCGGCCAAATCGCCGCGGACCTGGGCGACGCGCCCCGCGCCGAAAAGCACCTCCTCGCCTACGTCGAGGCGCTGCGCGAAACGAATTCGGAGATCGATCTCTCGCACCACGACGTCTGGCTCCTCCTCGGGAACGCCGCGCTCGAACAAAAGGCGCTCGAACGGGCGGCGAAGTACTGGCACGAACTCACGGACGGCCCCTATGCGGGTCAGGCCCGCATTCGCGAAGCGATCGCCACGGCCGATCTCGGTCGACTCGACGACGCCTGCCGCATTCTCGAAGAAGGCCGCAAGACGCTGCCCCTCGACACGGCGATCCTCTACTCGGCCGAGTCGAAGCTGCTCCTTGAGAACGGACGCAACCGCGATGCGTACGTCCTTTTGAAGGAGGCGTCCGCCCAACACCCGACCGACACCGAGATTCTCTACGACGCCGCCATGGCGGCGGAGTCCGTCGGCGAGCGAAGCGACTCGGAAGCGTTCCTGCGCCGACTCCTCGACATGAACCCGCAGCACGTGCAGGCGAACAACGCGCTCGGCTACCTCCTCGTTGAGGAAAACCGGAACCTCGACGAAGCGCGCCGGCACCTCGAAGTCGCCTTCAAGGCCGCGCCGCTCGACCCGTTCATCCTCGACTCGATGGGGTGGCTCGCCTACCGCGAGGGCCGCTTCAAGGCCGCGTACGAATTCACGAACGCCTCGCTCAAAAAGCTCTACGACCCCGAAGTGGCCTCGCACCTCGTCGACATTCTCTGCGTGCTCAACCGACGCGCGGACGCCGAAAAGGTGCTCGCCGAGACGATCGAACGTTCGGGCCTCACGCCCGAGCTCGAAGCGCTCGCCGCGCGCCGCGCGCTCGCGCTTCCCGCGACGACCGGGACCTCGAAGACCGAAAAGAACGCACCCGAACGCACCGCGGGAGTCCGTCCGTGAAGCGCCGCACGCTCGTGAGGCTTCTCGGAGGCCTCGGTCTTGCGAAGATCGCGCTCCTCTCGGGTTGCGCGACGACCCCCGCCGACCGACGCGTCTTTGCGGGGCGCTTCGCGCTCACCGTCGCCGCCCCCGGAAAAACCGAGAACCAAACGGGACGCTTTCGTTTGACGGTGAGGGAACGGGGCGAAGCCGCCCCCGACCTGCAACTCGATCTGCTCACGCCGCTTGCGGGCGTACTCGCACGGATCGAAGTCGACGCCTCGGGCGCGAAACTCAGCCGCGGGATCGACGAAACCGTCGCCCAAGGGAAAGACCTCGACGACCTGCTCTCGAACGTGCTCGGCTTCACCCTTCCCGTTCGGGAGCTCTTTGAAGTACTCGCCGCACCGACCGCGAACGATCAACTGACGACGGGCGAGTGGGAAGCTCGCATCCGCGCCCGACGCCCCGAGGGCTCCGCCCGAACGGTGCGTTTTCTCCGACTCTCGGGTTCTCCCCGCATCACGCTTACGGTAACGCTCGATGACTGAAGCCTGTCTGGGGCTCCCGGCCCCCGCCAAACTGAATCTCTTTCTGCACGTGACGGGCCGTCGTCCCGACGGCAAGCACCTCCTGCAGTCGATTTTCACCCTGATCGACCTGGCCGATACGGTCGATCTCACGCTCCTTCCCTCGGGCGACGTCGAGCGCGAGGGCGTCCTCACGGGCCCCGCCGAGGAGGACCTCTGCGTGCGGGCCGCGCGTCTTTTGAAGGAGCGCTTCCGCGTCGGGGCGGGCGTTCGGATCCGACTCGAGAAGCGCATTCCCGTCGGAGCCGGGCTCGGAGGCGGGAGTTCCGACGCCGCCACCGTCCTCATAGGGCTCAACCGCCTCTGGAACCTGCGCCTCACCCGCAGCGAACTGATGGCGCTCGGCGTCGAACTCGGAGCCGACGTTCCTTTCTTCCTTTTCGGTCGGAACGCCTTTGCGGAAGGGATCGGCGAAAAGCTCCTCCCCGTGGAGCTTCCCGATGCCCGGTATCGGCTCGTTTGGCCCGGCCGAGGCGTGTCCACGGGTAAGATTTTTTCGGCCCCCGACTTGACACGGTCTACCGAAACACGCAAAATAGCGGTCTTTTCCGACTCCATCCGGAACCGCTGGCCGGCTCTCCCCGGCCACAACGACCTGGAGCCAGTGGCCGCTCGGATCGAGCCCGCCGTGCAAAAAGCGCTGCGGATGCTCTCCGAATCCGGCTTTGAGCCGCGCATGACGGGCTCGGGAAGTACCGTCTTCGCCGTCGAGCCGGAAGGCGCTCCCAAGCGCTCGCTGAACCTGCCCGAAGGGTGGCTGGAATTCCGGGTTCGAAGCCTGCCGGTCCATCCTCTGGCTTCATGGCTCACCGAATAAATGGATCGTGATAGGGGTATCGCCAAGCGGCCTAAGGCACCGGATTTTGATTCCGGCATTCGAAGGTTCGAATCCTTCTACCCCTGCCACACTCATCCCGAATTTCTTCAAGAAAAAGAGAGGCTTTCCGTTACAGAATGCCTCTCTTTGCGTTAGATTTTTGCGTGGGTGCTTCGTTTCGGACACCGTCCGAAATGCGGGTGCCGCCGTTAACCCCTGAGGGCGCAAGCCCCCGCCACTACCAAAGAGCGCGTCATGGTCCCCATGGTTCCGGATAGTATGATGGTCTTCTCGGGCAATGCCAATCCCAAGCTTGCCCAGGCCGTTACTCAGTACCTCAATATTCCTCTCGGCAAGGCTACGGTCACCCGCTTCAGCGACGGCGAAGTGATGGTCCAGCTCCTTGACAACGTGCGCGGCAAGGACGTGTTCATCCTGCAGAGCACCTGCGCCCCGACGAACGACAACCTGATGGAACTCATGATCATGGTTGACGCTCTGAAGCGCGCTTCCGCCCGCCGCGTCACCGCCGCGATCCCCTACTACGGGTATGCCCGTCAGGACCGCCGTCCCCGCTCGACCCGCGTGGCGATCTCCGCCAAGGTCGTGGCCAACATGCTCCAGTCCGTCGGCGTCGACCGCGTCCTCACGATGGACCTGCACGCCGACCAGATTCAGGGCTTCTTCGACATCCCCGTCGACAACATCTACGCCACGCCCGTTCTGCTCAACGACCTCGTCAACCGCAACTACGAAGACCTCATGGTCGTCTCGCCCGACGTAGGCGGCGTGGTTCGCGCCCGTGCCATGGCCAAGGCCCTCGAAGTGGACCTCGCCATCATCGACAAGCGTCGTCCCCGTGCCAACGTGGCCGAAATCATGAACATCATCGGCGAAGTCAAGGGTCGCACCTGCGTCATCACCGACGACATCGTCGACACGGCCGGTACGCTCTGCAACGCCGCCGGCGCGCTCAAGGAACGCGGTGCCAAGGCCGTCGTCGCCTACATCACGCACCCCGTGCTTTCGGGCGCCGCCATCGAGCGCATCACGAATTCCGCCCTCGACGAACTCGTCGTGACGGATACGATTCCGCTTTCGGCCGCCGCTGCGGCCTGCCCGAAGATCCGCCAGGTTTCCTGCGCCGCGATCATCGGCGAAACGCTTTCGCGCATCGCCCGCGAAGACTCCGTGAGCTCGCTCTTCACGGAATAACCGTTTTTTCCGCGTCCCGCGATTGGTCGCGATTGCGGGACACTTTATTACTACCATCCATTAGGAGTTACCCATGAAAGTCATCGCCACCACGCGTAAGGCGCAAGGTACGAGTGCGAGCCGCCGTCTGCGCCGCGCGGACAAGCTGCCCGGCATCGTCTACGGCGGCCACGAACCCGCTACGCCGATCGAGCTCGAACACAATCCGATTTTCTACGCTCTGCGTAAGGAAAAGTTCCACGCTTCGATCCTGACGATGGAACTCGACGGCAAGGAAGAACTTGTCGTTCTCCGCGCTTTCCAGATGCACCCCTACAAGCCCCAGGTCATGCACATCGACTTCCAGCGCATCGCCGCTGACGAAAAGGTCACGATGCGCGTGCCCCTGCACTTCTCGGGCGCCGAAGAAAGCCCCGCCGTCAAGGTGGACAAGGCCATCATCAGCCACACGGTTTCCTACGTCGAAGTCCAGTGCCTCCCGCGCGAACTTCCCGAGTTCATCGCCGTCGACCTCTCCAAGATGGAATCCGGCATGACGCTCCACTCGAAGGAACTCGCGGTTCCCGCCGGCGTTGAAGTCGTCACCGACGTCGTGGTCGCCTCCGTGATCGCTCCGGTCGAAGAAGAAGTGACCGTCGCCGAAGGCGAAGAAGCCGCCGAAGCCCCCGCTGCGGCCGAAGCCAAGTAATCTCCTTCGTCGGAGATCTCGAAAAAAGCCCGCAGAGTTCATTCTCCCGCGGGCTTTTTTCAAATCCCTCGCGGAGCCCGGCTCCGCCCCTCCCGACCTCGTTGCTCGAGACGCTTCGACCGACGAGTCTCCTCCCAGGCCATCACTCCCGTTTGCTTTCGATCCGCGTCGACCGTTTCTTTGGTGTTTCCGGGTGCACGTGGCCGCACATTGTTTTTTTAAGAGAATTTCATGGCCACTTTTTCCGAACTTGGTCTTTCCGATGACATCGTGAGCGCGCTCTCGCAGCTCGGTTTCGAAGAACCCACCCCGATTCAACAGGAGGCAATCCCCGCGCTGCTCGACGGACGCGACGTCCTCGGTCAGGCCGCCACCGGCACGGGCAAAACCGCAGCCTTCGGGCTCCCGCTCCTCGACCGCCACGTCGTGGGCGCCGAACCCGATCTCCCGCTCATCCTCGTTCTCACGCCGACGCGCGAACTCTGCCTGCAGGTGAGCGAATCGTTCCACAACTTCGGCCGCAACGCGGGCATCATCGTCACGCCCATTTACGGCGGGCAGGAGTACGGCCGCCAGATCCGCGCCCTGAAGCGCGGCACGCACGTCGTCGTCGCGACGCCCGGCCGAGCGCTCGACCACATCAACAAGGGTACGCTCGACCTCTCCGCCCTCAAAGCGATCGTTCTCGACGAAGCCGACGAAATGCTCGATCTGGGCTTTGCCGACGAACTCGACGCCATTTTCAACGCCGTGCCCGAAACGGTGCAGACGGCGCTCTTTTCCGCGACGCTCGCCCCGCGCATCGCCCGCATCGCCGAAGAACACCTCAAGGACCCCGTGCGCATCCAGATCGCCCGTGAAGAAACCGCGGACGGCGAAGCGCCCCGCGTGCCGCAGATCGCGTACGTGGTGGGTCACAACTACCGCCTGCCCGCGCTCGGTCGCATTCTCGACCTCGAAGGGCCCGAACTCGCCATCATCTTCACGCGCACCCGCACGGAAGTGGACGAACTCACCGAAGCGCTGCGCGCCCGCGGCTGGAGCGTCGAAGCCCTGCACGGCGGGCTCGATCAGCCCACGCGCGACCGCGTGATGAAGCGCGCCCGCGCCGGTCAGGTCGACGTGATCGTCGCCACCGACGTCGCCGCCCGCGGCATCGACCTTGAAAACCTCACGCACGTCGTCAACTTCGGCATCCCCGCCTCCTACGACACGTACGTGCACCGCATCGGGCGAACGGGCCGCGCCGGCCGCACGGGTACCGCCATCACGCTCCTCGAGCCCCGCGAACACCGTCATCTGCGTGCGATCGAACGCATCACGAAAAGCCGCATCGAAATCCGCTCCGTGCCCTCCGCCACCGACGTGCGCGCGCACCGTCTCGAAGTCGTGCGCGGCTCCGTCGAAGAAGTGCTCCGCGAGGGCGACCTCGAACGCTTCCGCGTCGTCGTCGAAACGCTCTGCGAAGAGCACGATCCCTTCGACGTGGCGGCCGCGGCCATCCGTCTCGCACTCGAGAGCGAAGGCGGCGTGGACGACGACACCGACATTCCCGCGTTCTCGCCTTTCGAGCGCCCGAAGCGCGATCGCGCCGAACGGGGCGAACGGACCGAACGCAACGGTCGCGAGCGCCGCGACCGCTCGGCCGGTCCCGAAGCCGGCATGAAGCGCATCTTCTTCGGCGCCGGCCGCGACGTCGGCGTGCGCCCGGGCGACATCGTCGGCGCCTTTGCGAACGAATCGGGCATCCACTCCCGCTCGATCGGCGCGATCGACATCTCGGACCGTTTCACGCTCGTCGAAGTCGAAGAGGCCGTGGCGGAACGCGTGGTCGAAGCCATGCAGGGCGTGCGCTACAAGGGCCGCAACGTGCTCGTGAAGTTCGACGAACCGCGTCGCCGCGAAGAACGTTCGGACCGCTCCGACCGTGCGGATCGCGGCGAACGCTCCGACCGAAGCGACCGCGCCGATCGGGGCGACCGAGGCGAACGTTTCGAGCGCTTCGGCGACCGGACCGAACGCAACGAGCGCAACGATCGCTACGACCGCAATGATCGAGGCGATCGCCGCGGCAACGGCCGATTCGACCGGTTCGAACGCAACGGCCGCGGTCCGCGTCGCTGAGTTTTTCCGTCATCTCCGAGCTGAGCACTCTCCATCATGAGCAAACCCATCCGACTCATCGTCGGTCTCGGCAATCCGGGTGCCGAATATGCCGATACCCGCCACAACGCGGGCTTTCACTTCGTCGATGCGCTCGCCGCCAAGTTCGGCGTGCGCATGAGCGAAGATCGCAAGTTCCAGGGCGAAGTCGGTCGCCTGAGTCTCGACGGTCGCGAGGTGTGGCTTCTCAAGCCCTCCACCTACATGAACGCTTCGGGCCGGTCGGTCGTCGCCCTTGCGCTTTACTACAAGATCCTTCCGGACGAAATCCTCGTCGTTCACGACGAAATGGACCTGGAGCCCGGTCTCATGCGCCTCAAGCTCGGCGGCGGCAACGCCGGCCACAACGGCTTGAAGGACATCAGCGCTCAGCTCTCGACGCCCGACTTCTGGCGCCTGCGCCTCGGGATCGGCCACCCGAAGAAGCTCGGCCTCGCTCAGGAAGTCGCCGTCTTCGTGCTCGCGGCTCCTTCGGCCGAACACCGCGAGAAAATCGCCCGCTGCCTCGAGGCCGCACTCGACACGATCCGCGACATCGTCGCGGGTTCGATCGAGAAGGCCGTGCGTACGCTCGCCCCCTTCTCGGGTCAGAAGGAAAAGCAAAAAGCCGCTCGGACTCCGTCCGGGACGAGCGAACCGAAGGCGAAGGGCGACCGCATCGTCGTCTCCCGGTGCCTCCTCGGCTACACCTGCCGCTACGACGGCGAGTCGCGTCCCTCGATCCTTGAAAAGCTCGAAGCCAAAAGCTGGACCAAGGACGACATCGTGACGATCTGTCCCGAGATGGAAGGGGGTCTTCCCTGCCCGCGCGAACCCGCCGAAATCATGGCGCCGGGCTCGGACGGCCACGCCGTGCTCGCGCACGAAGGGGAAGTAGTCGATCGCACCGGTACGGACGTGACGGCGCAGTATCTGCGCGGCGCCCGCAAGGCGCTCAAAACCGCCAAGGCCGCAAACGCTCCTTTCGCGCTTCTCAAAGCGCGCAGCCCCGCGTGCAGTCCCTCGGGCATTTACGACGGCTCGCACACGCGCACGCTCGTCCCCGGACAGGGCGTGGCGGCCGCGCTCCTCGCGAAAAACGGCTACGTCCTTTTCTCCGAAGACGATCTCGATCGCATTCCCGCGAAGCGCTCGGAATCCTGAGCGGCCCCGATTTTTTATAATTCGCACACCAGTGCACGGATGCCGACCGACCCCATCGACGGCGGACGGCATCCCTTCGACATTTCAAAAAAGAGAAGTACACCATGGGTCTCAAATGCGGCATCGTCGGCCTGCCCAACGTCGGCAAGTCGACCATCTTCAACGCTCTCACCAAGGCGGGCATCGCTGCGGAAAACTATCCCTTCTGCACGATCGAACCGAACGTCGGCATCGTGGAAGTGCCCGATCCCCGTCTCAAGGCACTCGCTGAAATCGTGAAGCCCGAACGCATCGTTCCGGCCGCCGTCGAATTCGTCGACATCGCCGGTCTCGTCGCGGGCGCGAGCAAAGGCGAAGGCCTCGGCAACCAGTTCCTCGCGAACATCCGCGAATGCGACGCCATCGCCCACATCGTGCGTTGCTTCAACGACGACAACATCGTGCACGTCTCGGGCAAGGTCGACCCCATCGACGACATCAACGTGATCAACACCGAGCTCGCGCTCGCCGACCTCGCGACCGTCGAAAAGGCCCTGAACCGCTACTCGAAGCAGGCCCGCTCGGGCGGCGACAAGGAAGCCCTCAAGCTCGTGCTCGTTCTCGAAAAGATCCAGCCGGTGTTGAACGAAGGCAAGGCCGTCCGTACGGTGAAGCTTTCCCCCGAAGAGTTGGCCGTCATCCGTCCGCTCTTCCTCCTCACCGCCAAGCCCGCCATGTACGTGGCGAACGTCGAAGATCACGGCTTTGAAAACAATCCGCTCCTCGACGCCGTGCGCGCCTACGCCGCCGAAGAGCACGCCCCGGTCGTCGCGGTTTGCGCGAAGACCGAAGCCGACATCGCCGACCTCGACGAAGAGGACAAGCAGATGTTCCTCGAAGACATGGGCATGACCGAGCCGGGGCTCGATCGCGTGATTCGCGCGGGCTACGACCTCCTCGGCCTTCAGACCTACTTCACGGCGGGCGTGAAGGAAGTGCGCGCCTGGACGATCCACAAGGGCGACACGGCGCCTCAGGCCGCCGGCGTCATCCACACCGACTTCGAACGCGGCTTCATCCGCGCCCAGACGATCGCCTTCGACGATTTCATCGCGTTCAAGGGCGAAAAGGGCGCCCAGGAAGCGGGCAAGATGCGCGCGGAAGGCAAGGACTACATCGTTCAGGACGGCGACGTCATGAACTTCCTCTTCAACGTCTGATCTCTTTCGGGTCGCCCGCTCGCGGGCGACCCGCCTTCTCATGACCACCACTCTCGCCAAGCAACGTCAGAGCATCGGCGCGCGCCTTGCCGAGGAGCGTCGTCGACTCGGCTATTCCGAACGTCAAATCGCTCAACTCCTCGGGGTTCCGCTCGACGTCTATGTCGGCATCGAGGCGGGCGAAGCCGATCCGGGCATCTACCGCATGCCGCGTCTGGTCGCCTGCGGTTTCGACATTCTCTACATCCTCACCGCCGAGCGCCACCTCGCCGTGGCCGAAGAGAGCGAACTGCTCGCGCGCTTTCGCGAGCTCTCGCACCGCGGTCGCACCTCCATCTTCACCACGCTCGACGCGCTCGAACGACTTGCGCCGAACCTGCGCCGCAAGATCAAGGACCGTTTCCGCTGACGACACCCGTCCTGCCGAAAGGCATTTTCTATTGCGTTCATGCAATAGTTTTTTACTTAGGATTTCACAAAGTCAATAATCTTCATGCTAATATGGCGTCACTGTTTTTTGAGACGCCTCGCTGAGGCAAGGAGTTCACGATGTCTCTGCTCACCACCGAAATCCTCCCGTTCTCGACCGAAGCCTTCTGCAACGGCGACTTCATCAAGGTCACCGACGCCGACCTCAAGGGCCACTGGTCCGTCGTCTTCTTCTACCCCGCCGACTTCACGTTCGTCTGCCCGACCGAACTCGAAGACCTGGCCGATCACTACGAAGAGTTCAAGAAGCTCGGCGTTGAAATCTACGCGGTCTCGACCGACACCCACTTCACCCACATGGCCTGGCACGAATCCTCCAAGGCCGTCGGCAAGGTGAAGTTCCCGATGCTCGGCGACGCCACGCAGCAGATCTCCCGCAACTTCCAGGTTCTGATCGAAAAGGACGGCCTCGCCGAACGCGGCACGTTCGTGATCAACCCCGAAGGCAAGATCGTCATCATGGAACACCACGACGGCGGCATCGGCCGTGACGCCTCCGAACTCCTGCGCAAGGTTCAGGCCGCCCAGTACGTGGCCGCCAACCCCGACCAGGTCTGCCCCGCCAAGTGGCGTCCGGGCGAAAAGACCCTGAAGCCCTCGACCGATCTCGTCGGCAAGATCTGATCCTCGTGATCGGATGATGCGAAACCCCGCCTCCCGGCGGGGTTTTTGCATTTCGGCGCCGCCCGTTCGCGCGCCCGAACGTTGCCCGACGCCTTCGCAAAGCACGGTCGAAATCCCGCCCGCTCCGAAGACTTGTGGCAGACTACGCGGGATTCGTTCACCTCTGCCGTCCGGAGCTCTTTCATGAGAATTCTTCGCGTCGTCCTTACCGTCGTCGCCTTCGTCGGCGTCATCGCTCTCGTGCTCGTGGGGGCGCTCTACGGACTCGTGACGCCCGAACGCGTTCAAAACCGCCTTACGCTCGCGCTCGAGGAAAATCTCGGGCTCTCGCTGCGCCTCTCGGCGCCCCCGTCCGTACATCCGCTTCCCGATTTTCGCGTGACGCTGCCCGCCGCCGAAGTCGTCCGAACCGACTCGGCCGCCCTCGTCGCCCGTTGGGATTCGGCCGTGCTCGAGCTCAATCCCTTCGCCGTCTTCACGCCCTCGCCCCGCGTGCGGCGCCTCACGATCGAGGGGTTTGTCACGGACCTCGACGCTCTCGCCGACGCGTCCCGTCCGTCCGAAGGCGGCGCGCCCGAATGGAACATCGACGAAGTCCGCCTCAATGCGGGCCGCATCGGTTTTGCGGACGCCGAAGGCGCTCCCGCCCTCATCACGGACCTCTCGGGCGTTCTGGTGGACGCCTCCGAAGCGGGCGCGCGCGGCAGTCTCTCGGGAACGCTCGCTTCGAACCCCGCCCAAGGGGCGGTGACGCTTGAGGGGGCGCTCGACTGGTCGAAGGGCTTGCGCACGCTTTCCGTTGAAAGTCCCCGCGCGTCCTTCGACGGCCTCATCGAAAAGCGCCAGACGAAGGGTACGGCTTGGGCCGCCCGGGCGCTCCTTCGCCCCGAGGGCGCGACCTTTGCGGCACCCCGTCTGGAGGGCGAAACCGAAACGATCAAGCATTTGAGCGTGTCGGCGGAGAGCCTCGTACTCCCGGGGCGCGCGACGTACGTCGCCCGCACGTTCTCGGCGAAGGTCGACCTCGAACGCCGCGAAGGCGCTCTTACCCTGCAGCTCGAAGCGCCCGCCCTCGAAAAGCAGGCGGACGGGCGGCTCCTCACGGAGCGCTTCACGCTCGCGAGCCGCCTCGTGCCGCCGAGCGCCGAAAGCGCTCCGCTCGAAGGACGACTCTCGGGCGCGGTTGAGGCCGATCACCTGAGCGCCGCGGGTCTTTTCCTCGGCATGCCCGTCACGTTCCAGGGGGCGCTTCTCGTCGCCTCGAATTCCGCCGACGCGCACGTTCCGGCCCTTGCCGTCACGGGCGACCTGACCCTCGGGAAGATCTCCGCGGCTCTCCTCGAGCGCGTTCGCTGGGTGCCCGAGCTTCTCGCCGACGTGCGTTACGAAGGCACGTTCCGCCTCTCCGAAGGCGCCCTCAAGGGCTTCCCGAAGGGGCTCGCCGGGAATCTGCTCCTCGAAGACGGCGCTCTTTCCGTCGGTCCCGCTCGGGGCGAATGGTTGGGGGGCGCCCTCGACCTTGCGGCCCGACTCGATACGGACGGCACCTGGGATCTCGCCGCCCGCGTGCGCGACGCCAATGCGGAGCTGGGCTTTCCCGCCGAGGGCAGCCCGCTTGTCACGGGGCGCCTTCACGGGGAACTTTCCGCCGCGGGGAACCTCAAAGAGGGCCTCTCCCGACTCGCCGCCGAAGGCCGGGTAATCCAAGGCGCCCTCGGCGGCGTCGACCTCCCGAAGGCCCGCGCGATTCTCCTCGAAGATCAGCCCGAAGCCGTCCCGGGCGAAGTGCTCGGCCAAGCGCGCACGCCCTTTGACGAACTCGCCTGGCGTCTCGTTCGCGAAGCGGACGGTACGTTGCGAGTCGCCGCGCACATGAAGGCGCCCGGTCTCGAAGGGCGCTTCTCGGGCGACGGCACGGCTCTTCCTGCATCGCTTCACGCCGTTTTCCTCTTCGACGCCGACGCGAAACTCTCGGCCCTCCCGATGGCGGCCGACGTCACCGTGGAGCCGAACGGCTCCGCGCGCTGGTCGCTCGACTGGACGAACGCGCTTGAGCGAGTGCGCGGCGAAACGGGCGACGTGCCCTTCTCGTTCGAGCACCTGAAGCGCAACGTCGAACGGTCGGTGCGCGACTTCTGGAACGGCATCGAGTGGCCGGACTGGTCGCTGCCCGAAATGCCGTGGGACAAGCCCGCGGAGGACACCCTCTGAGGTGTTGAATATGAAAACGGACGCTCTCGGGCGTCCGTTTTTCGTTGCGTCTTATCGGAGGGCGGCCGCTTGGAGTATCGGCCAGATGCGCGGATCGACGAATTTCGCCGCATCCTCGCCCCCGAGTCGGGCGATCTCGCGCACGAACGTGCCCGAGACGAACTGGTGCCGGTCGGAAGGCATCAGAAACACCGTCTCGACGTCGGGCATCAGCTGACGGTTCATGCCCGCCATCTGAAATTCGTACTCGAAGTCGCTCACCGCCCGCGCGCCGCGCACGATGACGCGCGCGCCGCTTTGGAGGATGAAGTTCTTCAAGAGTCCTTCGAAAGCGCACACCTCCACGTTCGGGAAGTCGGAGCACACCGTGCGGGCGACCTGCAGGCGCTCCTCCAAGGTGAGCATCGGGTGCTTGCCCGTACTCGCCGCCACGGCGACGATCACGCCGTCGAAAATGCGGGCCGCACGGCGAACGATGTCGACGTGGCCGTTCGTCATGGGGTCGAACGTCCCCGGATAGACCGCCGTGATCATGCGTCTTTCTCCCCGCTCGGCGCCGCTTTGGCTTTGCGAAGCGCCCGCTTTTCTTCTTTCGTGAGTTTCGCAAGCGACGCCGTACGGCTCCCCGCCCGCGCGAGAAGCTCGAAGGCCACGGCGCCCGCCGACCCCGAACGCACGCGCACGAGCCCGAGGCGCTCGAGCACTTCCGAAGGCAGCACCTCCGAGGGGCTCTCGACATAAATCAATCCTTCGGGCGCCAGGTGCCCGAGCACGTCGCGAACGGCGGACTCCTGAAGTTCGCGCGCGAAGGGCGGATCGACAAACACCAGGTCGTAGGTGCCCGCCGACTGCAAAAAGAGAAAAGCGTCCGCCGTATGAACGCGCCGTCCCGGACCCGCCTTCAGGCGCTCGAGCGTCGCGCGCAGACCCGCTGCGGCCGCCCGATCGCGTTCGACCCAGTCCACCTCGCGCGCGCCGCGGCTCGCAGCCTCCAGACCCAGCGCGCCCGAACCCGCAAAGAGGTCGAGCACGCGCAGGTCCGCAAGCGACCCGACGAGATGCGTCATCCAATCGAACACCGTTTCGCGAACGCGTTCCGACGTCGGACGAAGTCCTTCGTGCGACATCACGGCCACGGGCGTGCGGCGCCAATCGCCGCCGACGATGCGCACAACGCCCGCTCCCCTAGGATTCCGAGAGGTTGTTAAACTTGTGAGGCCCGCACCCCGAGGGGTGCCCGCGCCTTTTTTGCGAATTGCCATTGATATCAACAAACGGACTGGTATGGGATTTGGATCTTCCGAAGGGTGGCTCTCCCGTCTTAAGAACGGACTCGCCCGCACACGCGTCAACATCGTCGGCCTCTTTTCGGGCGGCGTGGTCGACGAGGACTTCCTCGAAGAGCTTGAATATGCCTTGATTACGGCCGATGTCGGCGTGCAAACTTCCACCCGTATCCTACAACGTTTGCGAGACGCCATTAAGTTGCGCGGTCTCAAAACCCAGGACGAAGTGCGCCTCGCGCTGCGCGACGAGCTTCACGCCCTGCTTCTGCCCGCCGAAGGGACGCTCGACCTGGAACAGGCCAAGCCGCTCGTCATCATGATGACGGGCGTCAACGGCGCCGGCAAAACCACCTCGATCGGCAAACTCGCCAAGCGCTTCGCCGAAGACGGCAAGTCCGTGCTTCTCGCCGCGGGCGACACCTTCCGTGCCGCGGCCCGCGAACAGTTGGCCGTCTGGGGCGAACGCAACCGCATCGAAGTCATTTCGCAAAGCGGCGGCGACCCCGCCGCGGTCGTCTTCGACGCCGTCAACGCGGCCCGTGCGCGCGGCATCGACATCGTCATCGCCGACACGGCGGGGCGTCTTCCCACGCAGATCAATCTGATGGAAGAGCTGCGCCGCATCCGCCGCTCCCAGGAAAAGGCCATGGAAGGGGCGCCCCACGAATCCATTCTGGTCGTCGACGGCACGAACGGGCAGAACGCCCTCATGCAGGTCGAAGCCTTCGACAAGGCGGTGACGCTCACCGGTCTCATCATCACGAAGTTGGACGGCACCGCCAAGGGCGGCGTGCTCGCCGCCATCACGCAGATGCGCCGCGAAAAGCCGCTCCCCATTTACTTCATCGGCGTGGGCGAGCAGCTCGAAGACCTGCAGCCCTTCCGAGCGCTCGAATTCGCCAACACGCTCGTCGGGCTCGACCCCGCAACGCCGGCCACCGAAAAGGACGACTGATTCGAAGCGTCCCGTGAACCGGGCGGCCCGGACCCTTCGGGCCGCTCATCCGAAACAAACACTTCCCTCGAAGGACATCATCATGCTTCTCGGAGCCGTGGATCTCGGCAGCAACAGCTTCCGCGTCGAAATCGGACGCGTCGAAGGCGACCGCATCGTTACGCAGAGCTACTGGAAGGAAACCGTGCGCCTGGCGGGCGGTTTTGATGAACACGGCGCGCTCACGCCCGAAATTCAGGCGCGCGCTCTGGCCACGCTCGCGCGTTTCAACGAGCGTCTCCAGGGTCTCCCGAAGCATCAGGTTCGCGCCGTCGGCACGCAGGCTCTGCGCGCCGCAACGAACTCCAAAGAGTTCCTCGAGAAGGCCGAACAGGTGCTCGGCTACAAGATCGAACTCCTCTCCGGGCACGAAGAAGCGCGCCTCGTCTTCAAGGGTTGCGCCAACACGCTGCCGCCCTCCGAAAAGCGCCGCCTGATCGTGGACATCGGCGGAGCGAGCACCGAATTCATCGTCGGCCGCGGGCTCGAACCCGAACGGTGCGAGTCCTACAAGATCGGCTGCGTCAATACGTCCATTCGACACTTCCGCGACGGGCGCATCACGCCCAAGAGCTTCGAGCAGGCCGTCACGGCCTGTGAGGCCGAAATCGAAGAAGGGGGGCGGCTTTTCGGGCCCGAACACTACGACGAGGCCTTCGGCTCCGCGGGCACGTTCGGTGCGGTTTCCGACATTTGCGTCGCGCTCGGCTGGAGCGACGGCGCGGTGACGCCCGAACACCTCGAAAAGCTGACGCGCATGCTGCTTGAGGCCAAGGACGTGCGCAACATCCGCTTTGCGGGCCTCAAGGAAGATCGTCGGGAAGTCATCGCCGGGGGCCTCGCCGTACTGACGGCCGTCTTCCGCACGCTCGGCATCCGCAGCATGCGTCCCGCGTCGGGCGCGTTGCGCGTCGGGTTGCTCTACGACCTCTGGGGGCGCTTCTCCGACCGCGACACCCGAGAAATTTCGGTCGAAGCGCTCATGAAAAAGGCGCTCGTCGACGCGGATCAGGCCGAGCGCGTGTCGTCGACCGCGGTCGAGCTCTGTCGCAGGCTCGCCCCCGAAACGCCCGACGACGACCTGAAGCTCCTGCGCTGGGCCGCGCTCATGCACGAGGTGGGGATGCTCATCACCTCGTCGCGCTACCACCGCCACGGCCAGTACATCATCTCGAACACCGACATGCCGGGCTTTGCGCACAGCGAACAGATCCGCATGGCGACGCTCGTGCTCGCGCAGCGCGGCACCCTGAAAAAACTCGGGACGCCGTCGGACTGGTGCGTCTCGTGGGAATCGGTCCTCGCCGTGCGTCTTGCGGTGATTCTGGCGCACGCGCGCGTCGACGTGACGCTGCCCGTCATGAAGTTCGAGCGCGACGGCGACGAGCTCGTCGTTCGGATCGATCCCGTGTGGCTCAATCAGCATCCGCTGACGGACTACCTCCTCAACGAAGAATCGCTCAACTGGAGTCGCATCGGTCGCACGGTGCGCTTTGAAAGGTTCGCCATCGCATGACCGAAGAAACGCTCCTCGAGCTGCGCAACGTCACCGCGGCCTACGACGGCCGCACGGTTTTCGAGAACCTCTCGCTTACGGTGGGGCGGGGCGAATTCGTCCTTTTGCACGGCAACACGGGTTGCGGCAAGAGTACGGTCCTGCGCCTTCTGGCGGGTCTCGAACGACCGGCCGCGGGCGAAATCATCGTCGCGGGCGACCGGGTGGACCGCTTCAACGAGGTTCAACGCCGCTGGCTTCGCCGCTCGATGGGGCTCATGGTTCAGGAGGGGCTCCTGCTCGACGACCGCTCGATTCACGACAACGTCATGCTGCCGGCGCTCGCCGCCGAAGAGTCCTTCGGCGAAGCCCGCAGCCGCGCCCTGCTCGCGCTCGAGAAGTGCGGCATCGCCGAACTCGCAACTCAACTGCCACGGCACCTTTCGGCCGGGCAGCGTCAACTCGTCAACCTTGCGCGCGCCGTCGTCAACCGTCCGGTGGTGATCCTCGCGGACGAGCCCGTCGCGCACCTCGACAAGTCGAACGCTCGAACGCTTCTCGATCTGCTCGGCGCCTTCGTCGAGGCGGGCGTGACCGTCGTCGCGGCGAGCCACGAGCGCATCGCGCCGCAGGGCGTTCCGTTCCGTGAAATTCCGCTTTCGACTCGGGGAGGCCGGGTATGAGCTTCGTGACGAGTCGCCGCTGGGCTTTGCAGGAAACGCTTCGAGGACTTCGACGCGATGCGTCGCCGTTCGTCTTTGCGACGTGCCTTTCGGCCCTGGCCCTTTCCATTCCGCTTTTCATCGCCTGCATTTTCTACGGTCTCTCGGAGCCGCTTCGCAGCCTGCCGACCGCCGTCGAAATCACGGTCTTCACGACGGAGAAGGCCGACGCGGCCCGCGTCGAAGAGGAAATCCGCGCCATCGACGAGGTCGTCTCGACCCGCATCATCAAGAAGGAAGACGCCTACGCGGAACTCAACGAACGACTCGGGATCAAGCCCGCCAAGAGCGCGAGCAATCCGCTTCCCGACATCGTGATCGCCACGCTCGCCAACGACGTGAGCAACGCGAAAATCGAAGAGGCCGCCAAAGCGATCGAAGCCATCCGCGGGGTCGACTTCGTGCCTTATGAAATTTCCTGGCACGAGAAGCTCCAGGCCGTCACGCGTGCGGCCAACGTGGGGCTCGTGTGCCTCGGCTCCGTCGTCCTGCTCCTCGTCGTGCTCGTACTCGGCACGGCCGTGCGCCTCACGAGTTCATCGGCCCGCTCGGAAATGCGGGCTTTGCACCTCTTCGGCGCTTCGCCCTCCTTTGCCGTGCGTCCCTATGCCTGGCGCGGCTTTCTCCTCATGGGCGCCTCGACCGCTCTGGCTCTCGGAATCACGAAGATCGGGCTGATCGTCTTCGGTCGGGCGGTCGCTTCCGTCGCGAGTCTCTACGACGCCGCGGTTGCTCTGACGCTCCCTCCCGCGGATTGGTGCCTCGGGATCGTCCTCGGCTGCGCCGTCGTTGGGGGCATCGTCGCCTCGGCGGTCGCCGCCGATACGTGGCGTCAGATCCGCGGCGGAGCCCGCTGAGGGAGAGAGCGTATGGTCGACACCGACAACCGCCCCGACGCGACGGCTCCCGAGGCCCCGGAAGTCCTCGACGCCGAACCGCGTCCCAAACATGCGCGGCGCGCCAAAGCGGCGCGCGCCCCCGCAACGGAGGTCTCGCCCGTCGAAACCGGAGAGACCTCCTCGAGCCGCGCGCTCGTACCCTTCACGCCTCCGAAAACGCCCGCCCTCGTCGGGCAGCTCGGCGACCTCGAAGCCTTCATGCGGGCCGCCGATCGCGCCCCCATGCTCTCGGCCGACGAAGAGCACGACCTTGCGGTGCGACTGCGCGACGAAAACGATCTCGAAGCCGCCCAGCAGCTGATTCTCAGCCACCTGCGCCTCGTCATTTCGATCGCCCGCGGCTTTCTCGGCTACGGGCTCCCCTACGCGGACCTCATCCAGGAAGGGAACATCGGCCTCATGAAGGCCATTCGTCACTACGACCCCGACCGCGGCGCCCGCCTGATGACCTTTGCCGTGCACTGGATCCGCTCCGAGATTCAGGAGTACGTGATCCGCAACTGGCGCATCGTGAAACTGGCCACGACGAAAAACCAGCGCAAGCTCTTTTTCAACCTGCGCCAGCTCAAAGAAGACCCGCAATACGCCCTCACGAACCAGCAGGCCGAACGCATCGCGCTCACGCTCGACGTGAAGCCCCGGGAAGTGCTCGAAATGGAAGAGCGCATGTACGGGCAGGAAACGAGCCTCGACGCCCCGACGGGAGGCTCCTCCCGGGACGACGACGAAGGCTCCTTCACGCCCTCGGACTGGCTCACGCGCGAAAGCGACGAACCCGAGGCGGTGCTCGAAGAAGAAAACCGCATGCGCCTCGAAGGTGAAGGCATTCAAAAGGCGCTTCAGGCGCTCGACGAACGCAGCCGCCGCGTGATCGAAGCGCGCTACCTGCATCAGGACGAAAACGGCAATGTGAAGCCCGTGACGCTCCAGACGCTCGCCGACGAATTCGGCATCTCCGCCGAGCGCGTCCGACAAATCGAAAAACTTGCGCTGCGCCGCATGCGCGAAGCGCTTTCCAACGAAGATTACTGATGTTCCACGTTGTTCTCGTCGCCCCGGAAATCCCGCCCAATACGGGCAACGTCATTCGCCTCTGCGCGAACACCGGGTGCGAGCTGCACCTGATCCGTCCCCTGGGCTTCACGCTCGAAGACAAGCAGATGAAGCGGGCGGGGCTCGACTACCACGAGTACGCCACGCTCAAGGTGCACGATTCGTTCGAGGCGTTCCTCGAAGCCGAGAAGCCCGATCCCGAACGCATGTTCGCCATGACGACCAAAGGGAGCACACCCTTTGCCCGCATGGATTTCCGCCCGGGCGACTGGTTCGTCTTCGGCTCGGAAAGCAAGGGCCTTCCCGAAGCCGTTCGGGAGCGCTTCCCCGAGTCGCAGCGCATTCGCCTCCCGATGCGTCCCGACAACCGCTCGCTCAACCTCTCGAACACCGTGGCCGTCACCGTGTTCGAAGCCTGGCGTCAGAACGGGTACGCGGGCGGCGTTTGAGCAACCCGAAAACGACGAAGGGCGGGAAGCACCGTACGCGCTTTCCGCCCTTTTCTTTTTGACGCGGCCCCGCCCCGCTTCGGGGTCGGGCGTCCGCTCGGAATTCCTCAGAGCTCCTTGTCGATCTTGTGTTCGATCGCGTAAATCGCGGCCTGAACGCGGCTCGAGAGGTTGAGCTTGCGCAGGATGCTCTGCACGTGCACCTTGACCGTCGACTCGGCGAGGCAAAGCGCGCGGGCGATTTCCTTATTCGAGACGCCGCGGGCCAACCAGGCGAGCGTCTGACGTTCGCGGCGCGTGAGCACCGAGGGATCCTGCCCGGGATAGGCGGTGCGGCTGCGCCCCTGATCGGGGTCGGACATCTGGCTCACGAACTTCGACATCATCTGCGGCGAGATGACGCTGTCGCCCTGATACGCAAGGCGGATCGAGCGCAGGAGGAAGTCCTGATCGATCTTCTTGAGGAGGTACCCGCGAGCGCCGAGCTTGAGGCATTCGCCGAGGATTTCGCAGTCTTCGCTCACCGTGAGCATCAGGACCGCCAGATCGGGGTGCGTCTCGCGAATCTGAGCAAGCGCTTCGAGCCCGTTCATGCTCGGCATGTCGACGTCGAGCAACACGACGTCGGCTTCGACCTGCTCGACGAGCTTGACGCCCTCAAGTCCGTCGCTCGCCTCGCCGACCACTTTGAAGTCGGCCTGACGCTGCAGAAGCGCCTTCACCCCGCTGCGAAAGAGCGTGTGGTCATCGATGAGGAGAATTCGGATCATGTTCTGTTGCGTCCCGTTGAGTGAGGTCGAACGACCGGTTGCGACAACCGGCGGATTTTTCGATTGTAGCAACTCGGCGCCCCGACCGAAACGCTACCAAAGAGGGAGAAAGCGCCCTACGGCGCCGCGAGAGCCCCGCGGCGCAAGCGGCAAAAGGGAAAAGAAAAAGGGAGGCGATACGCGACCGTCTCCCCGCAGACTTGAAGCGCGACCGTCCGACGACGCGCAACGTCAGTCTTCTCAGCTGTTGGCGGGCTGCTGCTGGGCGGCCATTTCGGCCTGAGCCTGAGCGAGGCGCTGCTGATAGAGCACTTCGAAGTTCACTTCGGGCATGTGGACGGGCGGCAGATTGGCGCGCGTCATCAGGTCGGCGATGTTGGCACGGAGGTACGGGTAGACCATCGACGGGCAGAGCACGTTCGTGACGTGCTGCAGGCCGTCGGCGGGAATGCCGCGGATCGCGAAGATGCCCGACTGCTTGCCTTCGACGAGGATCACGGTCTTTTCGCCCGCGGTCACCGTCACCGTGCCGCGCACGGTCACGTCGAAGAGGTCGTTGCCGAGAACGCGCTGGCTCACTTCGAACTGGATGTCCACCTGCGGGGCGCTCTGCTGCGGCTCGAGAAGGATTTCGGGCGCGTGCGGCATTTCAAGGGAAGCGTCCTTCAGGTAGCAGCGCTGAAGCTGGAAGACGGGCTGGGCTTCCTGGGCGGCGTCCTGAGCCGGCGTTTCCTGGGGCTGAGCGTTTTCGTTTTCGGCCATGATTTCACCTTTTTGTGGTTGCGGCGTCGACGAAGCCGAGCGCCGGAAGTGGATGGGTTCGGGGTTCCGGCAAAGAGCCCGCGAACCGCAGTGTGCATTGCTTACTTAAATGGGGACGGTTTCGTCGAAATTCAAGCTTCGAGCGGCATGTTTTCTTTCGCCCAGGCGAACATGCCGTTTTCGAGCACGTAAACCTTCGTGAAGCCCACGCCGCGAAGCAGACGGGCCGCCGTGCGCGCATCGCCCCCCGTACGGTCGACGAGGAGAACGGGACGCTCGCGGGAGAGGTCGCCGAGACGGTTCTGGATCGTATCGACGGGCATATTGACGGCGCGCGCAATGTGTCCCTTCTTGTATTCGGCGGGCTTGCGCACGTCGATCACCTGAGCGTGCTCTTTGTTGATGAGCTTCGTGGCTTCCTGGGGCGTGATCTGCGGCCCGTAACGACGCTGCATGAAAGCGGGAAGAAGCAGCGCGACGATCGTCAGCACGATCACGGTCAGAAGCAACACGTTGTCGAGAAGAAAGGAAAGCATTGACTGCCCCAAAAATTGGTGTTCGAAAGGAGGAGATTATAAAATGCCTCGGAACGAACTCAACGTTCTTTACCCCCGAGCCTTCCCGCTCGGAGCCGTCCCGCGCGGACTGCGGACGCGGATTCCGCCCGTCGCGCCGCGAACTCTTTTCGATATCGAGCGCCCCGTGACCTCTTTTCGACTTTTCCTTGCCGCCGGTCTGAGTTTCACGCTCATGACGGGCCCGAGCCCGGCGTTGCCCGCCGCGACTCCGCGGCTTGACGCGGCCTATCAAGTCGCCGCGGCCGACACGCAGACGGCCAAGAAGCGCGCGACGAGCACGAAAAAGTCCTCCGCCTCGACGAAAAAGAGCACGACGACGAAGAAAACGCAGACGACCCGAAAGTCGAGCACGACGAGCAAGTCGACGACCCGAAAGTCCGCCGCCCGCAAATCGACGAGCACGGCCAAGGCGCCCGTACGCAAGTCGCTGCAGACGGAAAAGGAAAAGTCGAAAGCCGAAAACGAAAAGGCCTCGGTGGACCAGCGCCTCGTGGCGCTGCAAAAGGAGCTCTCCGAAAAGGAAGCCCGTCAGGAAGCGGCAGACCGGGCTCTGCAGAAGGCCGATCAGGCCATCTCGGAAGCCAACCGCCGACTGCGCGACCTCAAAACTGAACGACGCACCGTGGAGCGCCAGTTGCAAAACCTGAAGCGCGACGGTCGAAACGTCTCGGAAGAGCTTCAACGGGCCGAGTCGCTCGTCGGGCAGATCGCCCGCGCCCAGTACGTCCATTCGCGGCGCGAGAGCTGGCAGACCCTGCTCGACGGCTCCAACCCCAACACGCTCACGCTCGAAGCGGCGCAGTTGCGTTACCTCGCCCGCGCGCAGACGCGCGCGGTCGCCGAGCTCGAAGAGAAGCACCAAAAAATCCGCAGCGTGGCCGACGAAACGCAGTCGCGTCAGTCCGAACTCGCCCGCATCGCGCGCGACGAAGAGAAGAGCCGCAAAGAGCTCCTCTCGGAGAAAAAGGACCGACAGGCCGCTGCCTCCAAGCTGAAGAAAGAAATCGCCTCCCAGCAGGCCGCGATCGACAAACTCACAAAGGACCAGGCACGCCTCGGCAGTCTCGTCGCCTCGATCGACAAGCGCCTCACGGCGGAACGCGCCGCGGAAGCGGCCGCTCAGAAAAAGGCCGAAGAAGAAGCGAAAAAGAAGAATTCGCGCCCCGTCGTGCGTCAACCCGCGCCTGGGACGAACTTCGCGAAACTCAAGGGGAAACTCTCCCGTCCGGTCGCGGGTCGCATCGTCGCGCGCTTCGGCTCGCAGCGCACGGGCTCGGCCAGGTGGCAGGGCCTGCTCTTCCGCGCCCCCGAAGGCGCGGAAGTCGTCGCCTGCGCGCCGGGGACCGTCGTCTTCGCGGACTGGCTTCGCGGTTACGGCAACCTCGTCATCGTCGACCACGGCAACACGTACCTCTCGGTCTACGCCAACAACGAATCCATCTTCAAAAACGTCGGCGACCGGGTCAAACAAGGCGAAACAATTAGCTCCGTGGGCGCCTCCGGGGGCGACGACGAGCCGGGCTTATACTTCGAAATTCGCCGCGGCGGCAAGCCCGTCGACCCGTCGCCCTGGCTTTCCGCCAAGTAAGCGACCACGGGCGCCCTCCGTCGGAAGGCGCCGCACAACCTTTACGCGCCCCGTTGCGGGGCCCAACCACCATGCACAAACTTCGCGCCATTTCTCTTATCTGCGCCGGCATGTTCGCGGGCGCTCTCGCGAGCGTCGGCATTCAAGCCTACGCCGAGAAAAACAGCTCGACGCTTCCCCTGCAGGAAATCCGCCAGTTCACGAGCGTCTTCAACGCCGTCAAGGACTACTACGTCGACGAAGTCGAAGACCGTCAGCTGTTGCAGTCGGCCGTCGAAGGCATGGTGAGCGGTCTCGACCCGCATTCGAGCTACCTCGACGTCGACGGGTTCAAGGACATGAACGAAGCGACGCAGGGCTCCTTCGGCGGCCTCGGCATCGAGGTCACCAAGGATGCCGCGGGCGTACGCGTCATTTCCCCGATCGACGATACGCCCGCAGCGCGTGCCGGCATTCGCGCGGGCGACATCATCACCCGCATCGACGGCGAAGCGACGGCCGAACTTTCGCTTACGGACGCCGTCAAGCTGATGCGCGGCGAACCGAAGACGAAGATCCGTCTCGAGGTCGCCCGCAAGGGTGAAATGAAGCCCATCACGTTCAACCTCGAACGTGCCGTGATCAAAACCCAATCCGTGAAGATGCAGAAGCTCGCCGACAACCTCGGCTACATCCGCATCACGCAGTTCCAGGAGCGTACGGCCGAGGACCTCGCCGCCCGACTCGTCGAACTCGAAAAGTCCGGGAACCTCAAGGGGCTCGTCCTTGACCTGCGCAACGACCCGGGCGGTCTCCTGCAGGCGGCCATCGGCGTTTCCGCGGCCTTCCTGCCGCACAACGCGGACATCGTCTCCACGAAGGGACGCGCGCCGCAGTCCGATTACACCTTCAAGGCGATCGAATCCGACTACCGTGCGGGCAACGCCGTCAAGGCGCTCGCGCAGCTGCCCTCCGTCGTGAAGACCGTACCGATGGTGGTGCTCATCAACTCGTCCTCCGCCTCGGCCTCCGAAATCGTGGCGGGCGCTCTGCAGGACCACAAGCGCGCGACCCTCATGGGCGACCGCTCCTTCGGCAAGGGCTCCGTGCAGACCATTCTGCCGATGAGCTTCGGCGACAAGGCCGTGGCCGTCAAGCTGACGACCGCGCGCTACTACACGCCGTCGGGCCGCTCGATTCAGGCCCGCGGCATCGCTCCCGACATCTACGTCGACGACACGCCCGAAGGGAACTACCCCACCTTCCAGATCCGCGAGGCCGATCTCGCGCATCACCTGAAGAATCAGGAAGGCGACCTGGCCGACGATCTGCCGTACGACGATACGAACGCCGAAAAGGCGCCCGACTACATGTACCTTTTCGGCGACGAAAAGGACTGGCAGCTTCAGCAGGCCATGGCCTATCTGAAGGGCAAGCCCGTGGTTACGAGCAAGTACCGCGGGCAGCCGCAAAGCGTCGTGAAAAAGCTTCGTGCCGAAGAGCGCGCCGCCAAGAAGAACGACGCCTCGAAGTCCGAAACCCGATCGGACGCGAAAACCGACAAATAATCCGTCAACGAAGAGCCTTACGCCATGACTCCCCACCGCTTCGATGCCATTGCCGAGCGCCTGTCGCGCCAAACCCTCCTTGCCGAACTCGGCCGGGAAGGGATGGAACGCATCGCCGACGCCCGTTTTCTCGTCATCGGAGCGGGCGACCTCGGTTCGCCCGCTCTCACCTACCTCGCCGCTTCGGGCGGCTGTCGCATCACGGTCGCGGACCCCGATACGGTGTCCGTCACGAACCTTTCGCGCCAGCTCCTGCACGGCGAAGAAGCGCTCGGCGTCAATAAGGCGGAAAACGCCGCCCGGGTGCTTCCCCGCTACAACCCGGCCGTGGAGGTGACGCCGATCGGCACCTACCTCGACGAAAAGACGCTCGCCGACGTGCTCGACACGGTCGACATCGTGCTCGACTGCTCGGACAACCTCGCCACGCGTCAGAGCGTGAACCGTGCGGCCCTGAAGGCGCGCAAGCCGCTCGTTTTCGGCTCCGCCGTTCGCTTTTCGGGTCAGCTCTCGGTGTTCGACTTCCGCGACGAAGCGTCGCCCTGCTATCGGTGCCTCTTCGACGAGGACGATGCCGCGAACGACCAGAAGGCCTCCGCGCTCGGCGTCTTTTCGCCGCTCACCGGGCTGGTGGGCACCCTGCAGGCCGCCGAAGCGCTGCGCCTCGCGGCGGGCCTTCCCTCGCCCTGGGTCGGGAAGCTCCTGATGATCGACCTGCTCGCGGGCGAATTCGAAACCGTCCGCTGCCGCCGTCGCCGTTCGTGCCCCGTGTGCGGCGGTCACTGACCGATCGGACTTAAAAAAAAGCCGGCCTTTCGGGGCCGGCTTTTTTGTTGCGGGCTGCTCGCGGCCCACTCAGAGACTCACGCGCGCCTCGGGCGTCCAGACGATCGCCCGACCGGGCGAAGCGAGCACCCGGCGCTCCCAGGCGGAAAAGAGGCCGTCGGCGTACCGAAGCGCCTGAAACGCCTCCAGGGCGGGTGCCTGCGTGCGCACCGCATCGCCGAGAACGCCGTTCAGGACGGGCGCAAGCCACCGCCCCCAGCCCTCTTCGATCGGATCGAAGAGAAGGACGGCGGGATTTTCGCCGAGCCCCGCGCGTTCGGCGGCGATCAACACGGCGTCGTCGAGCGTGCCGAGCGCGTCGACCAAACCCAGGCGCTTCGCGTCTTCGCCGAGCCACACCCGGCCGCCCGCCGCGGCTTCGACCGCCTCGGGCGAGAGGTTGCGGCCGCGCGCCACGATCGAACGGAAGTTCGCATAGACGCGATCGACCCCCGCCTGATAGAGCGCGCGCTCGGCCTTGTCGCGCGGACTCAGCACCGAGCCGAACTCCGCCGCGGGCCCCGTCGACCAGCCGCCCGCGCCGACGTCGAACTTCTCCAACAAGGGAGCGAAATTGGGCGCCAGAGCGAATACGCCGATCGAGCCCGTGAGCGTCAGCGGGTCCGCGACGACAACGTCGGCCGCGGCGCTCAGCCAGTAGCCGCCCGATGCGGCCGCATCCCCCATCGAGACGACGACGGGGAGACCCTTCTTGCGGATCGCCTCGATCTTTTCGCGAATCTCTTCGGCGGCAAGCGCGTCGCCCCCGGGCGTGTTGATGCGAAGGACGATCGCCTTCGTTTCGGGAGCGGAAGCCGCTTCGTCGAGCAGCGCGATGAGTTCGCCCGCCACGATGCCGCCGACGGCGGGCTCGTTGGAGATTTCCCCTTCGGCCGTCACGAGCGCCACGTACGCATCCGCGGCGGGAAGCCCGGGCAGAACGGCGAGGTAGTCGCGGTAGTCGACGATCTGCAGATCGTCGGGGGTCGAGCCGAACTTCGCCGCGGCGTGTTCGACGAACGCGTCGCGGGTCATGACGCCCGTGACGAGCCCCGCGTCTTTCAGGGCCCCCAGGGGGTCGGAAAGGGCCTTCCCGCGGCCCGAAACGAGTTGGTCGATCCACGCGTTCACGACCCCCGTGCGGGCGCCGCGGGCCGATTCGATGTCGGTCGTCAGCCGCTGCCAGGCGGGCTCCAGGTACCCGCGCTGCGCTTCGAGGGCCTCTTCGGAGGGCGCCCCGAAGAGGAACGCTTCCGGAGCGCTCTTATAGACGCCCGCCTTATAGACATCGACCTCCACGGAGAGGCGCTTCAAAAATTCGCCCCAGTAGAGGCTTCGCCCCGTCAGGCCCTTCAACTCCACGGTCCCCATGGGGTGCACGTACACTTCGTCGGCATGCGCCGCCACGGCGTAGGCCCCTTGGGTAAAGGCACTCCCCCACGCCAGGACGGGCCGCCCCGTTTCGCGCTTGTAGTCGTCGATGGCCTTGCCGATCGCGCGGGCCGAAGCCAAACCGATCCCCGACAGATTTTCCAGATCGAGCACCACGCCCGCAATCGACGCGTCGTCTTTGGCGGCCGCAAGCGCCTCCGTCACGTCGAGCAGACGGGTCGAGCCGCGCTCGACGTCGAGCATCCGACGCACGTCCGCCACCGATCGGGGCGGCGTCGGAGCCGTCTCCGAGACCGTGCCGTCGAACGCGAGCACAAGCACCGTCCCCGGCGGAATGCCGCCCGCGGGGCGCGTCGCCATGTAGGCGAACGCCGCGAGCGCAATCAGAAGGACGAGAAAAAGAGCGTTGGCGCAAAAGCGTCGCATCGCGTCGACGCCCTGCCACAGTCGGGAAAAGAGGCGCATGGGTCGACTCCTCACACGAGTTCGCGGCGCTCACGGCGCCCCTGCGACGCGTTCCGCGTACCGAAAAGCTTCGGCAGCTCGCGCACGTGCCCGACGACGTGATCGACGTACGGATAGGCTTTTCGCCACGGGAGCTTTCCGGCCGCCCGTCTATAGCCCGTACACCACACGGTCGTAAGCCCCGCGCGGGCGGCTGCTTTGAGATTCATGGGGCTGTCGTCGACGAACACCGTCTCGCGGGGCGAGACGCCGAAGCGCGCGCACGCGGCGACGAACATCGACGCATTGGGTTTCGGCCGCCAGTCGCCGAAAAGCCGCATCTCGGTACTCGTCACTTCGGCGTCGAAAAAGTCCGACATCCCCATCGCCTTGAGGACCGCGTCCGCGTAGTTGCGCGGCCCGTTCGTAAAGACCACTTTGCGTCCCGGGAGCTTCTGGAGGGCCTGCTTCGGATCGCCCTCGCAGGAGACGTAGGGGGCGAAATCGAAATCGTGCGTGGCGGGCAGAAACTCCCGAGGATCGACGCCGTGGTTCTGCCACATGCCGAGGAAGGTCGACCCGTACTCTTCCCAGTACTGCGTGCGAAGCGCTTCGGCCTGCGCTTCCGGGAGCCCGAGCCGCTCCATGATGAAGGCGTTCATCCGGAGGTGAATCGCGTGCAAAAGTCCGCGCGACGAGCCGAGCACCGTGTCGTCGAGGTCAAGGAGCCAGAGCTTCGGTCGGAAGGGTTCGGGGGCCGCGGCGCGGCGCTTCACGCGGCCGAGGCGGGCGGAGCGAACGGGGTCGTCCTCAAGAAGGGCGTCGTCTTTCATGAATAACAGTCTCCGAAAAGCAAAACGGCACGGCCGAAGCTCGCGCGAGCATGCGGTCGTGCCGTCATTGGTCTCTGGCAGGTCGGCCCCGAAAGCGGATCAGTCGCCGTACATCTTCTGCTTGAGTTCGCGGCGCTGCTGCGCTTCAAGCGACAGGGTGGCGGTCGGACGGGCCATGAGGCGCGCCACGCCGATCGGGTCGCCCGTCTCTTCGCAGTAGCCGTAGTCGCCGTTCTCGATGCGCTGGAGAGCCGCCTGAACCTTCTTCAGAAGCTTGCGTTCGCGATCGCGCGTGCGCAGCTCGAGCGCGTGTTCTTCTTCGATCGTGGCGCGGTCCGCGGGATCGGGAACCACGTTCGTTTCACGAAGGTTCACCGTCGTCTGACCCGCGTTGGCCCGAAGTTCGGCCTCCATGTCGAGGAGCCGCTGACGGAAGAAAGCGAGTTGACGCTCGTCCATGTAGTCGTCGTCGGACATCTGGAGGATTTCTTCCGCCGTAAGTAGTTTCTTCCCGCCCATTTCTGTTCCTAGCCGAAAATTCGTGAAGGTTGAAAGTCAATCGGCGGATTTCTCGGAATCCGCACGATCGCATCGTGCCCTGCGGCCCTCGAAGGGCGCAAAGCTTTTGAAAAAAATCAAACAGGCTTTATACAGGAAATCGTCCCCGCGTTCCATAGAGCGAAGGGATTTTTCTTGTCGTTTTGTTAGGATCCTTCAAAAGCTTTCGTCGGGGCCGACCGCTCGTCCGCCCCGACGAATCGCACTCAGACGAGGCAGGTTTGCAGGCCGCGGCGAATCGCTTCTTCGGGGAGATTGCGCCCGATGAAGACGAGACGGGAAGTCGGCTTGCGATCGCCCCAGGGGCCGAGCACGTCGGAGACGGCGAGCATGTGCACGCCCTGAACGACCACGCGGTTGGGCGAACCCTGAAGGTTGAGTACGCCCTTGTAGCGGAGCAGATCCTCGCCGTAGACGCTCGTGAGCGACATGAAATAGCGCTCGAGCTTCATCGGATCGAACGCGCGGTCCGTGTCGAAGACGAAGCTGTGGATGTCGTCGTCGTGATGGTGGTGATGGCCTTCGTTGAAGAAGGTCGGATCGACGTCGAGCACGTCGTTCATGTTGAAGCCCGAAATGTCGAGCACTTCTTCGACGGGGCACTTCCCCATGTCGACGCGGCGGATCGGCGCGCGGGCGTTCATCTGACGCAGACGCGCTTCGAGCGCGCTCGCTTCTTCCTCCGTCACGAGGTCGCACTTGGAGAGGAGAATCCGGTCAGCGAACCCGACCTGATCGCGCGCGGGCGCTTCCGCGTCGAGCGTGGCCGAACCGTGCTTCGCGTCGACGACCGTCACCACGCCGTCGAGACGGAAATAGGGCGCCACCGCGTCGTCCATGAAGAAGGTCTGTGCGACGGGACCGGGATTCGCCACGCCGGTCGTTTCGATGACGACGTAGTCGAACGCGATTTCACCGCGATCCCGCTTGTGGCGAAGATCGGTGAGCACGCGCGAGAGGTCGCCGCGGATCGTGCAACACACGCACCCGTTGTTCATCGAGACGATCTGCTCCTTGTCCGACTGAACGATCAGTTCGTTGTCGATGTTCTCGGGCCCGAATTCGTTTTCGATGATCGCAATTCGATGCTTGTGATCTTCCGTCAGAATGCGATTGAGGAGCGTCGTCTTGCCCGCCCCGAGAAAGCCCGTGAGAATCGTGACCGGAATGTCCGGTTCCTGCATTTCTTCAACCTGCATCGTCGATACCTCCGTTCGAATCAGGGACGGACCAAGAGGTCGAGCCCCTTCAGATATTCCCCTTCCGGATACGTCATGAGGAGCGGATGATCCGCCCCGCCGCCGAAGCGCCCGACCGCCCAGGCGTTGACGCCGGCGTCGAACACGGCGCCCGCCACGATCTTCTGGAAAAGATCGACGTCGATGGCACCCGAACACGAGAACGTGAAGAGCCGGCCTCCGGGAGCGAGCAGGCGCAGACCGTTCAGATTGATGTCCTTGTAGGCGCGGGCGGCACGGTCGACATGATAGTGACTCGAGGCGAACTTCGGCGGGTCGAGGATCACGAGGTCGAACGTTTCGCCCTTGTCGCGCAGCTCGCGCAGGAACGCGAAGACGTCGGCGCAGACGAACTTCGCCTTTGCTTCGTCGAAGCCGTTGCGCTTCACGTTTTCGGCGGCCATGTCGAGCGCGTCCTGCGAGGAGTCGACGGAGACGACTTCGTCCGCACCGCCCTTCAAAAGCGCGAGCGAGAAGCCGCCCGTGTAGCAGAAGCAGTTGAGCGCGCGAAGGCCGCGCCCGTGCGTGCGGCGGAATTCTTCCGCAACCCGCTGCGCCGTCAGGCGGCTTTCGCGCTGGTCGACGTAAAAGCCCGTCTTGTGCCCGATGCGAACGTCGACGCCGTAGCGAACGCCGTCTTCTTCGACTTCGATCACGGCCGGGGGCTCTTCGCCGCGGAGATTTTCCATGCGCACTTCAAGCCCTTCGCGACGACGCGTGGCGGCGTCCGAACGGTCGAACACGCCGCGCGCGCCCGTCACCTTCATCAGAAGGTCCGCGAGGAGTTCGCGGTGGCGTTCGACGCCCGCCGACTGGAACTGCGTGACGAGGAAGTCGCCGTACCGGTCCACGATGAGACCGGGCAGGCCGTCGGCTTCGCCGAAAACGAGACGCAGGGCGCTCGCTCGGGCGCGAAGCGGTTCGCGGGCTTCGACGGCGTCGCGAATGCGCTGCTCGAACCAGGCCGCGTCGATCACATCCTCTTCGCGGAAGGACCAGCAGCGGGCGCGCAGGGTCGAAGCGGGCGAAAAGGCCGCCCACGCAAGAAAGCGTCCGTCGTGCCCGCGCACGCACACCGTTTCGCCCGATTCGGGCCGCCCGGTGAGGCGCATCACGGCCGTGTCGTAGACCCAGGGGTGACGACGAAGGAGGGATTTTTCCTTCCCCTTCTTCAGAATGAGATCAATCATGTTCGTGTGTTCCAATGGGGATGCCGCGTGCGGAAAGCCGCGCGGGCGCCCCGAAAAAATCGATGCTCCATCCTACTACAGGGACGAAACGAAACCGGAAAACCGACCGCTCACGCGGTCATGTCGAGGTTGCCCTCGAAAACGAGCTCGGCCGGCCCCGTGAGAAGAAGCGACGCGTCGTCGCTCGGCCACTCGACGCGAAGAAGCCCGCCGGGCGTTTCGACGTCGACCCGCCGATCGAGAAGCCCCGACCGAATGCCGGCCGCCACGGAAGCGGCCGCCCCCGTGCCGCAGGCGGGCGTCTCGCCCGCGCCGCGCTCCCAGACGCGAAAGCGAACGTGCGCGCGGTCGACGATCTCGACGAATTCGACGTTGACGCCCTGCGGAAAGGCGGCGTGCGTCTCGATTCGCGGCCCGAGCGTCGTTACGGGCGCTTCCCGCACCGCGTCGCAAAAGATCACGGCATGGGGATTTCCGATGGATACGGGAATGAAGTCGACGCTCTCCGAGGGAAGCGCCAGCCGATGAACTTCGGCCTCCGCGCGACGCCCGATCGCTTCGCCCTCGGGTACGAAGGGAAGCGCTTCGGGACGAAAGTCGGGCTTTCCGACGGCGGCCCGAAGCCCGAGCGCCGTTTTTTGCACCTCGACCGTGCCCTTTCGGGTTTCGAGACGGGCCGTGCCCGCCTCTTCGGTAAGACCGAGATCGAGGAGGAGCTTTCCGAGGCAGCGCGATCCGTTGCCGCAGTGCTCGACCTCGCCCCCGTCGGGATTGAAAATGCGATAGACGCAGTCGCCTCCCGCGCGCGGGGGTTCCGCAACCAGCACCTGATCGCACCCGACGCCGAGGCGCCGGTCCGCGAGAAAGCGGATGTCGTCCGCATCCAGTCCGCAGGGGCCTTCGAGCGAAAGCACGACGACGAAGTCGTTCCCCGCTCCGTGCATTTTCCAAAACTTCACGTGCTTTCCTCCCAACGAGCGTTCAGTACACCGACGCCTCGCCCTCGGGGCGCGTCTTGAAGCGGCGGTGCACCCACAGGTACTGATCGGGCTGCTTTCTCACCCACGCTTCGAGTTCGCGGTTGATGCGCAGCGTGTCCGCTTCGGGGTCGTCGGTCGGGAAATTTACCAGGGGCGGCGAAATCGTCACGGCGTAGCCCGTCTCCGTCATCGTGGCGATGCACCAGAGGACCTTGGCGCGCGTCAAGCGCGCCAGACGGGACACCATCGGCAGGGTCGCCGCTTCGACCCCGAAAAACGGAACGAAAATCGAATTGCGGCGCCCGTGGTCCATGTCGGGGAGGTAATAGAAGGGAAGCCCATCCTTCATCGCCCGAAGCACGGGACGCAGGTCGCTCGAGTTGCTCTTTGCGACGAGCACCGGGTCCGAGAAGCGCTTGCGCCCCTCGAGCATGGCCTTGTCCCAAACGGGATTGCTCTGCGGCTGATAGAGCGACACGCCGCGCACGTAGGTGTTGAGCGCGATCCCCGCCGCGTCGAGCCCCGCAAAGTGCGGAGCGACCACGATCACGGGACGGTTCTTCTCGTCGAGCAAGTGCTCGAGCCCTTCGAACTTCACGAACTCCCGCACCTCTTCGCGGCTTCCGACCCAGAGCGTGCCGTGGTCGATCGCCGCACGACCGAGACGCACGTAGATGCGTTCGGCGAGTTCGACGCGCTCTTCCTCGCTCAGCTCCGGAAAGCAAAGCCGAAGGTTCGTAAGCGTCACGTGACGACGCTTGGGAACGGCGTACCAAAGAATCCGTGCGGCCAACCGTGCCAGACGGGTTCGATTCTTCATGGAAAGCCCGTGCATGGCGCGAATGAGCGCCACCCACAAACGGGCGAAAGCATTGTTCATGGCGTTGTTCCTTGCCGCTCGTCACCGCGCGTCGCCCGGAGGCGGCAGGGCGCCGCGGGGCACCTTGTAGCGGTTGTAGCTCCAGGCGTATTGCTCGGGAAGGCGTCGGACGATCTCCTCGATCCGACGGTTCATGAGGCGGGCGTCCTCGCGGGGGTCGCCGCTCAGAGGTTCGGTCCACTCCTCGGCTTCGAGGCGCCAGCCGTCGCCCGTGCGCACGCCCCAGGCGAAAATGCGCACGGCGTCGAACTGTCGGGCCACTTTGACGGGCAGCGTCATCGTGTAGGCGGGACGACCGAAAAAGTCGGCCCACACCCCTTCGCCCTGCGACGGGACCTGGTCGGGCAAAGCGCCGAACGTGTGGCCGAGTCGCAGATTGCGGATGACGCGCTTGACGCCCGCGAGGTTCGTGGGCACGGCTTCGATCCCGGGCGCCTGTCGGGCTTCCCCCACGATGCGGCGAAGCACCTCTTTTTTCGGCGGCCGGTAGAGGATCGTGATGTTGCGCTTCGTTTCCGCGAAAAACCGATGCGCGAGCCAAACGGGCAGCACCTCGAAGCAGCCGACGTGCGGCGTCATGAAAACGACGGGACGATCCCCGCGCATGGCGCGGCCGATAAGCGCTTCGGCCTCTTCGGTCGCTTCGACGCGCTTGACGACGTCGGCCGCGGGCCGATACCAAACCCAGAGGCTTTCCATCGCCTGGCGACCCGCATTGCGTCCGACCTTGGAAAAAAGCGCCGGGTCGTCGTACCCGGCGTGTCGGAGGTTTTCGCGCGTACGCCTCCGATACCCCGGCGAGCACCAGAAGGTAAGTTCGCCGATGCCGGCCCCCAACGTTTGCAACACGCGCAACGGCAGGCGGGCGACGAGCTTCAGGAGCACCTGCATCCGTCTAACCTCTCGAGATGATGAAATGGTTCAAACGGATGATTTTACCCCAGCGCTCTTCGTACGAGAAACCGCGTCGTACGTCGGCGTCTACACGTCAACTCGCATCTTCCCCCGAAACGAACGCATGTTTACCAGAGCGATGAAGGCGCCCAGTCCGACGCCCTACGCAAAATCCGGGGCGTTTCCGAGTGGCACGACGAAGCGTGAAGCGGTAATATCCGTCAATCGCCGAGTTAACAAGACAACTTGCGGGGCGAACACAAATTCCGCTAAAGCGTCTGATCGCACGTGACCGTTTGCCATGGCGTTAGGCGCTGCCTTCCATAACTTCCTTTTTGGAGAGCGTGGCATATGGCCAGCGAATATCTTTTCACTTCCGAATCCGTCAGCGAAGGGCATCCCGACAAGGTTGCCGACCAGATCTCCGACGCCGTCCTCGACGCCTGCCTCGCGCAGGACCCCATGAGCCGCGTTGCGGCCGAAACCCTCTGCACGACGGGCCTTGTCGTCATGGCCGGTGAAATCACCACGAACGCCGTCGTCGACTACATCGATCTCGCCCGCAACGTTCTGAAGCGCATCGGTTACGACAACACCGAATACGGCATCGACCACAAGGGTTGCTCCGTGCTCGTCGGCTACGACAAGCAGTCGAACGACATCGCGCAGGGGGTCGACCACGCCATGGACGACGAGCTCAACCTCGGCGCCGGCGACCAGGGTCTCATGTTCGGCTACGCCTGCGACGAAACGCCGACGCTCATGCCCGCGCCGATCTACTACGCGCACCGCCTCATGGAACGCCAGAGCATCGTGCGCCGCAACGGCACGCTCTCCTATCTGCGTCCCGATGCCAAGAGCCAGGTGACGCTGCGCTACCGCGACGGCCGTCCCGTCGGTTGCGACACGATCGTCATCTCCTCGCAGCACGCCCCCGAAATGTCGGACGGCAAGGTGATGAAGCCCGAATTCATCGAAGGCATCGTCGAAGAGATCATCAAGCCCGTGATCCCCGCCGAATGGCTCGAAGGCACGCGCTTCCTCATCAACCCGACCGGTCGCTTCGTCGTGGGCGGTCCGCAGGGCGACTGCGGTCTGACGGGTCGCAAGATCATCGTCGACACCTACGGCGGCTACTGCCCCCACGGCGGCGGCGCCTTCTCCGGCAAGGACGCGACGAAGGTCGACCGTTCCGCCGCCTACGCCTGCCGCTACGTGGCCAAGAACATCGTGGCCGCGGGTCTTGCCCGTCAGTGCCAGGTTCAGGTCGCCTACGCCATCGGCGTGGCCGAACCGATGAACATCACCGTCTTCACGAACGGCACGGGTGTCATTCCCGACGCCCAGATCGCCGAGCTCGTTCGCGCCCACTTCGACCTTCGCCCGCGCGGCATCATCAAGATGCTCGACCTGCGTCGTCCCATCTTCTCGAAGACGGCCGCTTACGGTCACTTCGGCCGTGAAGAACCCGAATTCACCTGGGAAAAGACCGACAAGGCCGAAATTCTGCGTGCCGCCGCCGGTCTCTGAGCCGACTTGAATCACCGGTAATTCCATCGGGCCGCCCTCGACCGACGTTGAGGCGCGGCCTTTTTCATAGGCGCGCTCCGCGCGCCCCCGGGGTTTCCTCTCCGACCGAAGAGAGCTCGGGGTATATCATTTCAATCTCACGTCCGAACGACACGCGGCCCTTCGGCCCCACCCAAAAAGGTTTTACATGAAAAAGCGCGTTCTCACCGGCATCAATACGACCGGTACTCTCCACATCGGCAACTACGTCGGCGCCATCCGTCCGGCCATCCGCGACAGCCGCAACCCCGACACGGAGAGCTTCTTCTTCATGGCCGACCTCCACGCGCTCATCAAGTGCCAGGATCCGGCCCGCATCGCACGCAGCCGTCTGCAGATTGCGGCCACGTGGCTTGCCGCCGGGCTCGATCCCGAGCGCGTCGTCTTCTACCGCCAGAGCGACATTCCGGAAATCCCCACGCTCAATTGGCTCCTCACCTGCTCGACGGGCAAGGGCCAAATGAACCGCGCGCACGCCTACAAGGCGGCCGTCGACCAGGCGGTGGCCGCGGGGCGCGATCCCGATGCGGACGTCTCGATGGGGCTTTTCTGCTACCCCATTCTGATGGCGGCCGACATTCTCATGTTCAACGCCGACGAAGTTCCCGTCGGGCACGACCAGCTCCAGCATCTGGAAATGGCGCGCGACGTCGCCACCCGATTCAATTTCCTCTACGCCACTCCCGAAAAGCCCTTCTTCTCGATGCCCGTGGCTACGGGCGGCTCGGAGATCGAAGTTCTTCCGGGGCTTGACGGGCGCAAGATGAGCAAGTCCTACAACAACGTGATTCCGCTCTTCGAAGGCGGCCGCAAAGCGCTCGACGAAGCGATCTCGCGCATCGTGACGGACAGCCGTCTGCCCGGCGAACCGAAGGACCCCGACAGCACGTCGCTCACGGTGATTTACGACGCGTTCGCGACGAAGGAAGAGTCCGAAGCGTTCCACGCCGAACTGCGTGCGGGTCTCGGCTGGGGCGAAGCCAAGAAGCGCCTCGCCGACAAGATCGACGCCGAAATCGGCCCGATGCGCGCCCGCTACGAAGAGCTCATGGCCCGCCCCGAAGAGATCGAAAAGATCCTTCAGGAAGGCGCCCGCAAGGCCCGCGCGATCGCGACGCCGTTCCTTGCCGAACTCATGCAGGCCGTGGGGCTCAAGAGCTTCACGCAGGCCGACGCGCCCGCCGCTCAAGCAAAGAGCGCGAAGGCCGTCAAGGCGCTCTTCAAGCAGTACCGCGAAAAGGACGGCAACTTCTACTTCAAGCTCTCGATGAACGGGCGCGACCTCTTCGTCTCGGACGCCTTCGCTTCGGGGCGCGACGCGGGCACGTGGGTCGGTCGCCTCAAGCGCGAGGCCGAACTTCCGGCCGACGCTCCGATTCACCTGCTCGACGGCGTGAGCGCCGACGAAGTGACGGCGGCGCTTGCGAGCCTGCGCACGGAGGAATAACCGAAAATCAAGGATTTGGGCCGTTATAATGACGGCCTTTCCGGCGGACGTCGATTTACCGATCGGCGTCCGCTTCGTATTCCCGCCGCCCCGAGAAGCGCTGCGACGAAAGCACGATGTTTCGCCAGGCTCGGACGGTCGGGTTCGACAGTAACGGCGCTTAACGTTTTTTTGTTTGGAGAGCGCGATGACCGCCCAACACGATTACGTCATTACCGACCTTGGTCTTGCCCCCTGGGGCCGCAAGGAAATCCAGATCGCTGAAGTCGAAATGCCCGGCCTCATGGCGATCCGCAAGGAATTTGCCGAAGCCCAGCCCCTCAAGGGCGCCCGTATTTCCGGGTCCCTCCACATGACGATCCAGACCGCCGTCCTCATCGAAACCCTCACGGCCCTCGGCGCCGAGGTTCGTTGGGCGAGCTGCAACATCTTCTCGACGCAGGATCACGCGGCGGCGGCCATCGTCGAAGACGGCGTTCCGGTCTTTGCGAAGAAGGGCGAATCGATTGAGGAATACTGGGAATTCACGCACCGCATCTTCGAGTGGCCCGACAACGGCTTCTCGAACATGATCCTCGACGACGGCGGCGACGCCACGCTTCTGCTGCACCTCGGCGCCCGCGCCGAAACCGACCGCTCCCTCATCGCCTCCCCGAGCAACGAAGAGGAAACCGCGCTCTTTGCCGCCATCGAACGTCACCTCGCCGTCGACCCGAACTGGTACTCCAAGCGTCTCGCTCACATCAAGGGGATCACGGAAGAAACCACGACCGGCGTGCACCGTCTCTATCAGATGCACGCCAAGGGCGAACTCAAGGTTCCGGCCATCAACGTCAACGACTCCGTCACGAAGTCGAAGTTCGACAACCTCTACGGCTGCCGCGAATCGCTCGTCGACGGCATCAAGCGCGCCACCGACGTCATGATCGCGGGCAAGGTGGCCGTCGTCGTCGGTTACGGCGACGTGGGCAAGGGGTGCGCTCAGGCCCTGCGCGGCCTCGCCGCTCAGGTCTGGGTGGTCGAAATCGACCCGATCTGCGCTCTGCAGGCCGCCATGGAAGGCTACCGCGTCGTCACGATGGACTACGCGAAGGACAAGGCCGACATCTTCGTGACGGCGACGGGCAACCTGCACGTCATCACGCACGACCACATGGTCGCCATGAAGAACGAAGCGATCGTTTGCAACATCGGCCACTTCGACAGCGAAATCGACGTCGCCTCGATGCGTCAGTACCGTTGGGAAAACATCAAGCCCCAGGTCGACCACATCGAACTGCCCTCGGGCAACCGCATCATCCTTCTCGCCGAAGGCCGCCTCGTCAACCTCGGCTGCGCCACGGGCCATCCCTCCTACGTGATGAGCTCGTCGTTCGCCAACCAGACGCTTGCCCAGATCGAACTCTTCTGCCGTACGGACGCCTACCCGGTCGGCGTCTACGTTCTGCCGAAGAAGCTCGACGAAAAGGTCGCGCGTCTGCAGCTCACGAACTTCAACGCCCAACTCTCCGAGCTGACGGACGAACAGGCCGCCTACATCGGCGTGCCGAAGGAAGGCCCCTACAAGAGCGACAACTACCGCTATTGATCGGGACGCGTCCTCCGCTCGTCGGCGAAGGACGCACGGCCCGAGGGAAAGCGCTTCGAAAGAAACGCTTTCCCCTTCGCACCGAGCCGCGGCGACCTTACCGCGGCTTTTTTGCGTCCTTCGGGGCGCAAAGCTCTGCCAGGCGCCCGGAAACGTCGACAACGCCCTTTTCGGTCAAAAGCGCGTCGAGGCGCTCGTCGTGCGCTTCGAAGAGCGCCGCCTCCGCGCGCAGAGCCGAATACGCAACGCCGATCGTCACGGGGCGCGGCTCGCACGCGGCCAGGTACCGATCGAAACACCCCTTCCCGTACCCCAATCGGTGGCCGAGCGTCGAGTACGCCACGCACGGCACGAAAAGCACGTCTGGAACGACTTCCGAGCCGCCCTCAAGCTTCGGCGCGGGTACGCCGAGCGCGTCCTTTTCCAGGTCCCCCGTCCCCCGCCGCAGATAGACCATGCGGCCCTCAGCAAAGGAGTAAGGGAGCGCGAGGATCATGAAATGATCCCGAACGAAGAGGCTCTCCGGAATGTCGAGCTCTCCGCGAAAAGGTACGTAACCTCCCGCACACAGGCCGCGCGGCAAACGGGTCAGAAGCGACTCGAGCGCCGTCCGAAAATTCCGCTGAAGACCGGGGTCGCGCGCGAGTCGCGAGCGCTCTTGCAACATTCGTGTTCGTACGTCTCTTTTCGTTACGATTGTCCGCTCGTCCACGGCAAGGCTCCGTTATAGTTGTTGCTACCTTCCTCGATTGTCCCACGGCACGGCGTCTTTACGACATGCACCACTTTCCCCTCCCGAGTCGGCTGACCCGACTTTTGCTTATCGCCGGGCTTTGCTCGACGACCGGCACGGTCGGCGCGGCAACGCCCGAAGGATGGGTGGAATTGAAGACGCTCGTCGGTACCGCGTCGACCGACGCCGCACCCGAAAAGGCCGAGGCGACGAACGCGCCCGCAGCTCCGCCGGCGACCGATGCGACCGACACGTCCGCCCCCGGCGACGCCGCCGCCGTCTCCGATGCCGACAGCGCATCGACGGTCGAACCCTCCGAGCCGAACGATCCGCCGCCCCACGGCCTCATTGCCGTGCCGATGCCCGAACGTCTTCAGAGCCTGCAATCGGTCGATACCGAGGACGAAGTCATTCTGCTCGAGTCCGCCGCACAGGTCGATCCCAAGGACGTGATCAACGCGGTCGACGAAGCCTTCGCGCACATGCGCCGCCCGGCCGAAACGGAAACCTCAGGCGCCGCAGCCGGCCAGGCGGCGGAAGCAGCCGGCCGCGTAACCGCCGAACTCATCAACGAGCCGCCTCCTGTCGACCCGCTGGAGGTCGCCCTCTTTGCGACGCCTCCCGAACCGGCCGACGGCATCTTCATGGCCGCCCGCGCCGCCTTTCAAACGGGGGATCTCGCGGCCCTGCGCGAAAACGCCGATCTTCTCGTCGGTCACCCGCTCGAGAGCTACCTTGAACTCTGGACGATCGAACTCGAACTCAAAGCCGCGCCCGACGCCGCGACGCCCAACCTGCGCTTTCAGGATTTCATCGAGCGCCACCAGGGCGAATACGTGGGCGAGCGCGCCGCCGCCGACTATCTGCGCCTCTCGGGACCGCGCATCAACCGCACGCTCTTCGAGAGCGTCTTTTCCCGACTGGTCTGGAACAGGGACGACCCGGACGTCGCCGCCTGGCGAACCTACTATCGCCTCCTTGAAACGCCCGCCGACCGGCAGGCGCTCCAGAGCGCCAAGGCGCTTTATCGGGACGGTCAGGCCACGCGTGCCGCCAATCAGACGCTCGGCGACCTGATCGTTCGCCGGGACCGCTCCTGGGCCTGGGACCGCGTCGTGCTCCTCTTGCAAAAGGGCGAATGGGACGAGGTCAAACGCGTTTTGAGTTACGTGCCGCGCCCCGAACTTCCCGCGCCGATCGACACGCTTTCCGCCATCCTCGATCAGCCCGTCGCCTGGTACAACCGCCACGCGGACGAAATCGGGCGGCTTCCCGCCCGACTCGGCGTTTTCGCAACGCTGCGCCTCGCGCGGGCGCAGCCCGCTTTGGCCGCGCAATGCGCGACCTCCGTCGAACGACGACTCGGCGCCTTCTGGCGCTCGCTCCTCTGGTCCGTCATCGGCTACCAGGGCACGACCGCCCTCAACCCCGAAGCTGTCGACTGGTACGCCAAGGCGGGAAACGCGCTCGCGCAACGGCCTCTTCTCGTCGTCAACTACCGTTCCGTTCTCGGTTGGAACGCCCGAGCGGCGCTCCGTGCGGGCAATTGGTTTTCGCTCGCGCGCTTGATCGAGCGCATGCCCAAAAGCATGCAGGAGGAAGAAGTCTGGACCTACTGGCGAGCGCGCGCGTTGCGGGCCCGCGGCCAGGAAACGCAGGCCCGGCAGCTCTTCGAGCGCATCGACGGGAACGTCAGTTTTTACGGCAAGCTCGCCTGCGACGCGCTCGGCAAGCCCTATGCCTTCGACAGGGCGAAACCGAAGGTCGTCGATGCGAATCCGGAGCGCTGGGAGAGCGAAACGGGGCTCCTGCGCGCCCGCACCTTCTATCGGCTCGACCTCTATCGGGAGGGCCACCGCGAGTGGAACTGGGCCATGCGGGGCTTGAAGGGCGCCGACTATGTCGCGCTCGCCGAATACGCCAAGAAGAAACTCCTCATCCACCGCATGATCAATACGAGCGAGCGCTCGGGCAAAGACGTCGTCTCGATCGAGCAGCGCTACCCGATGCCGCACGCCCTCCTCATCGAGCGCGTCTCCGAAGCGCAGCAAATTCCCTCGGCCTGGGTCTACGGGCTCATCCGTCAGGAATCGCGCTTCATTCCGAGCGTCAGCTCCTCGGTCGGCGCGCGCGGTCTCATGCAGGTGATGCCGCTCACGGCGCAGTGGATCGCCCGCAAGCTCGGCATCACGCATTACGATCAGGGGAACCTCACGGAGCTCGAGATGAATCTCGTCCTCGGGAGCGCCTACCTACGCATGCTCCGCGCCGAGTTCGACTCGAGTTACGTGCTCGCCACCGCCGCCTACAACGCGGGCCCCGCCCGCGCCCGCGTGTGGCGTCGTACGCTGCGCGAACCCATGGAAGCGGCGGTCTTCATCGAGACGATCCCCTTTTACGAAACGCGCGACTACGTGAAGAACGTTCTCTCGAACATGCAAACCTACTCGATGCGTACGGCCGCCCCGATCGAGAACTTCACGCGGTTCCTCGGACGCGTTCACCCGGGAACCACGCCGGGGTCGGACCTTCCCTGATTTCTTTTTTCCGTTTGCCGCCCCCTTTGCGGTGCGGCCCCATCGTCATGCACGTCTATCTTGTCGGCGGCTGTGTCCGCGATCGGCTTCTGGCCCGTCTCACGGGCCGCCCCCAACCTTCGAGCGACCGCGACTGGGTGGTGGTCGGCGCCACGCCGGAAGACATGCTGGCCCGCGGTTACCTGCCGGTCGGCAACGACTTCCCGGTGTTTCTTCACCCCAAAACCCACGAGGAATACGCGCTTGCACGCACGGAGCGCAAGACCGCTCCGGGCTACCACGGGTTCGTGTTCCATGCGGCCCCGGACGTCACGCTGGAAGAGGATCTGCGTCGGCGCGACCTGACAATCAACGCCATGGCGCTCGACGACGACGGCCAACTGATCGATCCGTACGGCGGGCTCGACGACCTGAAGGCCCGGCGACTGCGGCACGTGAGTCCCGCCTTCGAAGAGGACCCCGTTCGCATCCTGCGCGCGGCCCGCTTTGCGGCGCGCTTTCCCGACTTTCGCGTGGCCGACGAAACGCTCGCCCTCATGCGTCGCATGGTGGACGCGGGCGAAGTCGACGCGCTCGTGCCCGAACGGATTTTTTCGGAAATCTCCCGCGGTTTGACGGCCGAAGCCCCTTTGCGCATGCTCGACGAACTCGAAGCCTGCGGTCTGTGGGCGCGCCTTTACGCCGACATCGCGCTCACGCCCTCCGTGCGGGCGCTCGTGGAGCGACTCGCCTGCGACGGGGCGTCGTTGGATCTGCGGCTTCTCGCCCTCACCTCGGGCGCCGAAACGGGGGACGCGGCACTCCGCTTTCTGAAGTCCGTCCGGGCGCCCGCCTCCGCGCTCGGTCTCGCTCAAACCTTCTGGTCGCTGCGCGACGCGCTTTTCGGCATGAAGACGCCCGAAGACGCGGCTCGGGTCTTTGAGAAAATCGACGTCGTTCGTCGACGGGAGCGCGCCGAAGCGCTGCTTCTCTTCTGCTCGCGCCTTGCGGAAATCGAAGGCCTCCCCGTACGGTGGACGCAGGACGAGCTCTCGCAGCTTCTCGACGCGTGGACGTCGATCGACGCGGGGGCCGTCGCCAAAGCGCAAACCGACCCCCGAGCCATTCCCGAGGCCGTTCGAGCGGCTCGCCGCGAGGCGCTCCTTGCGTGCGCGGGGCGGCTCGAGAACGCGCGGGCGCCGCGCCCGTAACCCTTATCCCGCCTCAGATGAGGCGGGCGATGACGAGCGCCACGGCCGCGAGCAGAATCGTGCTCATGAAGGGCAGTTCGATGCGTCGCCCGAACACCGTGAAGTTCAGGTCGCCCGGCAGACGGCCGAGCCCGAACTTGGAGAGAAAGGGCATGCAGGAAAGCAGCACGAGCAGGAGAACGAAGAGAACAAGAAACCAACGCATAGTTCGTCCATTGTACCGATCGTCCCCGCGGCTAGAATGTGCGTTTTTGCCGGACGCTTCACCGTGTTTGCCTTAACAACTCCCGACGACCTCCGCTTCACGACCCGACGCATCAGCGTTCGGGGCCTTACGCTCCGATGCGCCATCGGCGCCTACGAGCACGAGCGAAACCGCCTCCAGAAGGTGCGACTCGACTGCGACGTCTGGGTGCCCTTGCGTCCGACGGAGGACCGTCTCGAAAACGTCCTCAACTACGATTGGATCGTCGACGCGATGCGCACGACCGCCCTTTCCGGGCACATCGACCTGCAGGAAACGCTGGTCGACCGCATGGCCGACGCGCTCTGCGCCCACCCCGACATCCTTCTCGTTCGGGTGGCCTCCGCCAAGCTCGAAGCCTACGCCGACATCGAGTCGGTCGGGCTCGAAGTCTGGCGCAGACCCGATCCCCGTTCCTGAACACTTCCGACCGACAACCGTATGTCTGAAACACCCATCCATTTCTCGCCCGATTCGGATCCCGTCTTTCGCACCGACACGCCGGTCAAACAGATGACGCTCTCCGCGCGCAACCAGCTTTCGTTTTCGCAACGAAAACTCGAAAAGCGCGTCATTCGACTCACCGCGCAGGCCATTACCGACTTCAACATGATCGAAGACGGCGACCGCGTCATGGTGGCGATGAGCGGCGGCAAAGACAGCTACGTGCTCCTCGACACGCTGCGCGTTTTGCAGCAGCGCGCCCCGATTCGCTTCGAAATCGAAGCCGTCAACGTCGATCAGCACATCCCTGCCTTCCCCCGCGAAGCGCTCGCCGCGTGGCTCGAGTCGACGGGCGTTCCGTATCACATCGAAGACCAGGACACCTATTCGATCATTCAGCGCCTGATTCCCGAGGGGAAGAACGTCTGCTCGCTCTGCGCCCGTCTGCGTCGCGGCATTCTCTACCGCGTCGCGCAGGAGCGCGGCTGCAACAAGATCGCGCTCGGGCACCACATGGACGACATCGTCGGGACGCTCCTTCTCAACCTCTTTTACGGCGGACGCATGAAGGCCATGCCGCCCGTGCTTCGCAGCGACGACGGCAAGAACATCGTGATCCGACCGCTCGCGTACGTGCGCGAATACGAAACGGAAAAGCTCGCCAAGGCGCGCGCCTATCCGCTTGCGGGCAAGGGCATTTGCGGCGCGGGCGAAAACCTGAAGCGTCAGGAAGTGAAGGAACTCATCCGCTCATGGGACCGCGAATTCCCCGGTCGCGTCTACAACGTCTTCATGAGCATGCAGCGCGTCTCGCCCTCGCACCTCATGGACCGACGCCTCTACGACTTCGACGCCCTCGCCCCCGTGGGCGCCGACGACGCGTCCGACGAATGACCGGCCCCTGCGGCTCGTCCTCCCCGTCGATTTGGATACAATCGAACTACCGTCTTCACAGAGCCGCTCGGCGGCTCGTTTAACCAGAGTTGTCGCCCATGCGCACCCGTTCCCTGAAAGTCATCGACATGGCCGTCCATGAGGTGGCCACCATCAAAGCCGACAAAAACATCGTCGACTGCGCCGCTCAGATGCGTCTCGAACACGTCGGCAGCCTCGTGGTCGTCGACGAAGCCCAGAAGCCGATCGGCATGATCACCGACCGCGACATCGCCATCGAAGTCGTCGCCCGTCGCCTCGACCCCGAAAAGCTGGCGGTCAAGGACATCATGACGGCTCCCGTTGTCACCGCCGCTCCCAACGAAGGCATGGTGACCGCCCTCGCCCGCATGCGCGAGTTCGGCGTGCGCCGCCTGCCGATCGTCGACGAAACCGGCAAGCTCGTCGGCGTGATCTCCAATTCGAATCTGATCGAAGAACTCTCCGAACTGCTCGGCAGCCTCGTGCGAAACATCCATTCGTCGAAGACCCGAGAAGTCGCGCTGCGTTCGGATCCCTGAGGTTCGCGCCCTTAATGTTTCACGTGAAACGCCCTCCGATCGGAGGGCGTTTTGCTTTGGGGCGGTCTCGGCGGAGCGCCCCAAACACCCCCGAGGAACCGAGTCGACGTTTCACGTGAAACATCGACCGCCCGGAAACGACAAACCCCCGCGAATATCGGCCGTTGCGGGGGTTTGACGGTCTTGGGGCAACGGCGTCTCCGCCGCCCCGTCGAACCGTGAAAAAAAGTTGCATGTTTCACGTGGAACATTCAACACGCCGTCGGGCGGGTTTTTCGTCCGAACCGGGGTGCTCTCCGTGCGGCTCGGCCGCTTCGAACATGGTGCTCGCGCGTCCGACGATCCGGGGATCGACCTCGCCCACCGCCTCAAGATCGCGGTTGGCGTACGGAATCGCACGAAGCACGTAACGCATGGCGTTGAGGCGGGCGCGCTTTTTGTCGTCGGACTTCACCACCGTCCAGGGCGCCTCCGGCGTGTCGGTCGCGAGGAACATCGCCTCTTTGGCCCGCGTGTAGTCGTCCCACTTGTCGAGCGACGCGAGGTCGACGGGCGAAAGTTTCCAGCGCTTCAACGGGTGAACCTGACGCTCCTGAAAGCGTCGGCGCTGCTCCTCGCGGCTTACCGAGAACCAGAATTTGATGAGGTAGATGCCGGAGCGAACGAGATTGCGTTCGAACTCGGGAACCTGCCGCATGAATTCCCGGTACTCCTCGTCGGTGCAAAAGCCCATCACGCGCTCGACGCCCGCACGGTTGTACCAGGAGCGGTCGAAGAAGACGATCTCGCCTCGGGTCGGCAAGTGTTGAACGTAGCGCTGAAAGTACCACTGCCCGCGTTCGGTTTCGGTCGGCGTGGAAAGCGCCGCAACCCGCGCCGAACGGGGGTTGAGGTGCTCCATGAACCGTTTGATCGTGCCGCCCTTGCCCGCCGCGTCGCGGCCTTCGAAGATCACCACCACCTTTTGACCGGTTTCCCGCACCCACGCCTGAAGCTTCAGAAGCTCGACCTGCAGGCGGTACTTCTCGGCCTCGTAGGTCTTGCGCTTCATCCGGTTCACGTACGGGTACGCCCCCGAACGCCAGTCGGGATTCAATTGATCTTCGTCCGACTCTTTCTTCGTCTTGCTTTTGACGGCCCGATGAAGGAGCGAGCGCAAAATGGCCTCTCTATCCACCTCCGCCTGACCGGAGAGAATCTCGTCGATCAGGTCCTCTTTGCGCGCGTACCCGCGCAGGGTCATTTCACGCTTGACGTAATTGACGACGTCGCGGGTCGTGCGAAAGCGCGGGGGCCGCTCGATGCGCTCGTCCTCGTAGGGCGGGAGGACGCGGGGCGCCGCTCGGGAAGCGTCCGCCGGTCGCGGGGCGGGCGTCGTCGGCTTTTCGGCGACCCGAGGACCGCCCGATGAAGATTCGTTCTTGGCCATCCGACTCTCCTTAACGTATTGGGGACGAGCGCCGGCCGCGGTGGCGTCCGGGCGTCTTACTCATCATCCTCCGATTTGGTGAGAAGCGCGTAGATTTTCTGGCGCGGCAGGCCCGTCGCTTTGGCCGCGGCTGCGGCCAAGCGCGAAGCGGGAAGTTCCTCGCCGAGCGCTCGAATCCACTTCATGTCGGCTTCGCTCAATTCTTCGTTGCGAACGGCGGGCGCGTCGACCAGAACGACGTACTCGCCGCGGGGCTCGTGCGCGTCGGCCCAGGCGCTCAGTTCGTCGCCCCGAAGCTTGACGAAGGTTTCGAATTTCTTCGTGATCTCGCGAGCCACGACGATGCCGCGCTCGGGCTCCACCGTTTCGGCAAGCGTCTGAAGAAGATCCGTGATGCGGTGCGGCGCCTCGTAAAGCACGAAGGGCTCGGAACGGCCCGCAAGGATTTCGAGCGCCTTGCGACGCGCTTTGGCCTGCGGCGGCACGAATCCCGCAAACGTGAAGCCCTGCCCGAGGAGCCCTGCCGCCGAGAGCGCCGTCACGACGGCGCTCGCGCCCGGCACGGGAACGACGCGGTAACCCGCTTCGCGCACCGCGTCCACGGCGCGGGCGCCCGGGTCGGACACGGCGGGCGTACCCGCATCGGTCACCAGAGCGACGCGCTTCCCCTGCTCGAGCAAAGCTATGATTTGATCGGCGCCGTGCCGTTCGTTGTGCTCGCGCACCGACAGGAGCCGCACGTCCAGACCGAAGCGATCAAGCAACTTGCGCGTTTCTCTTGTATCCTCAGCTGCAACCGCATCCGCGTGGGAAAGTACCCAAAGGGCCCGAAGCGTGATGTCCCCGACATTGCCGATCGGCAGACCCACGATATAGAAAGCACCGGCCGGAAGCTCCTGCTCCGGGAGGCCGGCCTGTTTGATCAAAGCGTTTTCAGACCACATAGCACTCGAGGTTTTGGTTGTGTCTCGTCCATCCGTATCCGCCCACCATGCGTGGGGGTGTGTTCTTCTAACTTTACCCGTTTTGGCAACGGGAGCTGAAACCGCCCCCCTTGACGTTCGGACGCCGCCGGCCGTCGTTGAAATTTCGTCGGACGCCCCCGTCGGCACTCCCGCCGCCGCGACCCCAGAATTCAACGCGCCGCAACCGAGCGTCGGGCCGAACGACGCGCCGTTCGTCGACGCTTCGACGACGAGCCTTCCGGCCGTCGAAGTGGACAGCCGCCGCACGCTCACCATCGCCTACCTCCTGCCGCCCGACGATTCGGCGTTCCTCTCCGCGTCTCAGACCGTCGCCAACGGTCTCGTGGCGGCAAGCAAGACGAGCGCCCGTCCGGCCACGATCCTCACCGTAGCGGCCGGCTCTGGCGGTTCGGTCGACGAGCAGATCGACGCCGCCGTCATGTCGGGGGCGGACGTGGTCGTCGGCCCCCTGCAGCGCGACCTCGTCGATGCGCTCGCAACGCGCACGTCGCTCCCGATTCCCGTGGTGGCCCTCAACGCCGTGCCCGAAAAGAGCACGACGGCGCCTCAGAACCTCATCATGATGTCGATGTCGACGGAAAACGAGGCGGACTACGTCGCACGGCTGGCCGTGCGGGCGCTGCCCGAGAGCACCGAGCGCGGGAGCGCCCCGAAGATCGCTCTCCTCACGACGAACGGCGCCTGGGAGACGCGCATTCGCGCGGCTTACGAGCGGGTCCTGCGCGAACAACTCGTCGACTACGAAGTGTTCGTCGTTTCGACCGAGGAGTTGCCCGAACTGCAAAAGCAGCTTGAGCCCGCGCTCTCCCCCGAGGACGAAGCGGAATTCCGGCAACGCATCGCCGCGTTGCGCGCCGAAAAGCCGGCGGACGCCGCGGCCTCGCGCCGACAGAAGAGTCGCATTCGCGCCGTCGAGTCGGAGCGCCGCGCCAAGGTCGCCACGGCCGAACCGCCGTTTGCGTCCGCGCTCCTCGCCATGGACGCTCAAACCGCGGGGCTTGTTCGCAACCGTCTTCCCCAACGCATGCGCATTTGGGCGACGTCAGTCACCAACCCCGGCGACCCGCGCACGAGCTCTTCGGCCACCGCGCTCGCGTACGACCTCGACAATCTCGCCTTCACGGAGTGCCCCCTTCTCGTGCGCTACGACGCCCAAGGGTTCGAAGCGCGCTTTGCCACAGCCATGCCGTACTCGCTCTCGGCCAAGCGACTCTTCGCGCTCGGGGTCGACGCCTATGAGATGGCCCGCCAGTGGGCGAGCCACCGTCACAACATCCAGTATTACGGCGAAACGGGTGCGCTCACGCTCAATCGCGACGTCTCCGCCGTCGTGGCCCGCGTACCGCGCACCGTCGTGGTGAAGTCGGGCATGCTCGTCGAAGTGCCCGCCAAGGAACTCGCCGTGCCGGGCGACATGCCGAAGATCGCTCTGCCCGAGCCGCCCGTTCCTCCGACGCCCCTCCCCGAAGCGGGCACCACCGTCGAGACGCCGAGTCGCCCGTCCGTGACCTCGATTCTCATCCGCCCCGAAGACGTTCCCGCAGACCTGCCGCCGAGCCCGCCCGTCGCACGACCGATCGCGCCCGCGCCCGTTTCGGGTTCGTCGACCGCGCCCGTCTTCGATCGGGCCGAGACGCTCCCGATGCCGAGCGACCCCGTCGAAGTGCTCGCCCCCGAAACGACCGGGGTCGAAGTCCCGCCGGCGTCGCCCGCAGCCGCCCCGGAGATCGGCCCTGAGATCGGTCCTGAGGTCGGCGCCGAGAGCAATTCCGAGGCCGGCACCGAAACCGGCACCGAGGCCGCGCCCGAAATCGACGCAACCCCCATTTCCTACTGACATTTTCGATACCACATGGCACTCATTACCTTGACGGACGGCCACCTCGCCTGGGGGGACCTGCCGCTTCTCGACGGCGCCTCCTTTTCCGTGGAGCCGGGCGAACGCATCGGGCTCATCGGCCGCAACGGCGCGGGCAAAAGCTCGCTCCTTGCGGTCCTTGCGGGCACCACGGCGCTTGACGACGGACTTCTGCAGCGTCAGGACGGGCTCACCGTCCACTACGTGGAGCAGGAGCCGCTGCTGCCCGCCGCGCCGACCTTCCGCGAAAGCCTGATGCTGCGCGGTCGCGTGCACGAACACGACGACGAGCGCGAAGGATGGCGCCTCGCCGCCAAGCTCGACGAGTACCTGACGCGCTTCGAACTCGACCCCGAGGGCGATCCCGCAAAGGCTTCGGGCGGGCAGCGCAAACGCGCGGCGTTGGCGCTCGCCTTCGCGCTCGAACCCGATCTGCTGCTTCTTGACGAACCGACGAACCACCTCGACCTCGAAGCGATCGCGCTTCTCGAAGGATTGGTCAATACCGGCTGGCGCACCTCGAAGTCGATGGTCGTCATCACCCACGACCGTCAGTTCCTCGACAACGTTTCCACCCGCATCATCGAACTCGACCGCGGCATTCTGCGCTCCTACCCGGGGAACTTCGCCGCCTACGAAAGCCGGAAGGAAGAAGAGCTCGCCGCCGAGACGCTCGAGCGTCAGCGCTTCGACAAGTTCTGGGCCCAGGAAGAAGTTTGGATCCGCAAAGGGATCGAAGCGCGCCGCACCCGCAACGAAGGGCGCGTCCGCCGTCTGGAGCAACTGCGCCGCGAACGCGCCGCGCGACGCGAACGTACGGGCAGCGTCGTCCTCTCGATCGACGCGGGCGAAAAGAGCGGCAAAATCGTGGCCGAAGTCGAAGGGCTCACGAAGTCGTTCGGCGACCGCGTTCTCGTGAAGGACCTCAACTTCCGCCTGATGCGCGGCGACCGCCTCGGTCTGATCGGCCACAACGGCGTCGGCAAGAGTACGCTCATCAAGCTCATCCTCGGGAAACTCCAACCCGATGCGGGCTCCGTCAAACTCGGCACCTCGCTCAAGATCGCCTACTTCGATCAGATGCGCGAGCAGCTCGACCTCACGAAGACCGTGGCGGAAACGATTTCGCCGGGCTCCGAATGGATCGAAATCGGCGGCCAAAAGAAGCACGTCGTCGCGTACCTCGGCGACTTCCTCTTCCCGCCGCGACGCGCGAACGTGCCCGTGAGTTCGCTTTCGGGCGGGGAACGCAACCGTCTGCTCCTTGCGCGCCTCTTCGCTCTGCCCGCGAACCTGCTCGTTCTCGACGAGCCGACGAACGACCTCGACATCGACTCGCTCGAAGTGCTCGAGCAGACGTTGGCCAACTACCCGGGCACCATCATTCTCGTCAGCCACGACCGACGCTTCCTCGACAACGTCGTCACCGAAGTGCTCGCTCCCGAAGGCAACGGCCTCTGGCGCGAGTACGTGGGCGGCTACGAAGACTGGCTGCGCCAGCGCCCGAAGACGACCGACGAGGCGCGCGCCGACAAGGCGCCCAAAGCCGAGAAGGCCGCGCCCAAGCCGCGTCAGCGCACGCAGAAAGTCAAGCTCTCCTACAAAGAAACGCGGGAGCTCGAAAGCCTGCCCGGCCGCATCGAAGCGCTTGAAGCCGAACAGAGCGCGCTCGTCGAAAAGATGAGCGGCGCGGGCTACCACGGTCTTCCCGTCGAAGAACTTCGCGCCGACGCCGAGCGCATGAAAGCCATCGACGAGGAAATGGCCGCGGGTTTTGCCCGTTGGGAAGAGCTCGAAGCCAAGCAGCGCGAAGCGCAGGGCGAATAAACCCGACTTTCGTCGGGCTCTGAAGGCCTTCCTTTCGGAGTAGGATTCCTTATCGCTTATTTTCCGGAGGGCGTCCTCAAGGACGCCCTCCCCTTTCGGAGACACGGCTCATGGGTCGATCCAATGAACTTCAAGGGCTCGAAACGCTGCCCGAGCTGCTGAACCGCAGCATCGTCGTCTACCGCGACGCGGAGGCGCTGCGGTACTTCGACCGGGCGGAGAGCGCCTGGAAAAGCCTGACGTACGGAGAGACGGGCGCGCTCGTCGAGCAGTGGCGACGCGCGTTCGCCGCTCTCGGGCTCGAGCGCGCAAGCCGAGTTGCGATTCTCATGCCCAACGGGCCGGATCACGTGGCGGCCGACCAGTCGGCTCTGGCCAACGGCCTCGTGCCCGTTCCCCTGCACGCGATCGACACCCCGGGGGCGAGCGCCTACATCGCCGAAGACAGCCGGGCCTCGGTGCTCGTGACGAACAAGCGCCAGCGCTGGGAGCAGCTGCGCGACGCGGGTCAGCCCCTCGAACATCTGCGCTTCGTCGTGCTGACGGACGAAGAGAACGAAGACGTCGAAGAAAACGGCGTGCGCATCTACGGTCGTCGCGCCTGGCTCGCGCTCGGCGAAGCCGATCGGGAACTTCCCGCCGCGCCGCGCCCCGACGATCTCGCGGGCATCATCTACACCTCGGGCACGACCGGGCGCCCGAAGGGCGTCATGCTCACGCACGCCAACATCGTGGCCAACGTGAAAGCCACGCTCGAGTGCGTGTCGCCGAAAACGGGCGACGTGTTCCTTTCCTTTCTGCCGCTCTCGCACACGTTCGAGCGAACCGCGGGCTACTACCTCGCGCTCGCCACGGGCTGCGTGATCGCCTACAACCGCTCCGTGCTTCTGCTCGCCGAAGACCTGAAGACCGTCAAACCCGACGTCATCATTTCGGTGCCCCGCGTCTACGAACGCATCCACGCCCGCGTCGAAGACAAACTCCGCAAGGCCTCGGGCCTGCAGCGGCGGCTCTTCGAAGCCGCCGTGGCGACCGGCTGGCGCGACTTCTGCCGCAAAAACGGGCTTCCCCTCGAACCGGGTTCGGCGCTCGTCGACGCGCTCGTGCGCGCCTTCGTGTTGCCGCGCGTGCGGGAAACGCTCCTCGCGCAGTTCGGCGGTCGTCTGCGCATCGCCATCTCGGGCGGCGCGGCCCTCGGCCCCAAGATCGCCCGAACGTTCTGCGGCCTGGGCCTGCCCGTCATTCAGGGCTACGGCATGACGGAAACGAGCCCCATCATCGCCGGCAACTGCCTCACGGAAAATCAGCCCGACACCGTGGGCCGCCCCTTCTGCAACGTGGAGGTGCGTCTCGGCGAAGGCGACGAAATTCAGGTGCGCGGTCCCTCCGTCATGAAGGGCTACTGGAACCGCGAGGACGCCACGCGCGACGCCTTCACGCCGGACGGCTGGCTCAAAACGGGCGACGTCGGCAGCTTCACCGATCGGGGACTCCTGAAGATTCGCGGCCGCATCAAGGAAATCATCGTCACCTCGACGGGCGAGAAGATTCCGCCCGCCGACCTTGAAAACGCGATCGAATCCGATCCGCTTTTCGCTCAGGCGTACGTCGTGGGCGAGAACCGCCCGTACCTCGGGCTCATCGCGGTCCTCAACCCGACCGAGTGGAAGCCGCTCGCCGAGTCGCTCGGGCTCGATCCCGAGGATCCCGCGGCGCTCGCCGCCCCGGCCGCGAAGACCACGATTTTGAAGCGCGCGAAAGCGGCCGCCGCCGGTTTCCCGAACTACGCCCTGCCGCGTGCGACGGTGCTCACGCTCGAGCCCTGGACGATCGAAAACGGGCTGCTCACGCCCACGCTCAAACTCAAGCGCGGGCCGCTCTCCGAGCGGTTCCGCGACGAAATCGCCGCGCTCTACGCCACGCACGGTTGAGGTTCGATCGCGAGAAAACAAGGGGTGCCGTTAAGATCCGGCACCCCTTTCTCTTTGTACAATGCCCGGACCTTCTCTTTTCATGCACTTCTTCCGAACATGACTACTTCGAGCTATACGCCGCAACCCCGCGAATTGCTTCCGGAATGGATGATCGGCATTACGGACCGCGTGATGGACTACTACATCAAGCGTTACCTCCACTGCGATCCGGTGATCCTCAACACGCCGCCCGCTCCCCAGGAAGGTCACAAGTACCTCCTCTACGCACACATTCCCTTCTGCCACACGCTCTGCTCGTACTGCACGTTCCACCGCTTCCTCTTCAAGGAATGGAAGGCGCGCGAGTACTTCGTGAATCTGCGCAAGGAAATGGACTACGTGAAGGCGCTCGGCTACGACTTCCACTCGATGTACATCGGCGGGGGCACAACGACGATTCTCGAGGACGAGCTCATCAAGACGATCGAGCACGCCAAGACCCTCTTCCCCTCGATTCGCGAAGTGTCCTGCGAAACCGACCCGCAAATCATCACGACGCCGCAGTTCCGCAACCTGAAGGGGCTCGTCGACCGCATGTCGATCGGCGTGCAGAGCTTCAACGACGACCTCCTGAAGCTCTCGGAACGCTATGAGAAGTTCGGCTCCGGCGAGCAGATCTTCGAGCGCCTGCAGTACGCCCAGGAACTCTTCCCCACCTGCAACATCGACATGATGTTCGGCTTCCGCGGTCAGACGCTCGACATGCTCCACGACGACATGGACAAGATCGCGCGCCTCAACCCGCGCCAGGTGACGACCTATCCGCTCATGGTGACGTCGCAGACGAAAAAGAGCGTGAAGAACGTCATCGCCGCCGGCGGCAATCAGCTCGCCGACCAGTACCGCGTGATTCTTGACACGCTCGGCAGCCGCTACAACCACCTCACGAGCTGGACCTTCGGCCGTACGAACGACGAAGGGTTCGACGAATACGTCGTCGACTACGACGAGTACCTCGGCGTGGGTTCGGGAGCGTTCAGCTTCCTCGGCGACAGCCTCTACGTCAACACGTTCAGCCTGCGCCGCTATGCCGAACGCATCGCCGCGGGCCACACGGGCGTCGAGCGCCGCCGCCAGTTCGACAAGCACGCCATCATGCAGTACCGCCTGATGCTCGGCCTCTTCTCGCACCGCCTGTCGCGTCGCTACTTCCGCGAGGTGCACGGGGTCGACCTCGACCGTTACCTCCTGAAGGAAATGCTCGGCCTCAAGCTTTCGGGCGCCATCAAGGACGACCCGAACGATCCGGACAACATCATCGTGACGGATGCCGGGAAGTTCCTCGGTCTTGTCATGATGAAGGCCTTCTATTCGGGCATGGACAACGTGCGCGCCGAACTGCGCGCTCCCCTCAAGGAAGCAGACATGTAAGTCGCACGTCCCGACCGACCGAACGGTCGGATCGAGCGTCCGAAGAGCGCGGGGGTGACCCGTGCTCTTTCTTTTTTTGCACCCCCTCCTTCCGTACGACGCCGACGTACGTCGAAAAGAGGCGCATTTTCGTCTTCTTGTTGACGCTCGTACAAGTGCCGCTTTCTATTCCCGAGTAATTTGCTCGGCTATTTTTCCTTTTTCCTCAAACACTTCGGTCACAAAACCTGAACGGCCCGCCCGTCTTTGATCCAAATCAGAACACATCTAGAAACAGTTCTGAAATTCGCCGAAATAACCCTTTAGGGGTACGTCTCTAGGTCTAATCCCGGGACCAGAAGAAGGAGCCTTCCCCTTAAAATGCACGCGTGTTTCACCGAAGGTCTCGGCCCGGCTTTCCACCGGAGCGACTCGCCTTCGTCCAAAAAATTGAGTGCCATGAACCGATCGGAAGGATGACCCCGGAGCGCCCCGGCGCCCACTGTCCGCCGTAGGATCATGCGCCAAGTCGCCGAGCCGCAACGGGCTCCCCGACTTTCCTTACTCTGGAGAGTTTTTCCATGACGGATACGATCAAGGTCCATACGTTCCTCCCGGGCGACAACGCCCGCGGGGAAAATGGCCCCGCCTTCGACGGCAATCTTCGCAAGGGCGAACTGCGTGGGATCATCCACATCAACAAAGACAACTGCGTCGGGTGCGACACCTGCCGCAAGTTCTGCCCGGTCGACGCCATCAAGGGCGGTCTCGGCGCCAAGCACGAAATCGTCGAAGACGCGTGCCTCTACTGCGGTCAGTGCCTGATCGCCTGCCCGTTCAACGCGATCGAGCAGATGAGCTTCGTCGACGAAGTCGAACACGTCCTCGCCGACAAGGACCGCGTCGTCGTGGCCCATCCCTCGCCCGCCGTTCGCGTTTCGCTCTGCGAAGAATTCGGCGGCGAACCCGGCGCGCTCACGACCGAACAGATGGTCAACGCGCTTGAAAAGCTCGGCTTCGTGGTCTACGACTGCAACAGCTCGGCCGACCAGACCATCATCGAAGAAGGCACGGAATTCGTTAAGAAGATCCAGTACTGGATCCTCGGCGAACGCGGCCCGGAAGTCGACGAACAGGGCAAGCACCCGTTCCCGCACTTCACGTCCTGCTGCCCGGCCTGGGTGAAGAACGCCGAAACGTATCACGCCGACATGCTTCCGCACCTCTCCACGGCGAAGTCCCCGCTCCAGATGGGCGGCACGCTGGCCAAGACCTGGGCTGCGAAGTACGTTCTCAAGTGCGATCCCCGCAAGATCTATTTCGTCTCCGTCACGCCCTGCACGGCCAAGATCTTCGAAGCTTCGCGTCCTGAAATGAACACGGCCTGGCGTTACCTCATCGCCAACAAGGACATCCCGAAGGACACGCCCTCCTTCCAGGACATCGACGCCTCGCTCACGGCCCGCGACATCGCCGAACTCATGCGCCGCAAGGGTATCAATCCCCTGCTCGAACCGAAGACCCGCGAACGTCGTCCGCTCGAAGTGTATTCGGGCGCCGGCACGATCTTCGGCTGCTCGGGCGGCGTGATGGAAGCCGCTCTGCGTACGGCTTACTTCGCTCTTTCCGGCGAAGACCTCAAGGACGGCAACATCACGGTTGTCCGCGGCAACGACAACGCCATCGTCGAAGCGACCATCCCCGTGCCCATCAAGGCCCTCGGCGGCAAGACCTTCGAAGTCCGCGTTTGCGTCGTCAACGGTGCGAACCAGGGCCTCAAGGAAGTTCTCAACCGCGTCCGCGTCGACAAGAATCGTTACCACTTCATCGAAGTCATGAACTGCCCGGGCGGTTGCGTCAACGGCGGCGGTCAGCCTGTTCAGCCCTCCGGCACGGCCTGGCTCCATCCGACCACCCCCCTGCCGCTGCGCATCTAACTTACGAGACGCGAGGATATTTGAAAAATGCTGTCTGAAAAATACGATTACGCCGAGCGCCCCGCCGCCCTCATCCTGGGCCGTCGCGGCTTTCTGAAGGTCTGCGGCCTGTGCGTCGGCGCCGTGGCCGTCTGCGGCTACGCCATCGGCGACCTGATCGCCCGTCGCGGCGTCATCATCAAGGCCCGCCAGGCCGGTCTTTATCAGGACGACAAGCTCTGCCAGGCCATGGGCCTCACGAGCTCGCACCAGAACGAAGTCGTCATGTCGGTCTACAAGGACCTCGGCACGAAGCCCGTGGACCACACGATGCACGAACTTCTGCACACCCATTACTACCAGCGCTCCACGCTGGCTATGACGGAGGCCAACCATGGCTAATGCTAACGAACGCATCCTTCGCTTCCATGCCCCGGACAAGGTGTTCCACACGCTGAACGCCATCACGTGGTTCGCCCTGCTCTTCACGGGCGCGTACGTCTATTTCTGCAACCCGTCCGACGAAGCCGCCGAACTCACGATGCTCTGGCATCTCATCCTCGGCACCGTCTTCACGTTCAACCTCCTCGGGTTCATCGTGCTCGCTCCGGACCGCTTCGCGCTCATCCTGCGCGCGTGCCTGGAATGGGACCGCAACACCATCTACTGGTTCCGCAACTTCGGCAACTACCCCCGCCGCTTCTTCAAGATCCCGTTCGGTCCGGAAACGGTTCCCCCGCAGGGTCGCTACAACGGCGGTCAGAAGGCCTCGTACCTGCTCTTCATGGGCATGATCGCCGCTCTCGCCGTGACGGGCTGGCTCCTCTGGCTCGGCGCTCCGCTCCTCGGCAAGATGGTCTACATGTGGATGTTCTACTTCCACGTTTGGGGCTCGATCATCGTTTCCGTGCTCGTCGTTTGCGCGCACATCCCGCTCGCTCTGCTCTCGATGGAACACTTCAAGGGCATCTGGCGCCTCGGCCCGGGGACGATCTCGGTCGAAGCCGCCGAACACCACGCTCCCGTGTGGTTCGAACGCGACGTGATCCGTACGAACATCGAAAAGTAATTTCGGGTTTGTGCTATAAGCTCCTTCTCGGTCTAGGCGCCGCGAAGTAGTTCTAAAGGGGCCGGACAGCAGTCCGGCCCCTTTGTTTTCACAGAATTTTGAGGAGACGCACCGTGCTGTCCACGCCCAAAGGACTTCGGCTTCACTTCGGCCTTTTCGGCAACCGCAATGCCGGAAAAAGCTCTCTCGCCAACGCCCTCACCGGGCAGCGGATTTCGATCGTGTCGGACGTGCCCGGCACCACGACGGACCCCGTGGAAAAAGCCTGCGAGCTCGCGCCTATCGGTCCCGTCGTCTTCATCGACACGGCCGGGGTCGACGACGTGGGCGATCTCGGTCAGGCCCGCGTGCGCCGCTCGCTCGCCGTCCTCGACTGGGTGGACGTCGCGATCGTCGTGACGTCCGAGCGCACGCTCTCCTCCTCCGAAAAGACGCTCCTTGCCAAAGCGCGCGAGCTCGGCACGCCCGCCGTTCTCGTTCTCAACAAGACCGACCTGCGTCCCGTGACGGACGACGAACGTCGTGCCGCCGAAGCGTTCGGCGTCGCCGTCGTGGAAACGAACGCCCGCACGGGCGAAGGCATCGACGCGCTGCGCGCCGCGCTCGTGCGGCTCGTCTCCGAGCGCACCGCGCCCGACCGTCCCCTCGTGGGCGAACTCGCGCAAGCGGGCGACACCGTCATGCTCGTGACGCCGATCGATACCGGCGCCCCCAAGGGGCGCCTCATCCTTCCGCAGGTGCAGGCCGTGCGCGAACTGCTCGACGCGGGCGCCAAGTGCCTCGTCGTACAGGAAAACCGCGTCGCCGAAATGCTCGACGAACTGAAGCGTCCGCCCAAATTCATCATGACGGACTCGCAGGTCGTCGAATCGGTCGCGCGTCAGAGCCCCGACTCGATCCCGCTCACGACCTTCTCCATTCAGATGGCCTACTCGAAGAGCGACCTCGAAGAGCTCGCCGAAGGCGCCGCGGCGCTCGCGCGCCTCAAGGACGGCGACCGCGTGCTGATTTGCGAGACGTGCAGCCACCATCCGCAAAAGGACGACATCGGTCGCGTGAAGATTCCGCGCTGGCTCCGCGAGAAGACGGGCAAGGACCTTGTCATCGAGGTCGCCGTCGGCAAGGACTTCCCCGAAGACCTGACCCCCTATGCCGTGCTCATTCAGTGCGGCGGCTGCGTCGTCACGCGCCGCCACATGCTCGCCCGTCTTCGCACGTCGAAAGAACAGGGCGTTCCCATGACGAATTACGGCCTCACCATCTGCTACCTGCAGGGCGTGCTCGAACGCGTGCTCTCCTGCCACCCCGAAGCGCTCGCCCGCTATCGCGCCGCTCTTACGGAGAAAACCGAATGACCGCAACGTCCACGAAGCCCCTGTCCGAACTGCTCGCACAGACCGAATTCTCGGACGACGACATCGTTCGTCTCCTCGGCCTGACGGACCCCGAGGAATGCGAAGCGCTGCGTCAACGCGCCTTCGACGTTACGACCGAAAAGACGGGCAACAACGTCTACCTGCGCGGCCTCATCGAGGTGAGCAACATCTGCACGGCCAACTGCCGCTACTGCGGCATTCGCAAGGACAACCACACGGTCGAACGCTACACGCTCACGGAAGAGAGCATCGTCGCGTGCGCCCTGCATGCGCTTCACGAGGGCTACGGCTCGATCGCCATTCAGGCGGGCGAACGCCGCGACCCGAAGTGGATCGCCTGGATCTCCCGACTCCTTGAGCGCATTCACAAGGAAACGGTCTGCGAGGAACTTCCCACTGGGCTCGGCGTCACGCTGAGTCTCGGGGAGCAGACGTACGAGGTCTACAAGGAGTGGGCCGAAGCGAGCGGCAATCCGACGGGATTGCGCTACCTCCTTCGCATCGAGTCGAGCAACCCCCGACTCTTTGCGGAACTGCACTCGACGCCAGGCAAGCACGAAAAGATCCTCGAACACCGCTATCAGGCGCTGCGCGACCTGCGGCGCGCGGGCTACCAGGTGGGCACCGGCGTCATGATCGGTCTGCCCGGGCAGACGCTCGAAGACCTCATGCGCGACATCCGCACGTTCGGCGAGATGGGTGCCGACATGATCGGCATGGGCCCCTACATCACGAGCAACGGCGCGGACATGACCGCGCTCGGCATGATGGAAAAGCGCCCCCTCATGCAGCTCGCCCTCAACATGATCAGCACGACCCGCCTCGTGATGCCCGACATCAACATCGCGGCCGCCACCGCGCTCGAAACCCTGGAGCCCAACGGGCGCGTGCGGGGCATTCGTCACGGCTGCAACGTCATCATGCCGAACATCACGCCGCAAACGACGCGCGCCTCCTATCAGCTCTACGACAACAAGGCGGGCACCGAAGTCGGTCCCGAATCGAACGTGCTCGTCGAGCGCAACATCGTCGAAATGACGGGACGCACGCTCGGGCTCAACCTCCTCGGCTCCTCGCGCCGCTGGGCGGCTCGAACCGCCTGAAGGCCCCGAACGAACGGCCGATAAAAAAAGGGCGCGGAAAATTCCGCGCCCTTTTTATCTTGGAAACGACCCGAAGATCAATCGAACTTCTGGCTCATTTCACGCGTCGTGTGGAACGTCACCTGAGGCCAGTGCTTCATCGTGGTCTCCAGGTTGTAGATCGACGTGGCCAGATAGACGACGTTGCCGTTGACGTCGGTCGCAAGACGCGCCGCCTGTTCGGCTTCGAAGTCGCGCTTCGTCTTGTCGTCGGGGAACGAGAGCCAGCGCGCCGTCGAGACGTCGGTGCCTTCGTAGATGGCGTCGACCTTGTACTCGGTGGCGAGTCGCTGGGCCACGATCTCGAACTGCAGCTGACCGACGGCGCCGAGCAGGATGTGCCCGAGGTCGTTGGTGAAGACCTGAATGGCCCCCTCTTCGCCGAGTTCCTGCAGGCCCTTCTGGAGCTGCTTCGCCTTGAAGGGGTCCTTGCTGCGCGCGCCGCGGAAGAGTTCCGGAGCGAAGTTCGGAATCCCGGTGAAGCCGAGGCGTTCCCCGCCCGTGAGCGTGTCGCCGATGTGAAGCTGCCCGTGGTTGTAGATCCCGATGATGTCACCCGCCACGGCATCCGTCATGACCACACGGTCCTGAGCCATGAAGGTAAGGGCGTTGGCGATCTTCATGTCGCGTCCTTCGCGCACGTGAAAGACCTTCATCCCCTGCTGATAGCGGCCGGAGCACACGCGGAAGAACGCGATGCGGTCGCGGTGACGCGGGTCCATGTTCGCCTGGATCTTGAAGACGAACCCCGAGAAGGGCTCTTCGGTGGGTTCCACCATGCGCGCGCCGCCGTCGCGCGACTGCGGCGACGGAGCCCACTCGACGAGCGCGTCGAGCACGTCCTGAACGCCGAAGTTGTTCACCCCGGAGCCGAAGAAGACGGGACTCTGTTCGCCGGCGAGGAACTTCTCCAAGCTGAAGGGTTCGGTCGCACCCTGCACGAGCTCGATCGATTCGCGCACGTAGGGCATTTCCATCGGGAAGAGCCGGTCGAGCTCGGGGTTGTCGAGCCCCTCGATCGTCTCGCGATCTTCGGTCAGGCGTTCTTCGCCCGCCGTAAAGCGAACGAGCCGGTTGTTGAGCAGCGAGAAGACGCCGCGGAAGGTCTTCCCCATGCCGATGGGCCACGTGATCGGAACGCACTGCAGCTTCAACACGTTCTCGATTTCGCCGAGCAGATCGAGCGGATCGCGCACTTCGCGGTCGAGCTTGTTGATGAACGTGATGATGGGGGTCTTGCGAAGACGGCAGACTTCCAGGAGCTTGATCGTCTGGGCTTCGACGCCCTTGGCGGCGTCGATCACCATGACGGCCGCGTCGACGGCCGTCAGTACGCGGTACGTATCCTCGGAGAAGTCTTCGTGACCCGGGGTGTCGAGCAGGTTGATCACGTGGTTCGCGTAGCGGAACTGCATGACCGAACTCGTCACGGAAATCCCGCGTTGCTTTTCCACTTCCATCCAGTCCGACGTGGCGTGACGGGAAGCTTTGCGCCCCTTGACGGCGCCCGCCATCTGAATGGCACCGCCGAAGAGCAGGAGCTTTTCCGTGAGCGTCGTTTTACCGGCGTCCGGATGGGAGATGATGGCGAAGGTGCGGCGTTCTTCGACGTCGCGCACGAGCGCCGGATTGGGACTCGTCATGAAAGTACCTGTGGGTAAGAGCCGCTCCGCGCAGAGAGGGCGACGGAGTCGTGTCGAAAGGGCCGACATTTTAACACCGACCCCGTACGACCTCGTCGTTTGCGGGCGGTCCGCGCGCACGCGTACACGAAGGCGACTTCGGTTCGTGGCGCTTCGTTGCGGCGGACGACTACAATGGATCGGTTTGTTCAGCGCGACCCCGTTTCGACGGAGTCCACCACCCTCAGAGATCTTTCCATGAGCTACTTTCCCAATTGGCAATTGAAGACCGAAGGCGTGATCGCCCCCGACGAACGCCTGCCCGCCGGGCAGACGTTCGCGATGGGCGTTCAGCACGTTGTGGCCATGTTCGGCTCCACGGTTTTGGCACCGCTTCTTATGGGGTTCGACCCCAATCTCGCGGTATTGATGAGCGGCATCGGGACGCTCATTTTTTTTGTTTTGGTGGGCGGGCACGTTCCGAGCTATCTGGGCTCCTCGTTCGCCTTCATCGGCGTCGTCATCGCGGCGACGGGCTATGCGGCGGGCTCCGGCCCCAACCCCAACATCGGCGTCGCCCTCGGGGGGATCATCGCCTGCGGTGCCGTGTACGCCCTGGTGGGTCTCATCGTCATGTCGACGGGCGTGAAGTGGATCGAGCGTCTGATGCCGCCCGTCGTGACGGGTGCGGTCGTGGCCGTCATCGGTCTCAACCTCGCCCCCACGGCCGTGAAGAGCGTCGGGCCGACGACCTTTGACGCGCTCATCGCCCTCATGACCGTCATCTGCGTGGGCGGCGTGGCCGTCTATACGCGCGGGCTCGTGCAGAAGCTTCTGATTCTCGTGGGGCTCGCCATTGCGTACGCCATCTACGCCGTGCTCACGAACGGCATGGGCCTCGGCACGCCGATCGACTTCCAGAAGATTGCCGACGCCGCCTGGTTCGGTCTTCCGACGCTCACCGCGCCGGAATTCTCGATGTCGGCCGTCTCCCTCATCGTGCCCGTCGTGATCATTCTCGTGGGCGAAAACCTCGGTCACGTCAAGGCCGTCACCGCCATGACGGGCCGCAACCTCGACCCCTACATGGGCCGCGCCTTCCTCGGCGACGGCATCGCCACGATGATTTCGGGCTCCGTGGGCGGTACGGGCGTGACGACGTACGGGGAAAACATCGGCGTGATGGCCGCCACGCGCGTCTATTCGACGCTCATCTTCCCGGTGGCCGCCCTCCTCGCCATCATCCTCGGCTTCTCGCCGAAGTTCGGCGCCGTGATTCAGACGATTCCCCAGCCGCTCCTCGGCGGCACGTCGATCGTCGTGTTCGGTCTCATCGCCGTGGCGGGCGCCCGCGTTTGGGTGGTCAACCACGTCGACTTCGGCAACAGCCGCAACCTGATCGTCGCGGCCGTCACGCTGATCCTCGGCGGGGGCGACTTCACGCTGAATATCGGCGGCTTCATCCTCGGCGGTATCGGTACCGCGACCTTCGGTGCGATCATCCTCAATGCCATCATGCAGGCGGGTGAAAAGTCCGAAGAGCCGAGCGAAGTGCCGCTCGACGACACGAAGGCCTGAGAACGCCTTCAATGCGCGTCCCGGGGGCGTCCGACGCGACGCCCCGAATGAAGAACCCCCGCAGTCCGAAACGGTCCGCGGGGGGGTTCTTTTGCCGTCAGCGCTTCTTGAGCGCCGCGAAAGCCGCGCCGAGCGCCGTTTGCGTTCGGGCGCGGGGCGCCTCCTCGCGACGCCCCGTCGGGGCCCGACGGGGTCCCGGCTCGCCCTTCGGGCGCGTGCGCATCGTAAGCGCGATGCGACGGCGCTTCGGGTCGACGTCGAGCACGCGCACCTTGACGACCATCCCGACGCGAACGACGTCGCGGGGGTCCTTCACGAAGGTGTCGGCCAGGTCCGAGATGTGAACGAGCCCGTTCTCGTGCACGCCCAGATCGACGAACGCACCGAAGGCGGCGACGTTCGTGACCGTTCCCTCAAGCTCCATGCCGGGCTTCAAATCTTCCATCGTGCGGATGGCGTCGTCGTAGACGGGCACCGTGAAGACCGCTCGCGGATCGCGCCCGGGCTTCTCCAGCTCTTTGAGAATGTCGAGCACGGTCGGCAGTCCGAACCGATCGTCGACGAAGTCCCGCGCATGCAGGGTCTTCAACTTTTCGGCATTCCCCATCAGCTCGTCGATCGTGCGGGCGCCGCTTGCCGCCACCAGGCGTTCGACCACCGGGTAGGCTTCCGGATGCACGCCCGTGCGATCCAAGGGGTTCGTGCCGTCCGAGATGCGCAGGAACCCCGCACACTGCTCGAAGCGCACCGCACCGAGCAACGGAACGCGCTTCAAGTCGTTGCGGTTCGCAAAGAGGCCGTTCGCTTCGCGGTACGCGACGATTTCCCGAGCCACGCTGCGGCTGAGCCCCGCGACGCGCGCAAGCAGTTCGACGCTCGCCGTATTGACGTCGACGCCGACGAAATTCACGCAGTCTTCGACCACGGCGTCGAGACGCCGCTCGAGTTTCCCCGCATCAACGTCGTGCTGGTACTGACCGACCCCGATCGCCTTCGGGTCGATCTTGACGAGTTCGGCGAGCGGATCCTGCAGTCGGCGGGCGATGGAAACGGCGCCGCGGTAGCTGACGTCGAGCCCGGGGAGTTCCTTTTCCGCGAGTTCCGACGCGGAGTAGACCGATGCGCCCGCTTCGCTCACGACCACGCGGCGCGCGGCGATCGACGGCTCTTCGGAGAGCACCTCGCCCACGGCTTCCACCGTTTCGCGGCTCGCGGTGCCGTTGCCGATCGCGACGAACTCCGAGCGGTAACGCTTCAAAACGGCCGCCAGTTTGGCGCGGGCCGCCGCGGCGGCACCCGCACCCGCAGCGTGGAACTGCAGAACGTCGTGATGCACGACCTTCCCCGTTTCGTCCACCACGGCCATCTTGACCCCGGTGCGGAACCCCGGATCGAGCCCCACCGTGGCGCGATGCCCGGCCGGAGCGGCGAGCAGCAGATCCCGCAGGTTGTCGCCGAAGATGCCGATGGCGGTCTCTTCGGCGCGCTCGCGCAGGGCTTCGAGCAATTCCGTCTGAAGGCTCGTGCGGATCTTCACGCGCCAGGCCCAGCGACACACGCCGAGAAGCCACGCGTCCGCGGGACGGGCGGAGTCGGCGGCGACACCGTAAAAGCGCGCGACGAGCGCCTCGGCCGGATGGGGCGAGAGCCCCTCCTCTTCGGCCGGGAGTTCGAGCGCGAGGTCGAGAAAGTCGTCGCGCCGCCCGCGCAAAAGCGCGAGCGCGCGATGCGAGGGAAGGTCCGCGAGACGCTCGCGGAAGTCGAAGTAGTCGGCGTACTTTTCCCCTTCGACCTCCTTGCCTTCGCGAACGCGTGCGACGACGTCGCCGCGACGCGCGTAAAAGTCGCGCAGCGACTGACGCACTTCGGGCTGAAGCGCGAAGCGCTCCGCGAGAATGTCCCGAGCCCCCGAAAGCGCCTCGGCAACGCCGGGGACGCCCTTTTCCGCCGACACGAAGTCGGCGGCCGCCGTTTCCGGATCCGCGCGCGTTTCGAGAATGCGGTCGGCCAAGGGTTCGAGCCCGGCCTCGCGGGCCGCGGCCGCCCGCGTGCGGCGCTTCGAACGGAAGGGTGCGTAGAGATCTTCGAGCGCCTGCTTGGTTTGAGCGGCCTCGAGGTCGCGCTTCAGTTCGTCGGTGAGTTTCCCCTGCGCCTCGATCGCCGCCGTCACCGCGGCGCGGCGTTCGTCGAGTTCGCGCAGGTACATCAGACGCTCTTCGAGCGTGCGCAGCTGCGCGTCGGTCAATCCGCCCGTCGCTTCCTTGCGGTAGCGGGCGACGAACGGAACGGTTTTGCCCTCGTCGAGCAGGGCGGCGGCCGCAACGACCTGATCGGGGCGACACCGAATTTCATCCGCGATCAGGGAGGCCGTGCGCGTCGTCAGTTCTTCCATGAACGTCCGTCCTTCGCGCTCAGTTGCCGCGTCGGGCGATCAGGCGTTCGAGCATGCGAGCGACCACGTCCTGGTCCTTGGCCGCATACGCATCGCGTCGAAGCGCGTCGACCCGAGGATCCGCCTCGGCGGCCGTGTCCTGGTCGTAAATGAAGCGAAGGAAAAGCGCTCCGGCTTCGGGTTCTTCGATGCGAACGGTATGGCGGGAGGCGGGATGATTGCTCCCTGCGGCCGTGGCGATTTCGAGCACTTCGTTGCGCTCGATCGTCACCGTTTCACGGAAAACGTAGTCCGTGCCGAAACGGGTCGTGCGGCGCAGCGTCGTACGGTTGCCCTCGACCGACTCTTCGTCGATCGTCGTCTTCGAGAGGCCGGGGACGTAACGCTCCGGGTGTCGGGCGTACTCGAGCAGTTCTTCTCCGACGCCCTCGCGGTCGATGCCGGGGCCGCCGATACGGATGATGTGTTCGAAAAAGCGCATCTTTCCTCCTCAACCCGGAACGCCGGACCGGGTTTTCGATTGTGTGAGATAGCCCTCGAGCCACTGGCTGTAGCGCGAGATCAGGAAGCTCGATACAAAGTAAATGAGCGCGATGAAGACGTACCCTTCGACGAAGAACGCACGCCAGATCGCATCCCCGAGCGCCAACCTCAGACTGCCCGTCAGGTCGTACATCGAAACGATGGTAACGAGCGACGTGTCCATGAAGCACGAGAGAAGACTGTTGACGAAGGCCGGGATGACGGCCACGAGCGCCTGGGGCAGGACCACGTAGAGGTAGGCCTGCCGGCGGGTGAGCCCGAGCGACTCCGCGGCGTTCATCTGCCCGGCGGGCACCGTTTGCAGACCGCCTCGGACGGTTTCCGCCATATAGGCCGCCTGAAAGAGCGTGATCCCGACGGCCACGCGCCAGAAGGCGGGAATGCCGAGATCCGCGGGCATCACCAACGGAAATACGAAGGTTGCCACAAAGAGGACCGTAATGAGCGGGACCCCGCGCACGAGCTCGATGTAGCCCGTCGAGAGGGCAGAGACGATCGGCATGCGGCTGCGGCGACCGAGCGCGAGGAGAATGCCGAGCGGAGCCGACGCGGTCATCCCGACGAGCGTGAGAACGACCGTGAGCGGCAGCCCGCCCCACATGTCCGTGGAGATGGGCGAGAGGCCGAAAACTCCGCCGAGCATCAGCGCGAAGAAGGCGAAAAAGGCCGCCGCCCAACCGCAAAGGAGCCACACGACGCCGCGACGGTTCCAGAAGGCCGGAATCGCGGTGACGACAAGCATGAACACGATGCCCGCCGTTGCGGCGGCGGGTCGCCACTGCAACTCGTGCGGGTAGCGCCCGAAGAGAATCAGGCGCCACTTCTCGGCGACGAACCCCCAGCAGGCGCCCGAGGCCTCGCGGCAGGCCTGCGGATCGGGCGTCCAGACGGCGTTCCAGAGCCCCCAGGAGACGAGCTTCCAGACGACGAGCGCGACGACCGCTCCCACGCCGATCGTCAGGAGCGAAGCGAGCGGAGAATAAAACCAACGGCTGCGAACGAGAGCGAGCGTGCCGGCTCGGCCCGTTCCTTCGAGATGCGTGACCTCACTCATTGCGGAGCCCTCATGATGACGGCGTTGACGGCGTTCATGATCAGCGCGATCACCAAATTGATCGTGAGATAGACGGCCATGATGATGGCGATCACCTCAAGCGCCTGAGCGCTCACGTTGATGGCCGTGTTGCCGATGTTGACGATGTCGGGATACCCCACCATGACCGCCAGAGACGAATTCTTCGTGAGGTTCATGTACTGGCTCGCAAGCGGCGGAATCGCCAGACGCATGGCCTGCGGGAACACCACGTAACTTACGGTTTCGCCGCGCGTGAGCCCGAGCGCGTAGGCCGCATGCCACTGCCCGGGACGTACCGCCTGCACGCCCGCACGAACGATTTCGGCAATGGCGGCGGAGGTGAACATCGTGAGACCGAGCCAGATCGTCAGAAATTCGGGCGTGAGCTGCGAGCCGCCGCGCATGGAAAAGCGCGTGGCCGCGGGCGCGTCCCAACCGCCGACGACGCCGCAGAGCACCCAAACGACCGCGTACGTCACGGCAAAGGCCGCAAGGCCCACGAGACCCGCAAAGAGCCCCGTCGTTCGGCGCAGAGCCGCCTTGTAGCCCGCCCAGGCGCCTATCAGACCGACACCGAGCCCGCAGAGCACCGCCTTGAACCCCATCAGAGGAGCGGCGTAAAGAAGGCCCGTCTTCGAGAGATAAATCCAGTTGCCGATGTGCCAGGCCTGACGCACGCCCGGGAGCAACTCCGTCACGACGAGGTAGATCGCGAGGAGCAGCACGAGCAACGGCACGTTGCGGTACGCCTCGACGTGGGCCGCACCGAGAAAGCGCAGCATCGGATGGCGGGAAATTCGCATGGCGCCCACGACGACGCCGAGAACGGTCGCCGAGAGAATCGCCAAGAACGACACCCGAAGCGTATTGAGGAGGCCGTTCAGAAAAGCCTTCCACAGCGCGTCCGAACTTTGAAATGCGATGAGTTTTTCGCCGATGTCAAAGCCCGCGGGGCCGAAGAGAAAATCAAAACCGCTGCGGATGTTCTTGGCTTCGAGATTTTCCGCCACGTTGAGAGAAAGCGAAGCCAACACCGCCACGAGCAACAGAACCAAAACGGCCTGAAGCGTATATTCCTTGCGTTTGCGCGTCTTTTCGCGACGCCTCCAGGCTTCGTCGCCCGGAACGCTCCACATTCGGTCTCGGAATAGCATGATTGTTTTTCAGAAACGAGGAAGAGGCCCCACGGCCTGTCGCCTTGGGGCCTCTCGGACAAAGAAGTCGAGTCAGCAGCAGTCCGTCACGCTCAGCGGATCGGCATGGCGTACATCAGGCCGCCTTCCGTCCAGAGCTTGTTGAGACCGCGCGGCAGATTGAGGGCCGACTTCGGACCGAAAAATTCGTTCCAGGATTCACCGTAGTTGCCGACCTGCTTGACGATGCGGTACGACCAGTCCTTGTCGAGACCGAGCATGCGGCCCATGTCTTCGCCCGTGCCGAGCAGACGCTGCACGTCGGGGTTCGAGGAGCTCTTGCGCAGTTCGTCGACGTTGGCCTTCGTCACGCCGAGTTCTTCGGCGCCGAGGAACGCGGCGAAGGACCAGCGCACGATCTGGAAGAATTCGTCGTCGCCGCGACGAACCGCCGGACCGAGGGGTTCCTTGCTGATCATGGTCGGGAGGATTTCATACTTCGAGGGATCCTGAGCGACCGTACGGATGCCGGCGAGGTCGGACATGTCCGTCGTATAGACGTCGCAACGGCCCGAGAGGAACGCGCTCTGCGTGGCTTCGGTCGTATCGAAAACGACCGTCTTGTAGCTCATCTTGTGGGAGTTGAAGTAGTCCGAGAGCGTCTTTTCGGACGAGGTGCCCGACTGCACGCAGATCGTGGCGCCGTCGAGTTCCTTCGCGTCCTTGATGTTCAATTCCTTCGGGACCATGAAGCCCTGGCCGTCGTAGTAGGAAACGGCGACGAACACGGACCCCTGGCTCGCATCGCGCGTCATGTTCCAGGTCGTGTTGCGCGCGAGCATGTCGATTTCGCCCGACTGAAGCGCCGTGAAGCGCTGCGGCGAGCTGAGCGGAATGTACTTCACCTTGTTCGCGTCGCCCAGAACGGCGGCCGCAACCGCGCGGCAGATGTTCACGTCGAGGCCCTTCCAGTTGCCCTGGCTGTCGGCGCTCGAGAAGCCCGGAGCCGCCGTGTTGACGCCGCAAAGCAGATGGCCGCGGGCCTTGATCGCGTCGAGCGTGGAACCGGCGAAAGCGGGAGCGGCAAGGGTGGATACGGCAGCCGCAACCAGGGCGGTGATCTTCGCGTTCATTGTGTGTCCTTTGTTTCTTTTGGGTTGGCCTGAGAGTGTTCTGCCGCATCCTCCGGCTGATTTCCGAGCATCCGGGGAACGCGCACCCCGCATCCGGCAAGCGAACGACGGAGTTCTACGAGTGTAACCCGACGGCCCGTCTTACCGCTTTTCGGGCGCCCGCCGCCGGACAAAATGTTACGTTTTGCGCCCCGGAACGATCGCCGAAAACCCAAAAACGCCCCATAAAACAACATGTTAGCGCGCCCTATGATAAACTGACGGCTTCATAACAAAAAGACGGTCGTTTTATGTCCTCCTACCCTCAGGTCATGGCGCTTTTCTGCCTGGTCATCCTCAGTGCCTTCTTTTCGGCGGCGGAAATCTCGCTCGCCGCGGCCACCAAGACCCGGCTCCAAGCGCTCTCCGAGGACGGCGACCGACGCGCGGATCTGGTGCTCGAACTTCAGGAGCACCCCGGACAATTCTTCTCGGCCCTTCAGGTCATGGTGAACGCCATCGCCCTCTTGGGCGGTATCGTGGGGGACGCCGCGTTTTCCCCCTTCTTCATGTGGTGTCTCGAGCCGATCATTCCGGCCGTGAACCTGCCTCACGTGGGGTTCGTGCTCTCGTTCCTCCTCGCCACGACCCTCTTCGTCATCTTTGCGGACCTCCTGCCCAAGCGCCTCGCCATCGCGCGCCCCGAAGTGGTCGCCATGCGCGTCGTGCGTCCCATGCGGATCGTCATCAAGGTGCTGCGCCCGATCGTCTTCGTGCTCGAACGGCTCTCCGACGCCTGCATCCGCTCGCTCGGCCTGCCCACGAAGCGTCAGGAAACGATCACGTCCGAAGACATTCTCGCGAGCGTCGGTGCGGGCGCCGCGGCGGGCGTCATCGCCCCGCAGGAAGAAGCCGTCATTCAGAACGTCTTCGAGCTTGAGAGCCGTCTCGTTCCCTCGGCCATGACGCCGCGCGAAAACATCGTCTACTTCACGACGGACGAAACCGAAGCGAGCATCCGCGCCAAAATCGCGACCGTTCCCTACAACCGCTTCCTCGTCTGCGACAAGGATCTCGACCACGTCGTCGGCTTTGTCGACTCGAAGCACCTCCTGCGACTCGTGCTCGACGAAAAGCCGATCTGCTTCCAGGAGGGCGGCCTCGTTCAGCCCTGTCAGTTCATTCCGGACTCGCTCACGCTCTCCGAGGTGCTCGACGTCTTCCAGCGCACGCACGCCGACTTTGCCGTCATTCTCAACGAGTACGCGCTCGTCGTCGGCATCATCACGATCAACGACGTCATGTCGACCGTCATGGGTGACCTCGTGACGACGACCGACGAGCTGCAGATCATTCAGCGCGACGACGACACGTGGCTCGTCGACGGCGCCACGCCCGTCGACGACATCGAACACGCGCTCGGCATCGACGAGCTGCCCGAGGACTCCGCCTACGAAACGGTGGCGGGCTTCATGATGTACATGCTGCGCAAGATTCCAAAGCGCACCGACAAGGTGGTGTGCGGCGAGTACACGTTCGAAGTGCTCGACGTCGACAACAACAAGATCGACCAGGTGCTCGTCACCCGTACGAAGGGCAAAGCGCCCGCGCCCGAGGCCTCGGAAACGACGCCCTGACGCAACGTTCGACGGAGCGCTCCCCGAGCGCGCCGACCGCTTCTCGCATGAAAAAAACCCGGAGTGTTTCGCTCCGGGTTTTTTGCGAGAAGGGCCCTGCTTTACGCTTCGGTCGGTTCGGCTGCCTTCTTTGCGGTCGTCTTGCGGGTACGCGTCGCGGTCTTTTTCGTCGCGGTTTTCGTCGTACTCGCGGCCTTGGTGCGCTTCGTCGCCGTCTTGGGGGCTTCTTCCGAGGCCTCCTTTTCCGGCGCCGCTTCGCTCTCGACACCCTCGGCGCTCTTGGCGGCCTTCGACGTCTTTTCGCGCTTTTCGAATTCGAACGTCACGCCCTTCGTCTTGTCGAGGACGAGATACGCGTTGAAGGGACGGTTGGTGCGCTTCGACACAAACCCTTCGAGGAGCGGCGTACGCTTGTTTTCGCAGAGCGCGACGACTTCGGCGCACGAAATCGGACGCTGCAGAATGACCTTGCCGGTGCGCATCGGGCAACGCTTTTTATCGCTGCCGAGCGCGTGTTCGCACACGTAGTAGTCGCCGTGTTCGATGACGCGCCCGTGGCAGAGCGGACAGGTGGCGATCTGCGTCGAGGCGGCGATTTCCTCTTCGGTCACCTCGGGGCGCTCTTCGAAGTCGAAGCGCATGCCCCATTCGCCGGTTTCCTTGTCCTTGGCCAAAATCACCTCGCCCTCGAAGGGGAAGCCGCGCTTGCTGATGAAGCCCGAAAGCGGACCGACGTGGTGCGTGGCGAGCAACTCTTCGACCTCTTCGGGCTCGAACGCGCGGCCCGACGGATGCTTCGGGAGCGAAAAACCGCACCCTTCGCCCGTACACGCGAAACGCTTGTAGTTTTCGACGATTTCGCCGCCGCAGGCCGGGCAACGGTTGCGGAAGTGAATCGGGTTGACGATCGGAACGCTGTCGCCCTCGTACTGCTTGGCCGCGGAAACGATCGTTTCCGTCATGCGACGGATTTCGTCCATGAAAACGTCGCGCGACACGGCGCCGCTTTCGATCTGAGCGAGCTTCTGCTCCCACTCGGCCGTGAGCTTGGGTTGCGTGAGTTCGTCGATGTGGAGCCCGCGCACGAGCTGCATCAGCTGGAAGGCCTTCGCGTTGGGAATGAGATCGCGCCCGTCGCGGCGCAGATACTTCTGCTCGATCAGACCTTCGATCGTCTGAGCGCGCGTTGCCGGCGTGCCGAGCCCCTTTTCGGCCATCGCGTTGCGCAGTTCGCCCGTCTCCAGTTTCTTCCCCGCGGATTCCATCGCGGAAAGGAGCGTCGCGTCGTTGTAACGGGCGGGCGGACGGGTCGCGTCCTGCTTGGCGTTGATGTCGTTCGTGCGCACGGTTTCGCCCTCCGTCACCGGACAGAGGTCGCTCTGCGTCTTTCCGCCGCGGCCCGCGACTTCCATCCAGCCCGGCGTCACGAGCACCTTGCCTTCGGTCACGAAGCGGTCTTCGCCGACCGTCGTCGTGCGCGTCGTCACGTCGAATTCCGCCGCGGGATAAAAGACCGACATGAAGCGGCGAACGACGAGGCCGTAGATCTTCTGTTCGGTTTCGTCGAGCTCCTTCGGAAGCTCCCCGGTGGGAATGATGGCGAAGTGGTCGCTGATCTTCGTGTTGTCGAAGACGCGCTTGTCCTGCTTCACCCAGCGGTTCTTCACGATCGTGCCCGCAAACTTCGCGTAGTCGCCGAGGTGCCCGAGGTGCTCGAGCGTCTCGTACACGGTCGGGATGTAGTCTTCGGGCAGCGCGCGGGCATCCGTACGCGGATAGGTGAGAACCTTGTGGCGTTCGTAGAGGCGCTGTGCGATCGCGAGCGTCATTCGGGCTGGGAAGCCGAAGCTGCTGTTCGCTTCGCGCTGCAGGCTCGTGAGATCGAAGAGCGCGGGCGACATCGAGGTCGAGCGCTTCTTCGCTTCCGTCACGACCCCCGACTGCCCGCGGCAGCGTTCGACGATGCGAAGCGCTTCTTCTTCGCTCCAGAGGCGTTCGGCCTTGAGTTCCGGCGCCTGGCCCTTCGTTTTGACGAACTTGGCGTCCTGCCAGAGGCTTTCGTACTCGCCCGCCGCGGCACCGAAGACCGCCTTGACGGTCCAGTAGGGCTTCGAGACGAAGTGGTGGATTTCCTCTTCGCGCGCGACGACGATGGCGAGCGTCGGCGTCTGCACGCGCCCGACCGTCGTGAGGAAAAAGCCCCCGTCCTTCGAATTGAACGCGGTGAGGGCGCGCGTGCCGTTGATGCCGACCAGCCAGTCGGCCTCCGAACGGCTACGGGCGGCCGCTTCGAGGGGCTTCATCTCTTCGTCGGTACGAAGGTTTTCGAACGCCTTGCGAATCGCCGCGGCCGTCATCGACTGCAGCCACAGACGACGCACGGGCTTCTTGCAACGCGCGGCCTGCATGATGTAGCGGAAGATCAGTTCGCCTTCACGCCCCGCGTCGCATGCGTTGATGATGTCGGTGACGGTGCGGCTGCGCATCTTGCGCGCCAGCGTCTCGAATTTCGTCACCGATTTCTTGATCGGTCGCAGATCGAAGTGCGGCGGAATGACCGGCAGATTGGCGAACGACCAACGGCCGCGCTTGACGTCGTACTCTTCGGGAGCGGCGAGCTCCAGAAGATGACCGACGGCCGACCCGATGAGCATGGTGTCGCTCACCCAGAAGTCTCCGTCCTTTTTAAATCCGCCGAGCGCTTTGGCGATGTCGCTCGCAACCGAAGGTTTTTCGGCAATAACCAGTGTTTGGCTCATGATGAGTCCGATCGAATAAGGAAGTGTTCGTCGCCCTGTACACCAGCGTAGACGGGAGCCAAGATCGGCGAAGGCCGCATTATGCAAGATTTTTGAGGTCGCCGAGTACATCTTCGGCAGATTCCGCAAGCGTAGCGCCGTTGCGAATCAACCGATGGGGCCCCTTCGAGTAGGGCGAATGAATGCTCCCGGGGACGGCAAAAACACTCCGACCCATCTCGCCCGCCGTGCGCGCCAGGCGCATTTCAGGCGAGCTCGTCTCCGCGGCAACCAGCAGCACCGCATCGGCTGCCGCTATGTAAACCGCGTCTCGGCGCTCGATCCGCTCGGGCGTTACACCCTCCTCGGGAAACGCTTCGGCCAGAAGCAACCCTCCCGAAGCGAGCACCGCGCGCTGCTCCTCGAGGGCCGTCGCCGGGTACACCCGATCGGGTCCGGTGGCAAGAACAAGTATCGTACCCGAAGGCGCCGCGCGTGCGACGCTCAATTCGAGGGGCGTCGCGGTGCGTTCGATCAGAGCGACCTTGCGCGCGACGAGCGCCTTTCCTAGTTCGACCCCCGTGGCGATACTTTCGGCATCGACGTGCTCCGAACCGATCACGGCCACGGTTCTGCGCCCGAGGAGCCCCGCGTTGCCGCGCGCGAAAAGCACGATCGGCGGACGGTCGCATTGCAAGAGCGCCTGCGGGTAGAGGGGACTCGTAAAGGGGAGCAGAAACGCGTCCTCGTGCCGCGCGAGCCACGCGAGCGCCCGATCGACGCTCTCGTCTTCGGCGCCCCGCCCGAGGCGGCGCACTTCGTCCGCAACCTCGGCCCCCTCACGCTTCGCTACGGTCCCGTAGTCCGATGCGAAAACCGCTTCGGGGAGTTCCGCATCCCGCAAAAGCCGCACCGCCGCCGCGGCGCTCAAGCGCCGCGCACGCGCGAGCCGCAACCACGCCCGCTTTTCGTTCGTATCCATCACCAGCCTCACCTTTTCCCGCGACACGCGCGAAAACCGCCCGTCGGAGAATTTCTCGCGGCGCTCCGCCCTATAATCGTCGGTTCCGCACGGCGCGACGCGCCGTCGCTCAACTTTGTTCGTTCACTCACACTTAAGCACGAGTCGCCCTGCGAAGGCAACCGTGTTGGAGGCTTTTCATGGCCGTTTTGCCGATCGTCCAGTATCCGAACGTCGCTCTTTCGAGCCGCGCCGAACCCGTGACGGAATTCAACGAAGAGCTCAAGCAACTCGCCGCCGACATGACGGAAACCATGTACGCGGCTCCGGGCGTCGGCCTCGCCGCCAATCAGGTGGGCGTGCTCAAGCGCATCGTCGTCATTGACGTGTCGGAAGACAAGTCGGATCTCAAGGTTCTCGTCAATCCGAGCGTCGTCGAGCACAGCGACACGCTGAAGGACTACGAGGAAGGGTGTCTCTCCCTCAAGGGGCTCTACGAGCACGTCAAGCGCCCCGATCACGTTCGCGTCCGCGCCCAGGATCTCGACGGCAACCCCGTCGAATTCGAGGCCGAAGGCATTCTCGCCGTTTGCGTTCAGCACGAGATCGATCACCTCGACGGCGTGGTCTTCATCGACCACCTGAGCCGCCTCAAGAAGGACCGCGCCTGCCAGAAGCTGCGCAAGCTTCGTCTCAACGACAAGAAGAAGGCGCAGGAAGAGGCCGAAGAGCGCTGAGCGCCCGAAGGCGCCCTTACACGGGGTGTCGGTTCATGAAGGCCGCCATGCGCGCGCCGAGCGTCTCCATGAAGGCCCACGGGAGCTGATGCCCCATCCCCTCCACCGCCCAGAGTTCGGCGCCGGGAATGAGCTCGGCCGTTTCGCGTCCGGCCGAGAAAGGCAGGAGCGGATCGGCCGTCCCGTGAACGACGAGCGTCGGGGCCCGAACCCGTCGGAGTTGTTCGGAGCGGTCGCCGCTGGAAAGAAGCGCCACCACCTGACGGAAAACCGCGGAAAGATCCCGATCGAAATTCGGCAGCTGTTCGAGGTAACGATTCAATTCGTCCTCGGTCACCGGATACGCGGGCCCCGAAAGCACCCGAAGCGTTTTGAGGATCTGCTCGCGGGGCGTTTTTCCGCGGGGTCTCAGAATCGACCAGATGGTTCCGAACTTCCCGAGCCCGGTTCGGGGGTTGCCGCTCGCGGAGGAAATCGACGTGAGCGTTGCGACGCGATTGGAACTTTGCACGGCAAGCGTCTGCGCGATCATTCCGCCCATCGACACGCCGGCGACGTGCGCGCGGCGAATGCCGAGTTCGTCGAGCAGCCGCAACGCGTCGAGCGCCATGTCTTCGAGCGCGTATTCGCCCACGACGGGGCGGCGCAAAAGCGTGCGGCCGATCGCGCGGGCGACGTCCGCGCCCGTGACGTGCCAATCCGTCATGCGACTCGACGCGCCCGAATCCCGGTTGTCGGGCGCAATCACCTGATAGCCGCGGGCCACAAGCGTTTCAACGAGGGGCAGCGGCCAGGCTTCTTTCGGCATGCCCAACCCCTGGATGAGGAGCACGGCGGGCGCGTCGGGCTCGCCCCAACGGGCGTACGCGTAATCCAATCCGTGGCTTTGAAAAACCGGCATCTCGCTTTCTCCTTTCTTCTTTTGCGCGTGGGACCGCGGCCCGCCGTACGGTCGGCAACGTTTCGGACGCCCCCGATTCGGTCGGACGTCCGCCCCGCCGTACGATAATAGTGGGATTCGTACCGTCCCCGATGCGTGGAACGCGACGCGTCGGGCGACGGGATCGAACACACAAACCCCTTCGAGGATTTTTTCGATGAAAATCATATTCGCCGGAACGCCGGACTTCGCCGCCGAAGCCCTGAAGCAGCTCATCGAGGCCGGGCACGAGATCCCGCTCGTTCTCACGCAGCCCGACCGCCCGAGCGGCCGCGGGATGAAACTGACGCCCTCCCCCGTACGCGTCCTGGCCGAGTCGCACGGCATTCGCGTCGAAACGCCCCTGACGCTGAGCCTCAAGCGCGACCCCGAAGGCGCCGCCCTCATGCACGCCGAACTGAAGGCGGTCGATGCCGACCTGCTCGTCGTTGCGGCCTACGGCCTCATCCTCCCGCAGGCGGTGCTCGACTGCGCCCGCGGGATCGGCAAAAAGGGCGACATCAAGGCCCTCAACATCCACGCGAGCCTCCTGCCGCGTTGGCGCGGCGCCGCGCCGATTTCGCGCGCGATCGAAGCGGGCGACGCCGAAACGGGCGTCACGCTCATGAAGATGGAGCTCGGGCTCGACACTGGTCCGATGATCCGCAAGGTGACGACCCCGATCGCCGCCGACGACACGACGAGCACCCTGACCGAACGCCTCGGACGGCTCGGCGCCCGACTCCTCGTCGAAGCGCTCGAAACCCCGAGCGAACTCGACTGGGAAGTCCAGCCCGAAGAAGGCGTGACCTATGCCGAGAAGCTCCTCAAGCCCGAAAGTCACATCGACTGGACGGAGCCCGCCGACGCGCTCGCGCGCCGTTTGCGCGCCTTCACGCCGTTTCCGGGCATGCAGTTCGAGCACGCGGGTCTCGTCATCAAAGTCTGGGAAGCCGAATGCACGGCGGGCGACGCTCCCGCCGGCACCGTGCTCTCGACCGACGGCGCCCTGACGGTCGCCTGCGGCTCGGGCGCGCTTCGCATGACGGTGCTCCAGAAACCGGGCAAGCCCCGCATGGCCGCTTCCGCCGTTTTGCAGGGCGTGAGTTTCACTGTCGGTGAGGTGCTTTGACCGTGTCGGCCGATCTTTCCCCGCGCAAACCCCGCAAAAACCGGGATGCCGTTCCGCTTTCCGCGGTTCTCTCGGCCGCCGCGCTCGGCCGCCGTCTCATGAAGGAAGAGGGTGCGTCGCTCGTGAGCGCCGTGGCCGCGGGTTCGAAGAACCTGCCCGAAGGCGGGCGCGGCACGCTCCTTGCGCTCCTTTACGGCGCGACGCGCCGCACCGCGACGACGAAGGCGTTGCTTGCGGAACTCCTCGAGCGCGCGCCCAAAGAGCCCGTGAGTTCGCTTCTCGAAGTGTCGCTTGCCGCTCTCCTCTCGGGCGAGTGGACCGGCTTTACGGTCGTCAATCAGGCGGTCGAAGCCGTGCGTTCGCACCGCTCCACGGAGCGCTTCGCGGGGCTCGTTAACGCAGTGCTTCGCCGTTACCTTCGCGAAACCGACAGCCTCCTTGCGCACGTTTCCGCCTCGCCCGAAGTGCGCTTCAACGCTCCGCTCTGGTGGATCGAGCGCATGAAGGCGGTCTACGGTCCCGAAGCCGAAGCCGTTCTCGAAGCGGGACTGCGTCATCCGCCCCTGACGATTCGCGTCAACACCCGAAAGACCTCCGTCGACGACTATCTGAAGCGCCTCGAAACCGCCGGGGTTCCGGCGCGCGCGCTCGGCCTCGACGCCGTTCAGCTCCTCAAGCCCTGTCCCGTCGAAGCGATTCCGGGCTTTGCGGAGGGCGTCGTTTCGGTGCAGGATGCGGGCACGCAGTTGGCGGCTCACTTCCTTCCCGTCTCGGACGGCGACGCCGTGCTCGACGCCTGTGCGGCTCCGGGCGGCAAAACCGCGCATCTCCTCGAAAAGCACCGTTGCTCGGTCACGGCCCTCGAAATCGACCCCGAACGCGCCCGCCGCATTACGGAAAATCTCGATCGACTCGGCCTGAACGCCGAGGTTTGCGTGGCGGACGCCTCCGACCTTGACACCTGGTGGTCGGGCAAGGCCTTCGACGCCGTGCTGCTCGACGCCCCCTGCACCGCCTCGGGCGTGGTGCGTCGTCAGCCCGACGTTCCCTGGAACCGTCGTCCGGGCGACCCCAAGGCGCTCGCCAAGACGCAGCGCATGCTCTTCAAGGCGCTGTGGCCCGTCGTCAAACCGGGCGGTCACCTGCTCTTTTGCACGTGCTCGATCTTCCCCGAAGAAGGGGTCGACCAGGTCGCGAAATTCCTCGACGCCGCCCCGGACGCTTCGCTCGTTCCGCTCGGCGAAGGGCTTGAAGGTATGATGACGTTGTTGCCGACCGACGACGATCGGCCCGAAACCGATCCGCGCCTGCCCGCCGTTCACGACGGGTTCTTCTACGCCCTTTTCCGAAAAACCGACCACCGCTCCTGACGGTACGCGCCCTCATGATCCGCCCGCACACCCGTTGCTTCCGCCGGACCGCGCTCGCCATCCTCATTCTCGGGACGGCGGCGTGGTCGACGTGTGCCCTCGCCGTGCAGGCCGCCTTCATGGGGGCGGAAATCACCCGCGACGAACCGGGGGAGCGCCCCGGTTTGTTCGTGGCCGCGCATTACGAATTCGACCTGCCCGCGCCGCTCCTTGACGTGCTGCACCGCGGGATCGCGCTCTACTTCGCGCACGAATTCCGTCTCACCTCGTCGCGCTGGTACTGGCTCGACAAGACGGTCGCGGACGAGACCTTCCTCGTTCGCCTTTCGTTCGACCCGCTCACGCGCCGGTATCGCGTGGGCTACAGCGGCCTTTCGCTCAACTTCGATTCGTTGGAGCAGGCGCTGCCGCTCGTTAAAAACATCCGTCGCTGGCGCGTGGCGCCCTCGGACACGATCGGCGACAGCCGCAGCTTCACGGCGCAGGTCCGATTCCATCTGGACACGACGAAGCTCCCGAAACCCATGCAGGTGACCACCGACGACTCGATCGAATGGTCGGTGGAAAGCGACTGGACGACGATTCGCATCGACCCGTCCGTCACCAACGACGGCGAGTGAGGAGCTCATGCCGCACTGGTATCGCTACGCGCTCACCGCTTCGCTCGCCCTGGCCGCCATTTCGCTCTTCGGCCTCGCCGCCACGAGCTCCGACTCGCGGCTTTTCGAGCGCTGGTTTCCGCTTCTGATCGTCATCAACCGCGTGGTGGCGGTATTGCTCTTTGCGATCGTCGTGGCCATGCTGGTTCAGCTCTGGCAGCGCTTTCGCCGGCGGCGTTTCGGCGCCAACATGACGGTGCGCCTCGCGGGCGCCACGGCCGCACTGGCCGTCGTGCCCGCCCTCGTCATCTTCCTCGTCTCGAACGTCTTCATCTCGCGCTCGATCGACTCGTGGTTCGACGTGCGCGTCGAGCGCGCGCTCGAGTCGGGCGTCACCATCACCCGCGGCATCCTGCAGCAGCAGCAAAAACAGACGGAACTCACGGCGCGCCACATGGCGGGGTTGCTTGCCAACACGCCGACGAGCCTCATCATGCAGGATCTGATGCGGCTCCTCGAAGGCCATCAAAGCCTCGAAGCGCTCGTCTTTCTCGGCGACGGCACGGCGGTGGCCGCAGCGGGCTCGCGCATCAACGTGATGCTGCCCGACCTGCCGACGGCCCAGCAGATGCAGGTCGTTCGCTCGACGGGCATCTACAGCGTGATCGACGGCGACGTCTCCGACAAGGCCGAAGCTCTGCGAACGGACTCGCTCTCGATCCGGGTCATCCTTCCGCTCAACCCGCGCAACGACGAGACGACGTCGGAAGCGTCGCCCCCCGCCGCGCCCCGAGGACTCGCCGCGCCGCGCTCGACCCGCAATGCGGCGGGCGCGCAGCAGCTCTACCTCCAGATCATTCAGCCCGTCGACAACGAAACGGCTCAGAACGCGTCGGAACTTCTCGCGGGCTACCGCGACTACCAGACGCTCGTGCTCTCGCGCGCGTCGCTTCAGTCGATCTACACCGGAACGCTCTTTCTCACGCTCCTTCTGGCCGTGTTCGGCGCCATCGCGGCCGCGATCACGTTCGCCCGAAAGGCCGCGGAACCCGTCCTGCAACTCGAAGAAGGGACGCGGCGCGTGGCCGACGGCAATTTCTCGCCCATCCGGGAATTCACCGGCAGCAGCGAAATCAACGTCCTCACGCAGTCCTTCAACCAGATGATCCGCGAGGTCGCCGAAACGCGCCGCGACATCGACGAGCAGCGGCGCGAAGCCCAGCAGGCGCAGGCCTACCTCGAGCGGGTGCTCGGCAACATCACCTCGGGCGTGATGGTCATCGACCGCACCCACACCGTCGTGACGGCCAACGCCGCCGCACGGCGCATTCTCGGCGACGAGGTCTGCGCGATCGGCACGACGCTCGAAACGACGGAACCCCGACTCGTCGAAGCGCTGACCAAGATGCGGCACCTCGCCACCGACGCCAACATGCGCGTCGAATTCGAGTTGCAGCGTCCCGACCGCGTCGTTCCGCTCTACATCAAAACCTCCAACATGCCGCTCGGCGCCCATATGGGGACGGTGCTGGTGCTCGACGACGTCAGTCAGCTGATCGAAGCGCAGCGCGCCACCGCATGGGGCGAAGTGGCCCGTCGTCTCGCGCACGAGATCAAGAATCCTCTGACGCCCATTCGCCTTGCCGCCGAACGGCTGGAGATGAAGCTCGAAAACCGTTTGGAGGATCAGGCCGACGTGGACCTGCTTCACCGCGCGATCGCCACGATCACAACGCAGGTCGACGCACTCAAGCAGATGGTGAACGACTTCCGCGAGTACGCGCGTCTGCCGAGCGCCAACCTCGTGCCGCTCGACCTCAACGCGTTCCTCACGGACGCGGCGTCGCTGTACCATCAGGCCGGAACCGAAGTGACGCTTCGGCTCGATCCGACGCTGCCCGCCGTGCTGGCGGACGCTTCGCAGTTGCGACAGGTCATTCACAACCTGATTTCCAACAGCATCGACGCCGCCGGCGCGGAAGCCGAAATCGAAATCCAGACCCGCTCGGACGCCTCGCCCGACGGCCCCTCCACCGTCCGCCTGATATTCCGCGATAATGGCACGGGGTTCAGCTCGAAAATCCTCGCCAAAGCGTTCGAGCCCTACGTGACCACCAAGGAGACGGGCACGGGGTTGGGCCTTCCGATGGTGAAGAAAATTCTCGACGAACATCACGCGTCGATCGAGCTCTCCAACCGAATGGACCGCACGGGCTACCTCATTCTCGGCGCCCAGGTCGACATTCGATTCCCGGTTTTTTCATCCGCAACCCGGACAACCCCCGTTTCTGACACGCAGAGAACCGATTAAATGGCAGATATTCTTGTTGTAGACGATGAGGTCGGCATCCGCAACGTGCTCGCGGAGATTCTGATGGACTCCGGGTACACCATCACCACGGCCGCCAACGCCGAGGAAGCGCGCCGCTGTATCCGCGAGCGCAAGTACTCCCTCATCCTGCTCGACATCTGGATGCCCGACACGGACGGCATCACGCTGTTGCGCGAATGGCGCGCGCACAATCTGCTCACGTGTCCCGTGATCATGATGTCCGGCCACGGCACGATCGATTCGGCCATGCAGGCCGTGCGCTACGGGGCGATGGACTTTCTGGAAAAGCCCATTTCCCTGAAGAACCTCCTCACGACGGTCGACCGCGTGCTGGAGCAGTGGCAGCGGCTCGAATATCAAAAGTCGCTCACCCGCTCGAACCGCGACGACGATGACGGCCTTCCCGCTTCGGGCGCGATTCTGCCCGTCTTTCAGTTGCCCGAATACAACCTGAAGCTCGACTTCAATCTGCCTTTCCGCGACGTGATGCACGCCGTCGAACGCGCGTACTTCGAAACGACGCTTCAGTATCAGAATCTCTCGATGGCGCGTCTGGCGCGCCATTCGGGCATTGAGCGCACGCACCTCTATCGCAAGATGAAGGCGGCCGGCGTCGAACTCGACGACTTCCGCATCCCGGGGCGTCTCCCGTCGCCGCTCCCCGCCATCCGCGCGCCCTTCAAACCGAAGCGTCCCTGATCGCCCTTCCCTGACCTATGAAAATTCTCATCGTCGGAGCGGGTCGGATCGGCATTTCCGTTGCCGAAAGCCTCGTGTCCGAAGCCAACGACATCACCATCGTCGACCGCAACCCCGAACACATCGCGTATCTGCAATCCCGGTTCGACCTGCGCGGCATCGTCGGCGAAGCCTCGAGTCCTCAGGTTCTCCGGGACGCGGGGGCCGACGACATGGACATGCTGATCGCCGTGACGTCGAACGACGAAACCAATCTGGTCGTCAGCCTGCTTGCGGCGCGTCTTTTCAACATTCCGACCCGCATCGCGCGCGTCCGAAACAGCGAACTGCGCAACTTCCCCCGCATTCTCGGCGAAGAGGGGTTCGAAGCCACGGCCGTGATCTGGCCCGAGCAGGCCGTGACGAGCTATCTCGTGAAGCTGATCGACTTTCCGGAAGCCAATCAGGTGCTGGAGTTCGGCGAAGGCCTCGCCGCGCTCATCGCCGTGCGCGCCAAAGCCGGCAGTCCGCTCGTCGGTCGACGGGTCGCGGACCTCGAAACGCACCTGCCGCACGTGGAAGCCCGCATCATCTCGATCTTCCGCCGCAACCGCCGTCTCGACGTCGACAAAAACACCGTCATCGAAGCGGGCGACGAAGTGATCTGTCTGTGCGACGCGCGCAACGCCCGACTCGTGCTGTCGGAAATCCGCCACCACGAGCCGCCGGTGCGCAACATTCTCCTTGCGGGCAACGCCTCGATGTGTCTGGCGCTCGCCCGACGCCTCACGTCGGGCGAAGACGCCGACCGTCATGCGGAGCTCAGCATCCGCATCCTGGAGAAAGACCGCTCGAAGGTGGAACTTCTCGCCGGCCAACTGCGCTCCTCGGCCATCGTGATCGAGGGCGACTACACCGACGAAGAAGTGCTCTCGGATGCCGGCGTCGAAACGTGTGACCTCTTCATCGCGCTTTCCGAAGACGACGGCGACAACGTGCTGAGCGCGATGCTCGCCAAAAAGCTCGGCGCCCAGCGCACCATCGCGCTCGTCAACCGCAAGGTGTACGGCGACCTCATGCAGGGCTCGCAAATCGACATCACCCTCTCGCCCTCGCAGGCCGCTCTCGGGGAACTCATCAAGCACGTGCGTCGCGGCGACGTGACCGCCGCCTACAGCCTGCGACACGGCGTGGCCGAAGCGCTCGAAATCGTCGCGCACGGCAACCGCCGCAGCTCCCGCGTGGTGGGTCGCCCCATCCGCGAACTGGCCCTTCCCGAGGGCGCGAACATCGGCGCCGTGATTCGCGGCGAGGGCGAAGACGCCGTCGTGCTGATGGGCAAACCCGACGTGGTCATCGAAGCCGAAGACCACGTGGTTGTCTTCGTCGCCTCGAAGCGTCTCATTCCGAAAATCGAACGTCTCTTCGCCGTCGACGTGGGCTTCTTCTAAGGGTCCCCCATGCCAAACGCCTTACGGTACCTGCTCCTTCCGGTGCTCCACGCGCTCGGACCCGTTCTCGTCGGCTACGGCCTGACGATGCTCATCCCGTATCTGGTGAGCGTCGCTCAGGCCGACGGTGCGGACGCCGCGTTCCTGACGGCCTTTGCCGTGACGACCGGCACCGGGGCGCTGCTCACCCTCGCCACCCGCGGCTACAGCCAGGAGCTCACCGCACGGCACGGGTTCCTGCTCGTGACCCTCACCTGGACGGCCGTGCCGCTTTTCGCCACCATTCCGCTTCTCTTGGAGCTCCCGCAGTACACCTTCTCCGCGGCGTACTTCGAGATGATGTCGTGTCTCACGACGACGGGAGCGACGATGATGACGGGGCTCGACGATCTGCCGCTCTCCATCAACGGTTTGCGCTGTTTCCTCTCGTGGTTGGGCGGCATGGGGCTCATCGTGTTGTCCGTGGCCATTCTCCCGTTGCTCGGCGTCGGCGGCGCGCAGATTCTGAAGGCGGAAACGAGCGGCCCCCTGAAGGAAAGCAAACTGACGCCCCGCATCGCCGATACGGCGCAGGCGCTCTACATCATCTATTTCGGGATTTCCGTCGCCCTGACCGTCGCCTTCCACTTCGCGGGCATGTCCTGGGACGACGCGGTCCTGCACATGATGACCACCGTAAGCCTTTCGGGCATCGGCGCGCACGATTCGAGCTTCGCGTACTTCGAGAGCAACGCGGTGGACCTCGTCACCGTCGTCTTCATGATCGTGTGCGGGTGCAACTTCTCGCTCCACTTCGCCGCCTGGCACAAGCGCGATCTGCGCCTTTACTGGCGGGATCCCGAGGTTCTCGGTTGGGTGGGCGTCGTCTCCGTCCTGACGCTCTTTGCCACGCTCCTGCTCATTGACGTCGGGTACTACGAGGACGACTTCACCGCGTTCGTCAAAGCCGCGTTTGCGGTCGTCTCCGTGGCGTCGACCACCGGTTTTGCAAGCGACGACTACGCGCTCTGGCCGACCATCATTCCGCTCGTCATGCTCCTCAGCTCGATTTTCGCCACGTGCGCGGGCTCGACCGGGGGCGGCATCAAGATGATCCGTCTCCTGATTCTCATCAAGCAGACGAAGCGCGAATTTCTGCTGCTTCTCCACCCGAAGGCGTCTTTCCCCCTCACCGTCGGCGAAACCCGCCTCAACGACCAGGTGGCCTCGGCCGTACTCGCGTATCTGCTCCTCTGGGTGATTTCGGTCGGGGCGGGCGTGCTGCTCCTCGTCTTCTCGGGCATGCCCATGCTGGAATCGTTCTCCGCCACCATCGCCTGCATCAACAACCTCGGTCAGGCCATGGGCGCGCTCGGCCCCGCGGGCAACTACGCGGGCCTGACGACGCTGCAGTTCTGGATCTGCACCTTCCTGATGCTCATCGGTCGACTCGAACTCTTCACGGTCTTCATCCTCTTTACGAAGGGATTCTGGCGGGGCTGAGGCCGCCCGACCGTGTTTCAAAGCAAAAGAAAGCCCGTCCCTGCGACATTCGGAGACGGGCTTTTTCGCACGTTTCCCGTGCGCGGGGGCAGTAGCGAAAGCCGCTCAGGGCTTTCCCCACACGACCGCTTCGTCGTGGCGGATCGCGCGCTTGATCATTTCTTCGAGCGGCACCACGCGCTGGTAGAGGTGAATGCGCTCGCGACGCATCTCTTCTTCGCGTTCGCGCTCTTCCTTCCCATCGAGCTCCTCGGCGTAGGTCGAGCGCCGCAGTTCGTCTTCGCGACGACGTTCGGCTTCGGCCGCCAGGGCCTTGTCGCGCACCTTGGCGTCCTCGAGCTTGCGCAGGATCTCGGGAAGTTCGTCGCTCGCGAACGCGCCCTGCTCCGTCAGGGGGCGACCGATGATTTTGAAAATCTGATCGGCCGTTTCCCGAAACATGATGAACGGACCGGCGGCCCGACTCGTAAACATCACCAATGACATTTGCGGACCCTCCTCGGCTCCGATGATAAACTTGTGTCTCTTTGTGGATTCTATCGTGACGGAGATTCGAGTGTCCCTTGGCATATGCATCATCGCGCACGAGCCTCTCGCCTCCGCGCTGAAGATCTGCGCCCAGCACATTTTCAGCGCCACGTCGGACGCCTCGGCCGACGACATCGTCTGCTTCGATGTTCCGAGCAACATCGAAGCAGAACAAGGCTACGAACGCGCCCGCACGCTGATCGGCCCCTTGTTGGATCGGGACGGCGTGCTCGTCTTTACGGACCTTCTCGGCGCAACGCCCTCCAACATCGCGCACCGCTTTCTTGACAACGACAAGGTTCGAGTCCTCTCGGGCGTGAACCTCCCCGCTGTCGTCACGGCCCTTTCGGCCCCGCCCGACGCGCCTTTGAGCCGCGTGATGCTGCTCGCCGAAGGCGGCGCCCGCAGCGCGATCTCCACGGCCATCGGGCACTCCGCCCTCAACGGCTGACGCCTCGTCTTTTCCATCCGGCTCCCGGAGTTTCGTCGATGCTCACTCAAACCCTTACCGTCAAAAACCGTCTCGGTTTGCACGCGCGCCCCTCCGCCCTTCTCGCGAAGACCGCCAACCTTTACGAAAGCAGCATCCTGCTGAAGGACAAGGTCCGAACGGTCGACGCCAAGTCGATTCTCGGCCTCATGACGATGGCTCTGCCCAAGGGCACCGAGCTCGTCGTCTGCGTCGACGGCCCCGACGAAGCGAGCGCCCTGCGCCACGTCGTCGAACTTTTCGAGACCCGCTTCGGCGAACCCGATTGATCCCCCTCGCGAAGGAAGCTGAGAGATGAGCGAACCTCTTACCGTCGCCCCCGAGGGCGTCGTCGACGAGTCGCCGCAGCCCGCCGTCGAGCCCTCTTCGCCGCCCGCCTTTCTTGCGGGCCTGTCGGCCTATCCGGGCATGTCCTGCGGGACGGTGCTCCTTTTTTCGTCCGCCGACCTGGAAGTTCCGCAGTTTTTCATCGACAAAACGGCGGTTCGCGGCGAGTGCCAGCGCCTGCGCATGGCGATCTCCGCGGTCGACAAGCAACTCACGGCGCTCGCCGATCGTCTCGAAGACGAAGAAATGCCCGCCGAAGCGTCGACCTTCGTCGACGTGCATCGCATGATCCTCAAGGATCCGACGCTGCTCAACGACACGCTGGACATCATCCGCTCCAAGCTCGTGAACGCCGAATGGGCGCTGTCGCTGCGCCTCGAGCAAACGCGCCGCGAATTCGATCAGATCGACGACGCGTACCTGCGCGAGCGCGTCAAGGACATCGCGCACGTCGTACAGCGCGTGCAGCGGCTTCTGGCCGGCCGTCGTTCGGATGCGAGCCTCGAAGACGTCGAAACGGTGGCCGACAAAGTCATTCTCGTCGTCGACCAGCTCGACCCCACGGACATGCTCCAGCTGCGCGAGCGCGACGACCTCGACATCGTCGGGATCGTTCTCGAAGAAGGCAGCATCACGAGCCACGCGGCCATTCTCGCGCACGGCTTCGAGATCCCGACCCTCGTCGGCGTCACCGGCGCTCGCGAAGAGTTGCACAACGGTCAGCGCGTTCTCGTCAACGCCGACGAGAACCGGCTCGAGCTCGCCCCGACCGCCGAACAGGCCAAGGCGGCGCGCCTGCGCATGCGGGAACTCAAGCGCCAGAAGCGCAACCTCGTCAAACTGAAGGGCGTTTCCGCCGCCACGACGGACGGCACGGGCGTCACGCTCCTTGCGAACATCGCCCTGCCCGACGACCTCCCCGACGCCCACAAGGCGGGTGCGGAAGGGATCGGGCTCTTCCGAACCGAGTTTCTCTTTCTCAACCGCTCGGATCTGCCAAGCGAAGACGAGCAGTACGAGGCCTACCTGCGGGTGATCCGCTCGATGAAGGGCAAACCCGTCACCATCCGTACGGCCGATCTCGGCGCGGACAAGGCCCTCTCGCCCGAAGCGATGGCGCTTTTGGGCGACGCCGACCGCGAGGAATTCAATCCGTCGCTCGGCCTGAGGGGGCTGCGCTTCACCTTCGCCTACCCGCAGCTTCTCAGGACGCAGCTACGGGCGATTCTGCGCGCCTCGTCCGCCGGTCCCGTCCGGATTCTGCTTCCGATGGTCACCTCGCCCACCGACGTCAAACGGGCCCGCGACCTGATCGACGAAGCCAAGCGGGAGCTCGACGAAGCGGGCGAGCGTTACGGCACCGGCATCGAGGTGGGCGGCATGGTGGAAGTGCCCGCCGCGGTCGCGATGATTCGCGACCTCATCCCCGTGCTCGACTTCTTCTCGGTCGGCACGAACGACCTCGTGCAGTACACCCTCGCCACCGACCGCGCGAACGCGGCCGTGTCCGAGTATTACGACGAGTGCCATCCCGCGGTGTTGCGCTTCATCGCAGAGGCCGCGCGTCGCGTCTGCGGCGCGGGCAAAGAAATTTCCGTCTGCGGCGAAATGGCCGGACGGCCCGACCTCACGGATTTTTTCTTGGGTCTCGGGTGCCGCACGCTCTCGATGGACGCCTCCAGCATCCCAACCGTTAAGGCTAGAATCCTGCGCATCGACATCGAAGATGCGGAAACGTTTGCCGGACGTCTGCTCCGGCGTCGCACGTCCGAGAGCGTCCGAAAGGCCGTCGAGGACCATCAGGCGCAGTATCTCTCCGCTCAGAATCAGGAGACAGCACAATGACAACCCCCTTCGACCGCCCGCTCTCCGGCGAGGAATTCGTCCTCCTCGGCGAACTTTTGGCCGGCATCCCCGAACCCTACGAGCCGATGGAAGCCGATCATCTCGACGGGTACCTCACGGCCCTCGTCTGCCTGCCGAAGCGCCCGCCCGTCGGGGAATGGATGCTGCGCGTCTTCGACGTGCGCAGCCGTCCCGAGGCCGTGCTTGCGGACCGCCGGGCCCAGCAGGACCTCGAAGACCTCGTCTTCCGACGCTTCAACTCGATCGAACGCGACCTCAAGGCGGGCCGCCCGATCGATCCGATCGTCTACGAGCCCGACGAGGACGACGAGCACGAGACGGAAACCATCGCCGCGCTCGCCCCCTTCGCGGCGGGCTTCTGGGAAGTCATGGACCGGTGGCCCGGGCTTCGCGAAGAAGACAACGAAGCGCTCGCCTCCGCGCTGATCGGCATTCTGCGTCACATGCCCGAAGAATTGGCGGGCGACCTTCTGCCCATGCAGGAGCAGCTCAACGAAGAGAGCCCCTTCGAGAATTACGACGACGCGCTCGGCGATCTGGCGGAAAGCGTCGCCCGCGTGGCCGAAATCACCCGCGGCTGGCGCCGCGCGGAGAAAAAGAACGGCGCGAAGGGTCGCAAAGGCCCCGCCTCGGGCAAGGGCCGCGGGAACGGCCGCACCGCCCGACGCCGCAAGGACTGAGGACGCTCGGCATCCTCACCCGAACTCCCAAGCGGCATCCCGCGGAAAGCGGGGTGCCGCTTTTTTCACGCTTCGGGGCGCCGCTCTTCGCGGGCGGCCCGCTCGGCAAGGAGCACCAGAAGCGCCACGGGTACGCCGATCACGGAGGTCGCCACGAAAAAGCCCGAGTACCCCACGGCTTCGACCGCAACGCCCGAAAAACCCGCCAGGAATTTGGGCAAGAGGAGCATCAGCGAGCTGAAAAGCGCGTACTGCGTCGCCGAGTAGGCGCTCGAAGTGAGCCCCGAGAGGTACGCCACGAACGCGGCGCTCGCCAGGCCCGCCGCGAGGTTGTCGGCCGAAACGACGACGGCGAGAAACGCGAGATTCGGCCCGACGGCGGCAAGTGCGGCAAACAGGAGATTCGTGAGGCACGACAAAAGCGCGCCGATGAAGAGCGCCCGATTGACGCCGAGCTTCATCGTCACCGCGCCGCCCGCAAACGCCCCGGCGAGCGTCATCACGACCCCGAACACCTTGGAGACGGCGGCCACTTCCTGCTTGGTGAAGCCGAGATCCTGATAGAAGGGGTTCGCCATGATGCCCATCACCACGTCGGAAATCCGATACGTGGCGATCAGAAGGAGCACCACCGCGGCCCAGCGTCCGAAACGGCGGAAAAAGTCCGCAAAAGGCTCAAGAAGCGCGGCCGCCGACGGTCGTTCGCGCGGCACGGGCGCCGTCTCGGGTTCGGGCGAGAGAAAGCTCGTCACGAGCCCCACGCCGGCCGAGGCCGCCATGACGAGGTAGCTCGCGCTCCAGGCGGCCTGTTCGTAACCGTCGACGCTCTGAGCCCACGCCGCCACCGCAAGCGCCCCGGCGCCCGACCAGATCATGGCGATGCGATACCCCGTCTGGTACATGGCGGCCAAGGCCGCCTGACGGTCGTTCTGCGCGGACTCGATGCGGTACGCGTCGAGCGCGATGTCCTGCGTGGCGGACGCAAATGCCGTCAAGAGCGCCCACGCCGCGGTCCAGGCAAGCGACGCGGCGGGATCGGTTTGAGAAAGCCCGATCAACGCGCCGACAATGCCCGTCTGCGCGACGACGAGCCAGGCGCGGCGTCGCCCGAGGCGTGCGGAGAGAAAGGGGAGCCGCACGCGGTCGATCGCGGGCGCCCAGACCCATTTGAAGCCGTACACCAAGCCGACCCAGGACAAAAAGCCGATCGTCTTGAGGTCGACCCCGGCCTCGCGCAGCCAAAAGGAGAGCGTCCCGAGGACGAGCAGCAGGGGAAGCCCCGAGCTGAATCCGAAAAAGAACATTCGAAGACTGGCCGGCTCCGCATAGACCCGCACCACGTCCCACCCGCGGACAACTTTCTCCTGCATGCGACCTTCCTTTTCAACCCTTATCAACCGCCCAAGACGCTTTCCCGATCGATCCACATCCATTCGCCCGGTGCGAGCGAATCGGGCAGCACGAACGCTCCGACCCGACTGCGGTGGAGCGCCTCGACGCGGTTGCCGCAGGCGGCGACCATGCGCTTGACCTGGTGGTACTTCCCTTCGAGAAGCGTCATGCGAAGGTGGGTCGGCGTTACCAACTCGGCATCCTTCGCGGCCACGGGCTTCGGATCGTCGTCGAGCACCACGCCCTGCATGAGTCGCGTGCAGATGTCCTCGGCGGCGGGGTGCTTGAGCGTGACCTCGTAGACCTTCTCGACGTGCTTTTTCGGGTGGATGAGGCGGTGGTTCAACGCGCCGTCGTCCGTGAGCAGCAAAAGCCCCGTCGTATCCGCGTCGAGCCGCCCGATCGGCTGCACGTTGCGGCGGCGAAACTGTCCGGGCAAAAGACTCATCACCGAGGGGTGGGCCGAGGGTTTCGTCGAACATTCGTACCCGGCCGGCTTGTTGAGCGCGACGAGCACGTGTTCGCACACGGGCCATTCGACGCCGCGATACGTGAAGACGAGCCCTTCGGGATTCATCTCCTCGTCGGGATCGTCCCGAACGACGCCGTCGATTTGCACGGCGCCCGCCGCCACGATCTGCGCGCAGTCGTAACGCGTGCCGAACCCTTGGGAGAACAGAATGTCGGCCAGCGTCGGGGCCGAACGACGGGATTTACGCGCCATGATGCGAATCTCCGAGATCGTAGTCGACGGTAAGCGGAGCGTGATCCGAGAATTTCTCCGCGGCGTAGATGTCGGTCGCCTTCGCGCGGGCCGCGAGGCCCGGCGTGGCGATCTGGTAGTCGATGCGCCAACCGACGTTCTTCGCCCGCGCCTGCCCGCGCTGACTCCACCACGTGTAGCGCTCGGGTCGGGGGTCGAGCCTGCGGAAAACGTCCACCCAGCGGTCCCCTTCGAAAAGTTGCGTCAGCCACTGACGCTCTTCGGGCAGAAAGCCCGAGTTTTTGAGGTTGCCCTTCCAGTTCTTGAGGTCGATCTCTTTGTGCGCGATATTGACGTCGCCGCAGAGGACGATCTCCTTTCCGCTCGCGCGCAGCGCCTCCAAGTGCGGCAAAAAGACGTCGAGGAAGCGGAATTTGGCGGCCTGACGCTCTTCGGAACTGCTCCCCGAGGGGAAGTAGCAGGAAATGACGACCAAGTGACCGAAGTCGGCTTCGACGTAGCGGCCTTCTCGGTCGAACTCTTCGACGCCGAAACCCGTTCGCACGGCGAGCGGCTTTTCCTTCGTCCAGAGACCGCACCCGGAGTAGCCCTTCTTCTCGGCGCAGTGGAAGTACCCGTAGTAGCCCGGCAGTTCGCGAATGGCGGCTGGAATGTCCGCTTCGTGCGCCTTCAGTTCCTGCACGCAGAGGCAGTCCGCGTTCTGTTCGGCAAACCATCGGAAAAAGCCCTTGTCGGCGGCGGAACGTATGCCGTTGGCATTGAAGGTAACGATGCGGTACATGTCGACTCCGTAAATCCCCGCCTCGGACACCCGGTCGCCCTCCGTCGGGACGGCGAAAACCTGCGGGGTATAATTTGTAAATTATGTCGGACGGGCGCTCGGGGCGCTCGTTCGTCGGGCCATTATCTCAGGACGCACCGCCGATCGGCTCGGCGTCGCACCCGTTTATCCCATCCATCATGCAGACCATCCAGCAACAGTTCATCGAGTTCGCGCTCGAGGCCAACGTACTCCGCTTCGGCGAGTTCAAGACGAAGGCCGGCCGCCTTTCCCCCTATTTCTTCAATGCGGGTCTTTTCAACACGGGCTCGCTCCTCGATCGCCTCGGCGCCTTCTACGCCCAGACGCTCCTTGCCGCCCGCGATGCCGGCAAGATCGAGTTCGACATGATTTTCGGGCCCGCCTACAAGGGCATTCCGCTTGCGGCGAGCGTTGCGATGAACCTCTCGCGCCTCGGTTGCGACGTGCCCTGGGCCTTCAACCGCAAGGAAGCCAAGGACCACGGCGAAGGCGGCATGATCGTGGGTTCCCCCCTCGAAGGCCGCATCGTGATCGTCGACGACGTGATTTCGGCGGGCACCTCGGTGCGCGAATCCGTTCGCATCATCGAAGCCGCCGGCGCCCATCCCTCGGGCGTGCTGATCGCGCTCGACCGCATGGAAAAGGGCGGCAACGCCGTTGAAACGACGCCGACCTCGGCCGTTCAGGACGTCGAAACGACGTTCGGCATCAACGTCGTTTCCATCATCAACCTGAAGGACCTGCTCGCCTTCATGGACGGCACGACGGAAAAGGCCGTGGCGGCCTCCGCCTACCGCGACGCCGTCGCCGCGTACCGCGCCCGTTACGGCGCCTGAGGCCGGGCACCTTTCGCCCCATCAAAAAGCCCCGTCTCGAACCCTCCCGAAAGAGGGTCGAAGCGGGGCTTTTCTTTGAGCGGCCTTGCGGGGCGCGCGCGATCAGGCGAGCTTCTTGCGCAGAAGTTCGTTCACCTGTGCGGGATTGGCCTTGCCCTTCGTCGCCTTCATGCACTGACCGACGAGCGCGTTGAAGGCCTTTTGCTTGCCCGAGCGGAATTCCTCCACGGACTTCGCGTTGTTGGCGAGCACTTCGTCGATGATCGCTTCGAGCGCGCCCGCATCCGAAATCTGCTTCAGACCCTTGGCTTCGATCAGCTGATCGACGTCGTCGCCTTCGCCCGCCCACATGGCTTCGAACACCTGACGGGCGCCCTTCTGGTTGATCGTGCCGTCGAGGATGCGACCGAGAATGCCCGCGAGCATTTCGGGCTTGACGGGCGCGTCGGCAAACGCGGCGCCTTCCGTCTGGTTGAGCGCGGCGGAAAGTTCCCCCATCACCCAGTTGGCGGCCATCTTGCGGTCGGAGACGAGCTCGGCGACGCGCAGGTAGTAGTCCGCCACGTCGCGGCTCGCCGTCAGAATGCCAGCGTCGTACTCGGGCAGGCCGAATTCCGTCGTCAGGCGCTTCTGGAGCTGCTGCGGCAGCTCGGGCATGTCGGCGCGAACGCGTTCGACCCAGTCTTCGCCGATTTCAAGCGGCAGCAGATCGGGATCGGGGAAGTACCGATAGTCCATCGAGTCTTCCTTCGTGCGCATGACGCGGGTTTCGCCCTTGTCGGGGTCGTAAAGTCGCGTGGCCTGAACGATCTTGCCGCCGTCCTCGAGCACTTCGATCTGACGACGCACTTCGTAGTCGATCGCTTCCTGGAGGAAGCGGAACGAATTGAGGTTCTTGATTTCGCAACGCGTGCCGAAGGCGGTTTCGCCCACGGGACGAACGGAGACGTTCGCGTCGCATCGGAAATTCCCATCCTGAAGGTTGCCGTCCGAAATGCCAAGCCAGACGACGAGCGCGTGAAGCGCCTTGGCGTAGCCCACGGCTTCGGCCGAGGAGCGCAACTCGGGCTCGGTCACGATCTCAAGGAGCGGCGTACCCGCACGGTTGAGGTCGATCCCGGAGCAACCGTGCACCAGGCCGTGAATAGACTTGCCCGCGTCCTCTTCGAGATGCGCGCGCGTCAGGTTGATCGTCTTCACGTAGGGGTCGCCCTTCTTCGGCTGGACCGGGAACGTGAGGCGACCGCCCACGACGACCGGCAGCTCGAACTGGCTGATCTGGTAGCCCTTCGGAAGGTCGGGGTAGAAATAATTCTTGCGGTCGAAAACGGAATGACGGGCCACGGTCGCGTCGATCGCGAGACCGAAGCGAATGGCGCGTTCGACGGCGCCGACGTTGAGCACCGGGAGGCTCCCCGGAAGCGCCATGTCGACGAAGCACGCATCCGTGTTCGCGGGCTGACCGAAGCGGCGGGCCGCTCCGGAGAAGATTTTGGAGTTCGTCGAGAGTTGCACGTGCGTCTCAAGACCGATCACTACTTCCCACTGCATGTTCTTTTACCTCTTGAGACTCAGTAACCCGACGGACGACGCAGGTGCCAGTCGGTCGCACGCTGCCAGCAGTCGGCAACGCCGAGCAGGCGGGCTTCGGTGAAGTTTTCGCCGATGAGCTGAATGCCGATCGGACGGCCGTTCGAATGGATGCCGCAGGGCATCGAAAGGCCGGGCAGACCGGCCAGGGACGCGGGCACCGTGTAGAGGTCGCTCAGGTAGGCCGAAACCGGATCGGCGTTCGCGCCGAAGTCGTAGGCCGTACCCGTCGTGACCGGACAGGCGATCACGTCGACCTGCTTGAACGTTTCGTGGAATTCGCGGGCGATGAGTCGACGGACCTTCTGAGCCTTCAGGTAGTAGGCGTCGTAGTAGCCGTGCGAGAGCACGTACGTGCCGATCATGATGCGGCGCTTCGGTTCGGGGCCGAACCCTTCGTTGCGCGAGCGCTTGATCATGTCGATGATGTCGGTGTATTCCTTCGCGCGATGGCCGTAACGCACGCCGTCGAAGCGCGAGAGGTTGGAGCTCGCTTCGGCGCAGGCGACGACGTAGTAGACGGGCACGCCGAGTTCAGCCTGACGGAGGTCGATGTCGACGATTTCCGCGCCTTCCGAGCGGTAGAAGTCGAGCACGGATTCGATCGAGGCGGCCACTTCGGGGTCGAGCCCTTCGCGCATCCAGGAGCGGGGCACGCCGATGCGAAGCCCCTTCACGCTCATGCCGAGGTGGCGCGTAAAGTCTTCGGCGGGCATGTCGACGCTCGTCGAATCGCGCGGGTCGAACCCAACCATGGAGCCGAGCACCTGAGCGCAGTCGGCGGCGGAGTGGGCCAGGAGGCCCGCCGTATCCAGAGACGACGCAAAGGCGATCATCCCGAGGCGCGACGGACGGCCGTAGGTCGGCTTGATGCCCGTCACGCCCGTGAACGCGGCGGGTTCGCGAATGGAGCCGCCCGTGTCGGTGCCGGTGACGATCGGAGCGAGGCCCGCGGCCACGGCGGCCGAAGAGCCGCCCGAGGAGCCGCCCGGAACCGCATTCTTGTCCCAGGGATTGAACACCTTGCCGAAGGCGGAATTTTCGTTGCCCGAGCCCATGGCGAATTCGTCGCAGTTGAGCTTGCCGAGGCACACCATGCCCGCCTCTTTGAGTTTCGCGACCACGGTCGCGTCGAACGGGCTCATGTAGCCTTCGAGCATGCGGCTCGCGGCGGTGGAGGCCCATTCGCGCGTCACGAAGATGTCCTTGTGCGCGATCGGAATACCCGTGAGGGGACCGGCTTCGCCCGCCGCGATGCGACGGTCGGCCTCTTCGGCCTGAGCAAGGGTCGCCTCGGGGCGCACGTCGAGGAACGCGTTGAGATCGCGATGCGCTTCGATGCGATCGAGGTAGTGGCGGGCAAGCTCGACGGCCGACACTTCACGGTCGCGGAGCATGCCGGAGAGCTCCGCCACGGAGCTGAACGTTACGTCTTTCATCGGTCTCTCACTCAATCACCTGCGGAACCAGGAAGCATCCTTCGGCCTGTTCCGGAGCGTTTTTCATATTTTCCTGACGATCTTCGGGTTCGGTCACCGCGTCGGCGCGCAGGCGCTGCACGCCGTCGTGGGGATTGGGCATCGGAGCGATGCCTTCGGTGTCGACCGAGCGGATTTTTTCAATCATCCGGAAGATGTCGTTGAGTTCGCCCTGCATGGCCAAGACCTGCTCGTCGGTAATATCGATGCGACCGAGGTCGGCGATGCGGCGGATATCGTCCTCGCTGAGAGACATGTTCGTTACGTCGCAAAAAAATGATGGTTTCGGGAATCCGTCTCCCCGGTGCCGATGGCACCCCGGTAACACTCAAACACAACGAATTCGGGTCGGAAGGGGGAGCGAGAAGCTACGACGGACGTTCAACTAGTTTATCATTGATAGGTTATTCCTGCGGTGCCTCTCTCGGCCTGAAACACCGATGAATACGCGGCTCCGCACCCCTCCGCAGCCATTGCGCCGACGCTCTTCCCACCCTACCAGGACAACCATGTTTGGCTTTTTCCGCAATTACTTCTCGAACGACCTGGCCATCGACCTCGGCACCGCCAACACGCTCATCTACATGCGAGGCAAGGGCATCGTCCTCAACGAGCCGAGCGTGGTCGCCATTCGACAGGAAGGGGGTTCCAACGGGAAGACCACCATTCACGCCGTGGGCAAGCAGGCCAAGCAGATGCTCGGGCGCGTTCCGGGCAACATTCAGGCCATCCGTCCGATGAAGGACGGCGTCATCGCCGACTTCACCGTGACCGAGCAGATGCTCAAGCAGTTCATCCGCATGGCGCATCCCTCGCGACTCTTCGCGCCGAGCCCCCGCATCATCATCTGCGTGCCCTGCGGCTCGACGCAGGTCGAACGCCGCGCGATCAAGGAAAGCGCGCTCGCGGCGGGCGCCTCCGAAGTGTTCCTCATCGAAGAACCGATGGCCGCGGCGATCGGTGCGGGCCTGCCCGTGAGCGAAGCCGCCGGCTCGCTCGTCGTCGACATCGGGGGCGGCACGACCGAGGTCGGTCTGATTTCGCTCGGCGGCATGGTCTATTCCGGCTCGATTCGCGTGGGCGGCGACAAGTTCGACCAGGCGATCATCAACTACATCCGCCGCAACTTCGGCATGCTGATCGGCGAACCGACGGCCGAACTCATCAAGAAGGAAATCGGTTCGGCCTTCCCGGGCTCCGAAGTCATGGAAATCGAGGTGAAGGGCCGCAACATCTCCGAGGGCGTTCCCCGCACCTTCACCGTGCACTCGAACGAAATCCTCGAAGCGCTCTCCGAACCGCTCAACCAGATCGTCGTCGCCGTCAAGAACGCGCTCGAAAAGACCCCGCCCGAACTCGGTGCGGACATCGCCGAGCACGGCCTCATGCTCACCGGGGGCGGCGCGCTCCTGCGCGACCTCGATCAGCTTCTGAAGGAAGAGACGGGCCTGCCCGTTCACGTCGCCGAAGAACCGCTCAACTGCGTCGTGAAGGGTTGCGGCATCGCGCTCGAAAACATGGACAAGCTTTACACGGCGTTCGCCGCGGGCTGACGTCCCCGTCATGATGGAATACGGTCCCCCTCCTCTCTTTCGTCAGGGCGTACCCGCCCGGGTCCGATTCATCCTTTTTGTTCTCGCCGCTCTCGTCATGATCCTCGTCGACGGTCGGCTTCGGGCGCTCGACAGCTTCCGGAGCACCGTCGTGAGCTTCACCGCTCCGCTCACCGAGCTGATCGCCCTGCCCGGGCAGATGCTCGGTCAGGGAGCGGGCTACTTCGTCAGCAAAAAGACCCTGAAGGCGGAAAACGACCGACTCTCCGAAGAGAATCAGCTCCTGCAGCTCAAGGCCGCCCGTTACGAGGAGCTTGAGCTCGAAAACACGCGCCTGCGCGCCCTCGTCGAGGCCGTTCCCCGCTCCGGGAGCCGCGTCGTCACGGGCGAGGTGCTCGGTCGCGTCGCCGACAGCTTCACGCGCCGCATCCAGATCAATCTCGGCGAGAGCGCCGGGATTCAGGTCGGCATGCCCGTCATCGGCGCCATGGGGGCGCTCGGCCAGGTCTCCCGCGTCGTCGCGCATCTCTCCGAAATCACGCTCGTCACGGACCACAATCAGCAGATTTCCGTCATGAACGAACGCACCGGCGAGCGCTACATCGCTTCCGGCACGGGCGAGGAGCTTCTCGACGTGCTCTTCGTCGCTCCGGGCGCCGACGTCAAGTCCGGCGACCGACTCGTCACGACCGGGCTCGACCGGCTCTTCCCGCCCAACATCACGGTCGGGACCGTACGCGACACCGCCTATCAGCCCGGTGAAACCTACAAGCGCGTGAGCGCCACTCCGTCGGTGGATCTCTCGGATCTGCGCTTCGCGACCGTCATCCTCGTCGACCCGAATCCGACGGCCGCCCTCGAGAAACCCGAAGAAACCACCATTCGCCGCAGAGCTCCCCGATGACGCCGTTCACTCCCCTGCCGCCGAACGAACACGGCCACATCGCCCGACCGGCGTCGCCCTTCTGGATTTTCGGAACGTTCCTTTTCTCATACGTTCTCAACATCCTCGGCACGACCGCGCAGTGGTTCTGGCTGCCCGACTTCTTTGCGATCACCCTAGTTTACTGGACGGTGCATCAGCCCCGCAGCGTCGGCATGACGGTGGCGTTCGTGTGCGGCATTCTCATGGACGTGCACAACGGGAGCGTGCTCGGTCAGCAGCCGCTCGCCTACGTGACGCTCGCCTTCATCGCGTACTCGCTCCATCGCCGTCTCCCGTGGTTCGGGCTTTTCGGGCAGGCGCTGCACGTGCTGCCGATTCTGCTCGTCGCGCAGGTGCTCGTCATGCTCGTTCGTCTGTGGTTCGACGGACTCTGGCCGGGCTTCTCGTGGTTCCTTCAGAGCTTCACGGGGGCGCTCCTCTGGCCCCTCTGGTCGTGGCTGATGTCGACGCCGCAACGTCGCAGCGCCGCGGACGACCTCTGAGGGTTCGACCATGAGCCTCGACTTCAAACCCGAAGAGAAGGACGTCAAGCCCTTTCGTCGTCGCCTGCTCGTCGCCTTCGGTCTCATCCTGACGGCCTTCTCGGTGCTCGTCGCGCGCTTTGCCTGGTTGCAGATCATCAATCAGAGCGCGTACGTGGAGCGCGCCGAGCGCAACCGCACCGTTTCCATTACGACGCAGGGCTCCCGCGGCCTCATTTTCGACCGCAACCGAACGCTCGTCGCCGGGAACGTGCTCGCCTATTCGCTCGAAATCACGCCCGACAAGGTCAAAAACGTCAACGCCACGATCGACGAACTCGCGAAAGTGATTTCGATCACGCCCGCGGACCGTCGGCGTTTCCGTCGACTGCGCGAAGACCTCAACCGCTACGATTCGATTCCGATTCGCGCCGAACTTACCGACGAAGAGGTGGCGACCTTCATCGGTCAGCGTTGGCGCTTCCCCGGCGTCGAAATCAATCAGCGCGAGTACCGCGTCTATCCGAACGGCGCCACCGGGAGCCACTTCATCGGCTACATCGGCTCGATTTCGGCCTCGGACCAGAAGCGTCTCGACTCGGAAGGGTCGCTCCCCCTCTACGAAGGCGCGCGCAACATCGGCAAGGTCGGCCTCGAGCGCAGCTACGAGGCGCTCCTGCACGGTCGTCCGGGTCACGAAAGCCTGGAAATCACGGCGGGCGGCCACGCGGTGCGCACGCTCGACCTGGAGGCGGCTCTCCCCGGTCACAACCTCGAACTCACCGTCGACCTGAACCTTCAGCGCGTCACCGAAGCGGCCATGAAGGGTAAGACGGGGGCCGTCATCGCCATCGAACCGAAGACGGGCGCCATTCTCGCTTTCGCGTCGCTGCCGACCTACGACCCGAACCTCTTCCCGGGCGGGATCGACCCCGACTCCTGGTCGGAACTCACGCAGTCGGAAGAAAAGCCCCTCCTGAACCGCGCCATGCGCGGGATTTACCCGATCGGCTCCACGTACAAGCCCTTCATGGCGCTCGCCGGTCTCGAGTCGGGCGCCACGACGATCGACTACGTTCTCAACGACACAGGCGTCTTCTCGATCGGCAAGCACCGCTTCCGCGACATGACGGGCGCGCCCAAGGGGCCGCTCTCCATCCGCAAGTCGATTGCGGTTTCGTCCGACGTCTACTACTACTGGCTCGCCACGCAGCTCGGCGTCGACCGCATTTACGAATTCATGAAGCCCTGGGGGTTCGGTCAGAAAACCGGCATCGACCTGGTGGGCGAACAGACGGGCATTCTGCCGAGCCGTCAGTGGAAGGAACAGCGCTTCAAGGAACCCTGGTACGTGGGCGACACGCCCTCGATCGGGGTCGGTCAGGGGTACAACGCCTTCACGCTCCTGCAGCTCGCGCACGCCACGGCGACGCTCGCCAACGGCGGCGTCGTCATGCGCCCGCATCTCGTGAACGCCACGATCGACCCGATGACGGGCGAGAAAACCTACGTCGCCCGCGAGCCCGTGGAAACCATCCCGCTCAAGCGCGCCAATCTCGACGTGGTCGTCGCCGGCATGACCGACGTGACGAAAACGGGGACGGCCCGCTCCGTGTTCCAGGGTGCGCCCTACAGCGTGGCGGGCAAAACCGGCACCGCCCAGGTGGTGACGATCGCCCAGGAAGACAAGTACGACGAAAAGAAGCTCGCGCGGCGCCACCACGACCACGCGCTCTTCATCGCGTTCGCGCCCGCGAAGAACCCCAAAATCGCACTGGCGGTGCTGGTCGAAAACGGCGGCTTCGGTGCGAAGGCGGCGGCTCCCGTCGCCCGCGAGGTGATCGACTACTGGCTGACGGGGAAAAATTCCCTCGGACTTCCGCCGCCTTCGGGCCACGCCCTGATCGCCGAGACCAAGAAGCCCTCCGACCGACGCCGATGACGGAGACCCGACATGTTTGACGTTCTCTCACACCGAAGTGCTCTCTGCGGCCGTTGGCTTCTGTCGCGCTTTCTGCGCGTCGACCTGATGCTTCTCGCCATCGTGGTCACGATCACCACGGTGGGCTTCATCGCGCTCTTTTCTGCGGGCTACAGCTTCCCGTGGCGTATCGAAGACCAGGTCCGCAACATCGTCGTGGCGGGCGTCATGATGTTCGTCGTGGCGAGCATTCCCGAGAAGTGGTTCCAAAAAGCGGCTCTGCCGCTTTTCGTGCTCGGCGTCGTACTGCTCGCGCTCACGCACGTCGCGGGCATCACCGTCAAAGGGGCCACCCGCTGGCTCAACGTCGGCGTGCGCATTCAACCCTCCGAGATCATGAAGCTCGCGCTTCCGATGATGCTCGCCTGGTACTACTACCGCCGCGGCGAATCCGTCGCCTGGTGGGACCACCTCGTCGCCGCGGCCATCGCGGTCGTGCCGATCGCGTTCATTTTGAAGCAGCCCGATCTCGGCACCTCGATCCTCGTCGCGATCGCGGGCTTTGCGGTGATTTTCTTCGCGGGCCTCAACTACAAGATCATTCTCGCGGGCCTCATTGCGCTCCTCGGGTCGCTTCCCGTCATCTGGACCCTGCTGCACGACTATCAGCGCGAGCGCATTCTCACCCTCATCGACCCGACGACCGACCCGCTCGGGAAGGGCTTTCACACGCTGCAGGCGCTGATTGCCATCGGTTCGGGGGGCTTTTCGGGGAAGGGCTGGATGCAGGGCACGCAGGCCCACCTCGACTTCATTCCGGAGCGAACGAGCGACTTTCTCTTCGCCGTGTACGGCGAGGAGTTCGGGTTCGTGGGCAACGTGCTTCTTCTCGGGCTCTACACGATCCTCATCGGCCGGAGTTTCTACATCGCCGCCAACGCCCCGACGCGTTTCTCGCGCCTCCTCGCGGGCGCCATCGGTACGATGTTCTTTACGTACACCTTCGTCAACATGGGTATGGTGAGCGGCATTCTCCCCGTCGTGGGCGTTCCGCTGCCCTTCATGAGTTACGGGGGGACGGCGCTTTTGATTTTGGGAATGTCTTCGGGCATTCTGCTTTCGATTTCCGCGGAATCCCGCGATTGACACCTTACCTTCCTGGGAAAGGCACCATGCATTTTCTGACTCAATTCGCGGCGATCGCCGCCGCTCTCATGCTCGCGGGTTGCGGGTCCGTGGACAATTCCGGCAAGTACTACCAGAACGACGGTCCTCCGACGATTGCCGTGTCGACCTCGAGCGCGGGCGCCACGCCGAAGGTCGAGTCCTTCTACAAAGCGTCGCTGCGTCCCTACACCGTCATGGGCAAGCGCTACACGCCCGTGACGAGCGACGTCTCCATGAAGCAGACGGGGATCGGCTCCTGGTACGGGAAGCAATTCCACGGGAACAAAACGTCGATCGGCGAAACGTACGACATGTACGCCATGACGGCCGCCCACACGACGATGCCGCTTCCCTCCTACGCGCGCGTCACCAATCTCGACAACGGCAAATCCGTGATCGTTCGCGTCAACGACCGCGGGCCCTTCCTGCACAACCGCATCATCGACCTCTCGTACGCCGCGGCCAACGAGCTCGGCTACGTCAACAAGGGGACGGCCCGCGTGGAAGTGGTGCGTCTCACGAACGCCGAAATCGCTTCGGGCGCCTGGCGCTCCTACACGCAGACCTCGTCGGCGGGCGCCTCGACCCCGACGACGCCCGACACGGGCTCGAGCGCCTATCCCGTGACCGCCCCCGCTTCGGGCTGGGGCGTTCAGGTCGGCTCCTTTGCGGCGCTCGACAACGCGGAAAAATTCGGCGCCCACACCGAAGCCGTTCTCTCCTCCCGGGGCTACAGTACCGTGGTGCGCATCGTGCGCGACGGCAGCCTCTACCGCGTGATCGTCGGCCGGAACTTCTCGCACGAACGTGCGAGCCGCGAAGCGCAAACCGTGAAAAGCATGCTCGGCGTCGGTGCTTTCGCCATTCAACACTGAGTCCGAGGAATCTGTCATATGGATCGAATTTCCGAGATCATCGAAGCCTCCTGGCAAGGCGAAACGCTCGAAGCGCTGAAGGCCTTCGTGCGCCTTCCGGCCAAAAACCGCGTCTTCGACCCCGATTGGGAAAAGAACGGCTGGCTCGTCCTAGCCGTCGAAGACGCCGCCCGCTGGGGGCGACAGCGCTTCCCGAAGGGGCGTTTCGAAATCCTCTACCGTCCGGGCCTCACCCCGGTGCTCGTTTTCGACCTGCCCGCGGAGGGCGGCCATACGGGGCGCCCCGCGTTCTTTTACGGGCACTTCGACAAGCAGCCCGAAACCGAAGGCTGGGCGGAGGGGCTCGGCCCCTGGGAGCCCGTGGTTCGCAACGGGCGCCTCTACGGGCGCGGCACCTCGGACGACGGCTACAGCTACTACGCGGCCCTGACGGCCGTCGCGGCGCTCGATCGGGCGGGCATCGCCCGTCCCCGCGTGGTCGGTCTCTACGAAACCAACGAAGAAAGCGGCTCGGCGGGCCTTGCCGAATACCTGCAGGACGCGGCGCCCGCGATGGGCGAACCCGCGTTCCTCGGCATTCTCGACCTCGGCGTTCGGGACTACGAACGCGTCTGGCTCACGCAGTCGCTGCGCGGGGTGGTGAGCTTCGAATTGAAGGTGGACGTCCTCGACACGCCCGTGCATTCGGGCGTTGCGGGCGGGCTCGTGCCGAGCTCCTTCGACGTGATGCGCCAACTGCTCGACCGCCTCTCGGACCCCGCCACGGGGCGCGTGCTCGTGCCCGAATGCTGGCCCGAATATCCGAAAGACCACGAAGCAGCCGTCGAACGGCTCGCCGAGCTCCTCGGCGACTCCGTTCTCGGCGAATACGACTATGCGGGCGGGACGCAACCGCGCGCGACGGATCCGAAGGAAGCGATTCTGCGCACGTCCTGGGAGCCGAACCTCAGCTTCCTCGCCGCCTCGGGCCTTCCGAAGCCCGAAGAGGCGAGCGCCCTCATTCGTCCTTCGACCGCGCTCGTACTCTCCTTCCGCATTCCCCCGCGCGTCGACACGGCGCGCGCCTTCGAAGCGATCCGCCGCACGCTCACGACCGACGTTCCCTCGGGAGCCCGCGTCACGATTTCGGACGTGCGCTACGAGGACGGGTTCGACGCGCCGAAGCTCGACCCGTGGCTTCGCAAGAGCCTCAACGAAGCGAGCCGCATCGTCTTCGGCCGCGAAACGATGACGCTTTTCGAGGGCGCCTCGATCGGCACGCTCAAGGACTTTGCGGAAACCTTCCCGACCTCACCCTTCCTCAATACGGGGGTGCTCGGCGCTCGGGAAAACGCCCACGCGCCGAACGAATCCCTGTCGCTCGACTACGTCACCAAGCTGACCGAGGTCATCGCCCGCGTCGTCGCGTCGATTCCTCAAGGAGGCCGATAACATGCGTCGCGACTGCGTCACCCAGGTCATCGTGCAATGGGCGGACGGCGAAATCGACAATTTCGCCACGCCCTTCGAAGCCGAACGCTACATCAACGCCATGCTCGAAGAGCTCGATCTGCCCGTCGCCGCCTGGCTTGAAGACATGAAAGGCAACAAGAAGTGGGACTACGACATCATCGAGGGCGACGACGGCGTCGTGCACCTCGTCGACTGAGCCCGAAGGAGACTGTATGAGCTGCTGCGAACTGTGCGCGAATCCCCATCCGAACGAAATCTGGCGCGGGGGCGGTTTTTACGTGATCGACGCGTCGTCGGAAAGCTTTCCGGCGTACCTGCGCGTCGTGAGCGAACGGCACGTCGCCGACATGTCGGACCTCACCGAGGATGAACGTCGCGTTCTGTGGGCGCTTCTGATGTGCCTCGAGCGCGCGATGAAGGAAACCCTGCGGGCCGACAAGCTCAACTGGGCGCAGTTCGGCAACATGGTGCCGCACCTGCACTGGCACCTGACGGCCCGCTGGCGCGACGACGCGTACTATCCAGACTCGCCCTGGGGGAGCCCGAAACGCGCCGTGCCCGCCGACGTCACCGCCGAGCGGCTCGCCCGCAAGGAGCGGCTCGTCGCCGTTTTGCCCGCGCTTTTGGACGCCGCTCTGAAGCAGGCTTGATTCTCAACCGACTCGGGAGCGATTCGGAATCGACTCGGGCCCCGGGCCCGAGTCGCCGTGCGTCCGTCAGTCCGTCAATCGGGCGTGCAGGCGGTTGCGCCCGCCTTGCCGATCTCGCGCGCGAACCGACGGACCCGTTGATTTTCGTCCGAAGAGAGATTTCGGAAAGTGAGCCTCAGGCCCGGCGACCGGGCGAGCACCACCCGCTCCACGCGCAGGTTCGAGAGGCGAAGCTTCGTGCCGACCGCTTTGGCCCAGTCGGCGGCGTAGCGCTCGCCTTCGAAGAGATGAAGTTCGAGGAAGTACCCCTCGGCCCGCTCGGTTCGCGAGGGGTCGATAGCTTCCGTCTTCAGAAGTTTCGCGACCTTGGCCGCCTGCTTCGCGGTCTTGAAGGGCCCCGCCGCAACGCGGAAACGCTCGTCGTCGCCGATTTCCTCGACCCAGACGCGGTTAAGCAACCCGGCGCTTTCCAGAGCGCGGCGAACCGCGGGGAGTTCGGCCTGCGGTACCGGCCCGACCGCAAGACACGTCGACTCGTCGACGGGAACCTCCGGCGCGGCGAAGGCCGGCCGGTCGGGAATGTTCGCCCCGAGTTTGCCCGTCGGCACGTCCGCGGGCTTTTCCGTTTCCGCACTCTCAAGAGGCACCTCGGCGCGTCGCTCGTGAGCGACCACCACCGGCTGACGGTACGCGAACTGTCCGGCTTCGGCCGAACTCTCCGCGGGCACGGTGCTCGTCACGACGGTTTCGCCCTGCGCGTAGAGCCAGGCGCACGAAGCGGCGGCGGAGACCGCCAGAAGTCCGATGAAAAGGTTGGTCGATTTGCTCATGTCGCAGTTTCGGTCCCGGATGCGACGGCACGCGCAGCCAGCCCCTGAAGTACCAGATTGTGATGAACGCGCAGCTCGGGAATCGCTCCCTTGAGGTGCGGCGCGACGAAGCCCGCCGCACCGCCCGCAAGGAGCAACAAGGGGTTCGGATCTTTGCGGGCCGCCTCGTCGAGCGCCCGCAACACGAGCCCCACCTGCGCGTCGATGATCCCCGTCGCGATCGCATCGCGCGTGGCTGTGGGGAAGGGCTGCCAGACGCCCATTTCGTTCGAAAGCGTCGGGATCCCGTCCGTGAGGCCCTTGAGCATCAGCGTCGGTCCGGGCGCGATGCGCCCGCCCTCGAACCGGTAGCTCCCTTCGGACTCGCGCACGATGGTGTCGACCGTCGTGGCCGTTCCCATGTGAACGACGAGAAGCGTGCGACCCGGAGAGGCGCTCACCGCCCCGATCGCCGCATTCCAGCGATCGGCGCCGAGTCGCATCGGGTTGTCGTAGCAGTTGACGAGCGTGAGCGTTTCGTTGCGAAAAACCGCCTGCGGGCGCAGCCACTCCCAAACCCAACCGTGATCGTTGAAGAATTTGGTCATCGAAAACGCCAAATTCGGAGCGGCCACGGCGGATCCGACCACGCGTTCCGGACGCAGGGCGAGCCACTCGGCATAGAGCGCTTCCTTGAAGTCCGTGCGGTCGCGATGCACGACCGTGCGGGGTTGGGGATCGTCGAGCGTACACCACTTGAGCGCGGTGTTTCCGAGATCAATGAGCAGCGTTGTCATAACCGAACTCCAACGGATTGCAAAGAGCCGCACCGCCGCCGAGCGTCGTGCGACCCGAGCGTCCCTCGACGAGCAAAAAGCCCGCCTCGTCGATGCCGCGGATGCGTCCGATCTCGACCCGTGCGCCGTCGGCTTCGACCCAAGCGACCGTCCGGTCGCCGAACGCGTCGCAAAGTGGCCAGTCGTCGACGACGACTTTTCCGCCCTCGCGCGCGAGGCGGCGCAATTGGTCGACGACGCCCGCCACGACGGAAGCGAGAAGCGACGTGCGGTCTTCCGTACCGTCGATGCGGGCTCCCGCGTCGACAAGCGACGTGATGCGCCAACCGTGCGTCGTGCGGCCCGCGGCCTTCACCCGAAGGTTGAGACCGATCCCCACCACGAGGTGCGGGACGCCGTCGGGCGAACGGACGAATTCGCACAAAATGCCGCCCGCCTTGCCTTCCGCGGCCCAGATGTCGTTGGGCCATTTGAGCGCCGCGGCGATGCGCAGCGCATGCGCGGCACGCGCCACGCCTTCGCCCGCGGCGAGCGAAATCAAGCCGCCGATGCGCTCGGAGGCCGTCCACGGCATGGACACGGAAAAAAGCAGCGCTTCGTTGGCGTTCGCCCAGGTGCGCCCCCGCGTTCCCCGACCCGCGTTCTGCCGCTCGGCCGTGCGAAGCACGCACCGCCCGGCATGCCGTCCGCTTTGGACGGCGCTCTTCAGGTCGTCGTTCGTCGACCCCGTTTCCGTCACGCACTCCACGACGTCGACGCGCCCCTGCACGAGTTCGGCAAGGAGTTCGGGCGAAAGAAATTCCGAAGACTGCATGAGGAGAAGGGAGGGATAATCCATTAACTAAGCAAAGACCTCATAGAATATAGGATTCTCTCCTCGCTCTGAGGAAAATGCCCGTGCGCGGTCCGATTTCGCCCCCGCGCTCCCGCCACGTCCGTCCGATGCCTTCGCCACGCTTTCTTCCGCACCTTCTGCTCGTTTGCTTTTTGATGATTCACGGCGCCGTCGTTTCGGCGGGCGAAGCCGCATACGACCGCGACAGCCGTCGGGAACTCGTCGAAAGCCACGAGTCGGTCGAAGTCAAGGCGCTTCTTGAGTCGCTTGCCGATGCGGGCACCGTACTCGCCGCGGCCGAAGCCCGCGGAACGAACTTGAAGGAGCCCCTTGCGCAAACCGAACCGGAAACGCCGCCGAAGGCCCGAAAAACCAAAACGGCCTCGAAGAAGACGAACGCGCCGAGCGAGACGCTTGAAACGCTCCTCATTGCGTACCGCGACGCCGAACCCTCCCGAAAAGAGGCCCGACTTGCCGCGGTGCTCGAGCGGCTCGGCCTCTCGAAAGACGCGTGGCAAAGCGCGCGCGCCGAGTGGCTCGCGGCCGCGGGACTCGCGCAACCCTTTGCGGGCACGCTCGAAGAAGCGGGCCTTCTGATGGACGCCGTTCTCAAAACCCGGCCCGACGCCGCCCGGGAGCTGCTCCTTCAACCCATCGTCACGTCGGAAGGTCTTCAGGACCGCACGCGCAGCAGGCTCTATCTCCTCGATCAGGCGCTCCTTCTCGCGTGGACCGCTCCGTCGACGAACGACACGGTCGGCTCGCTCCTTCTTTTTGCCAACCCCCGAAGCGACGGTTCGATGCGACGGATCGTCGGTTGGGGAAGCGCCCCGACGGGGATCGACGCCGCGCGCCGCGCGCTCGGCGCCATCGCGCGGGGGTACCGCGATTACGAAACGCTGAGAATCGTGCACAAAGGCGACACCGTCAGCCGCGTGCGCGTCTACAAGGGCGACGAACGCGAGGTCGAGGTGGCGGCCGCCCGGGAACTTTTCGTGAGCGTTCCGCGCGAAGAACTTCCCGCGGCGGACGACTCGAGCGAACCCCCGATTCGCACCGAAATCCGTCGCCCCGATCCGATCACGGCGCCCGTGCGCGAGGGCGCGGAGTTGGGCGAGCTGATCGTCACGCTTCGGGGACGACCCCTCGGCACGGTTCCGCTCGTTGCGAAAACGTCCGTCGGTCGAGGCGGCGTTCTGACGCGCATCGCCGACGAACTGAGGCTTGCCCTGAAACGAGCCGACGCCAGGTAATCATCTGGTAATACAATACGGCCCCTCAAATCCCGCACATTGGGTGCAATACCTACCTTTCGAACATACAAATGACCTCTGCGACGCCCCAAACGAACGACGAGATCCTCCAGTTCCCCCAGCTCTTCCCGATCAAGCTCGTGGGTCTCACGACGGAATACTTCCAGACGATCGTCACCGACATCGCCCGCGAACATTTCGACGACTTCGACGAGTCGACGATCGAGATCGACTACTCGCGCACCCGCAAGTACATGTCCGTGACGATTACCGTCAACGCCAAGTCCCGCGAACAGCTCGACAACATGTACCGCGCCTGCACGTCGAACCCCGTGTTCAAGGTCGTGCTCTGATGTCTCAAGACCATCGCCTCCCCGAGGACTATCCGGGGCTCCTGCGGGCCTGGCTCGCCTTCGTTCGCCCCAAAACCTGGGGGGTGGCGGTCGCGCCCGTGCTCGCCACGCTTGCGCTCGCCTACAGCGAACGTCACGTCTTCGACCCCGTCGTGGCCTTTTTCACGCTCTCCATCGCCGTGCTGATGCAAATCGTCACGAACATGGAAAACGACCTCGGCTACACGGAACGCAAAGCCGAAGTGGGGAATCGCAAGGGACTGCCGCGCGCGACGACGCGGGGATGGATTTCCCGCAGCACGGCCCGGCGCGCGATCGTAGTGACGGGCGTGCTGGCCCTTCTCAATACGGGCGTACTCATCGCGTTCGGCGGGTGGCCCTTCGCTCTGGTGGGAGCGTCCTCCCTCATTGCGGCCTACTGCTACATGGGCGGCCCGAAGCCCATCGCCTACACGCCCTTCGGCGAGCTGACCGTGCTCCTTTTCTTCGGCATCACGGCGGTCTTCGGGACCTACTACCTCCAGACCCACGCCTGGAGTCTCAACATGGTCCTGCTCGGCATCGCGCTCGGCTCGATCGCGGCTTCGGTACTTGCGGTCAACAACTACCGCGATCACGAACACGACCGCAGCATCGGCCGAAAAACCCTCGCCGTCGTCCTCCCCGAAGAGGTCTTCGTGAAGGTCTTCGAGGTGCTCATCGTCGCGCCTTACCTGCTCGTCGCCCTTATGGTGGTGATCGACATGTCGTACTGGCCGTACTTCCTCGTGATGCTGAGTTTCGTCGACTGCATGCGGTTGCCGGAAAAACTCCGCACGCTCAAGCACGAGGCCCTGAACGCCGTCATGTTCAGCTGCGTGAAGCTCGAGATCAAATTTTCGGTGCTCTTCATGCTCGGAGCGCTCGCTCAGGCGCTTCTGATGCACCTGACGGTGTCCGCCCCCTGAGACCGGGGAGGATCCTACAACGCTCTCTAAAACGCCCAGGGAGCCTCACAGAGCCCCGTAAGACCCCAAGCAGTGACAAACGGTCCGTCGTTTCCGACGGACCGTTTTTTCATGCCGCTTTCGCGCTTTCGTTCTCGGCGCCTTATTCGGTCTTTTTCGCGTACGGATCGGTCGTCTGAAGGTCCTTCAGGCGACGCGCGATCTCTTCGGGCGTGACGACCGTAAAGCAAGTCACCACCTTCTGCACGCCGGAGACCTCGGCCGCGACCCGAGCGGCCGTTTTCGCTTCGTCGGGCGAGACGACGCCCATCAGGTAGACGATGCCGCGATCGACCGCCACCTTCATCTGATTGAGCGAAATCTGCTTCGTGCCGATGATGGCCGTACGCACCTTCGTGGCGAGCATCGAGTCGGAGAGACGGGTGGTCACGGACGAATTGTCCATGACGGCGAGTTCGTTGATGACGGAGACGACGTCCTGGCTGAGGCTCGCAATCTGCTGCGCGCGGCGACGATCGTCCATCGTGGGCACTTCGCCCGTCAGCAGCACGCGCCCTTCGTAACTCGTCACCGTGATGTGACCGCGATTGTCGCCGAGCGTTTGGCTGATTTCGTAGGAGACGCGCTTCTCGACCACTTCGTCGCTGACGATGGTCCCCGCCGTACGGCGGTCCGTCATGATGGTCGCCGTCGTGACGGCACCGCCCACCATGGCGGCCGGAAACAAAACGCACCCGCCGAGAAGAGGTGCGGCGAGCGCCGCAACGCTCCCGAGAAGAAGAAGGTTCCTCTTCATGAATCAAATTCCTCGAGCAATCCCGTCGAGAGACGGGCGAAAGGCGGACGACGACCGTACGAGCGGCGCCGAACCCGCTTTCGTAAATTGAATGAACTCCTCCGCACGCACGTCCGGAGGAAACTTTGACCTGAAGCGGATACGTTACCCGAATTTCGCGAAGCGCTTCCCGGAGCGGGCCGTCCGAACATCGTTTTCCCGCCGCCGGGGCGCGGCCCCTCAACGCGCGGCGGGCATGACGTGCGGCAACAACGCCTTCCAGTATTCGAAGAAGACCGAGCGACGCACGTAGATCTTGCGGGAACGATACCTGAGTGTATGCCCGTCGCGCCACTCCCGGAGGATCTCCCCGACGCGGGTGCTTTCCATGTTGGTGATGAAGGCGGCGACGCGCCGCGGCGGCACGACCGGGCTCACGACCCATTCGATGCCCGGCGTCGCCAGTTTGTGAACGAACTCTTTGTCGAACTGCTGCGCGCAAAGGATCCAAAAGACGCCGAGTCGCTCTCTGGGGCTCAACACGTGATTGACGATCAGCCCCAGGCGGTCGCTCAGGGCGCTCGCCGAGGAGTAGTTGGAAAGCTCCACCTGCCACTCCGCGTGCTGGTCGCAGATCCTCAAAAGGAGCTCCGCATTGACGACGAGCAGCTCGCTCGTCGTCACGCACCAATGCGCCCGCGACATGTGGTCGCGCACGTAGAGGTTCTCGTACGAGCCGCACAGTCCTCCGGTCCCCGAGAGGGTCATGAGGATCGGATCGTCGTGATTGGGTTCGAGGAGCGCCTTGACGACGAGTCCGCGTCGGACGTACATGAGGCGACCGAACAGTTCGGGAGAGCGATACACGAACTCGCCGCGCGGAACGCGCACGGCATGACCGAGCCCCTGCAAGACGGCCGTGAGCGAAGGAGAGAGACGCGGAGAAAACCAGGGAAGGATAGTCGGCGCTTGATTCATGAGAAAAACAACATTTTTGTTGCTCTTTCTGTGGGCAACTATGTTGAGCAACTTTTTATGATCTCCGCGATTTTGTGGATAAGGACGCGCCGGCCGAAAAATGCCTTTGTTTTCTCCACATCTTGTCCTTTGCTCTCCACAGGCTGTTCAACGGGTTGTCCACAGGGTTATCCCTCGTGGAAACCCTTGGTTTTCCGAGGAAGAGGCCAGTTATCCACAAAAATCGGCTTCCCTATATTCTACTAACTACTATTTAAAAAATTAAGAAGAAAAATAAGAAAGAATAAGTGGAAGAGTTGTTTGAAACGCATCGAAGGGAACGAGCGTCTCCGGAGGAAGAAGGAAGGGCTACCGAAACGCTTCCGGGAAGTCGCGGGTTCGATTCGAGGAGCGAACCCGCCGACGGCGTCCTCCGAAAATCCGCCTCGAAGGTGTCGCACCTCCCCGAATTCGTCCTATGGAAAACCTGTTGGTAACCTGTGGGTTTCTTCTGTGAAAAACGGTAGATTTTCCATTGATAACAATGAGTTGTATTTTTCGGGGTTAATGTGGAATTTCGAGCGTCCGGAGCGACTTTCTCAGAGTGCGAAGGCGAGCTCCAGTCCCTGCTGGAAAGCCCAGGCCAGGTTCAGCGCCTCGCGGGGCGAGGCGATGCTGCCCGCTTCGACGTAGGGGATGCCTTCCCGATCGAGCTCTTCGCAGAGTTCCCGGCGGGGTTCGAACCCCGCAGCAAGAATGATGTGGTCCACGCGGAAAAAATCGGGCGAAACGTGCTCTTTGCCGTACGTGGCGCGAATCTGCAACGGATCGATCGCTTCGATGTTGATGTCGGCAACGGTTTGGATGCCGTTCATTTTGAGCCATTGGAGCGTCGTGCGGCTGAAGCGTTCGGGTTCGAGCGAGCGTTGTTCGCCGATCGAGCGTTCGCCGAGCAGATAGACCGTACGGAAGGGCTCGGGCAGGTGAGGAATGAAGCCGAGCATGCCGCCGCGGTACCGGCTCGGGTCGCCGATACCCCAGGCGCAGAGCCATTCCTCGGGCGTGCGTTCGCGATCGTCCGTGGGGGTGATGAGGTACTGGGCGATCAAACGCCCGAGGGGCGTGTCTCCGACCACGGCCACGCGTCGACCGACGGGCTGCCGCTCGACGAGCAGATCTTCGTAGGTAAGCACGTTCGGGCTGTCGAGCCCGGGCAGATCGGGAACGGCCGCGCGCATGCCCGTGGCCACGATCACGCGGTGTTCGGGGGCGTTTTCCCGAATCCAGGCGGCATCGACCGTCGTCGAGAGACGTACGTCGACGCCCGCGTTGCGAACGCGCGTTTCGTAGAGTCGCGCCAGTCGTCCGAGGCTTTCGAGCCCGTCGATGGAACTGGCAACGAGCAGGCCGCCGCCCAATGTCGGTCGGGCTTCGCAGAGCGTCACGCGGAAACCCCGTCGGGCCGCGGCCCACGCACACATGAGGCCCGCGGGGCCCGAGCCCACCACCAAAACGGGTTGGCTGTCCTTGGGGGCGCTTTTGCCCGATTTGTGCGGCGAAAAGTCGATCGGATTCACCGGGCAGAAGACGGGGCCCGTCCCCGGACCGTCGCTGCCGCGCGTGCGGCAGCCCGAAGGGCAGCGCACGCAGTGCATGATGTCTTCGGGCGATTGATTGGCGATCTTGCGACTCCAGTCGGGGTCCGCAATCAGCGGCTCGACGAGCTCGACGAGCGCGTTGGGGTGACGCTCCAGAAGTGCGGCGATGTCCTCGTGCGTGCCGAGATTTTTCCCGAACGACACGGGGATCTTCATTTCGTCGGCAATGCGCTCCATGAAGGGCGTCCAGGTATTGGCGGGCGTCATGGGGCCGTCGACGGGGACGGAAGCGGCGCCCACGCCGAAGTCGAAGGCGAGATGATTGACCCCGGCTCCGACCAACGCATGAAGGAGCGTGACGAGCTCGTGCCAGAGCGCACCCTCCGGCGTCAGATCCATGAGGGGCATGCGATAGCTCAGAACGGGCGTGGGCCCGAGGTAGCTGCGCACGCACTCGACGATCTCCAGCGCCAGGCGGCTCCTGTGCGAGCCGCCCCACGCATCGTGGCGTCGGTTGGTTTGCGGCGAGAAAAAGAGGTTCGGAAGACTCAGCTGCCCGCCGAAAATCTCCACGCCGTCGAATCCGCCTTCGTGCACCGCCCGATAGGCCGTTCGTCCGTAACTCTTCACGACGGAGCCGAGGAGCAGGGCGGGGGTGCGGTGTGCGGTTCGGAGCGTTTGCGGGTTGTAGAGCCTGGACGCCGAAAGGGCGAGCGGATGGTCGGCCGTCGCGCCGAAGTGCCTCAGCTGCAGAATGGCTTTCGTGTCGGCCGCGTGCAGTCGGTCGGTGAGCGTGCGCAGGGCCGCGGCGTGTGCGTGCGTGAGCAGATGGTCGGCGCTTGCGCGTTTCCCCGTGAAGTGCGGCGAGATGCCGTCGACGATGACGGTGCCCGCACCGCGGTCGGCCGTGCGCTTTTCGTAAAAGTCGCACAGCGCTTCGCCCTCTTCCTGGGCGTCGAAGCCCGTGGCCACCGGAGCGATGACCAGACGGTTGCGCAGGAGGTGTCCTCCGATGCGTACGGGCTGAAAGAGTTCGCGGGATGCGTCCATGGGAGCTCTCAGGCGTTGTGCACGCCGAAGGGAATGAGCACGCTCGGGATGAGGGACTGAGCCTGCTCGAGATTCCGAAGTTGATCGTCGAAAAAGAGATGCGGGCGGATGGCTTCGAGAATGGGGGTCTTGTCGAGGCCGTCGAGCAAAAAGAGCTCCGCCGCGCTCATGCCGAAACTTTTGAGCGTCGTGATGAGGCGCTCTTCGCAGGAGGCGCCGCGCGAGGTCACGATGGAGATGCGGATGGCGGGCTTGTAGTACGGGTCGTTCTGACCGTGCAGCTCGTAGTCGAGCCGCTGGAAGTTGGAAAGCTTCTCGAAGAGTCCGCGCAACGGCCCCGGCCCGTGGGGCGTCTGGGCTTTTTCATTCTCCAATTGGTGAAAGCCCGAGAGCCCTTCCGACTGGTAGCGTCGTTCGGATTCGTCGTCCGCAATCACGCCGTCGAAGTCGAAGGCGATCCGAAGCGTCGGGTCGTCGTCCTCTTCGGGAACGTGTGCGGGGAGCACCAGGCCGCCCGGGTAACCGGCGCGCACGGCGAGCTTCACGCTATCGGGATTGGCCGAGAGGAAAAGCGAAATTTTGAAGGCCCGCAGGTAGGGGAAGGTGGACTGCCCCGACGTGAAGGCTCCGGCATGAATCGGCAGATCGTAGTGCCGGCAGGAGTGAAAGAAGCGACAGGCGGTTTCCGGAGAGTTGCGCGAAAGGGCGACGACGCGAAAGGGCGTTTGCTCCGGGAAAAGGCTGTTGAGCGCAAGGAGGCGCTTGACGAACGGGAAGGCGACGCCCGGTTCGAGCGGGACGTCTTTGTTTTTGATCTGGTGATCGCGAAACGCCGCGTATCCCCCCTCTTCGAAGAGCCGATGCTCCTCTTCCAGGTTGAAGAGCGCTCGGGACGAGATGGCGACGACGAGATCGGAGTCGCTGATTTTCTTCATGATGCGGGCGGAAAAGGGGAGAAGTGAGAAACGGGGCGGCCCGTCGGAACGGGCCGCCCTTCGATCGTCAGGCGTCGATGTTGCTTGCAAAGAGCGCGTTGGTTTCGATGAACTCGCGGCGGGGCTCGACGATGTCCCCCATCAGCATGGAGAACACCGCGTCCGCGTTGGCGGCGTCTTCGATGCGCACGCGCAGCATGCGTCGAACCTTGGGATCCATCGTCGTGTCGCGCAGCTGTTCGGGGTTCATTTCACCGAGCCCTTTGTAGCGCTGACGGATGATGCCCTTTTCCGCCTGGCGGATGAGCCAGTTGACGGCCTCGGCGAAGTTCTTCACCGGGGTGCGCGCGTCGCCGCGTTCGACGACCGCACCGTCGCCGATGACGCCCTGGAGCATGTGGGCGCTTTCGGAGAGCTTCTTGTAGTCGGCCGAGAGCGTGAATTCCGGGAAGACCGTGGTCGTCTTGGTGTTGCCGTGACGCAGACGACGGATCTTCAGCTGGTGCTTCTCGCTTTCTTCGTCGTAGTAGGGCTCGACCTTCACGTTCGGATCGCGCAGCTGAGCGGTGAGGTTGCGAGCGCTTTCCTCGGCGGTGAAGCTGTTTTCGAGGTTGATGTCCGCGCCGGCGGCAATGGCGAGCAGAACGCCGCGGTCGATGGCACCGCCCAAACGGGCGATGACGTCGCTTGCCTGGAGGTATTCGTCCACCAGAGCCTCAAGCGCGGTGCCGCGCACGGCCGCCCCCTGCTTGACGTCCTCGCCCGTACGGTAGAGGGCCGCGTCCTGCAGAGCGAGGCGCTTCAGGTAGTTGCTCATTTCTTCCTCGTCCTTGAGGAAGACGCCCGTCTTGTCGCGCGCGTTCTTCTGCACCTTGTAGAGAGGCGGCTGCGCGATGTAGACGTAGCCGTTCTCGATCAGCTCGGGCATCTGACGGTAAAAGAGCGTCAGCAAGAGCGTGCGGATGTGCGCGCCGTCGACGTCCGCGTCGGTCATGATGATGATGCGGTGGTAGCGCAGCTTGGAGATGTCGAAGTTCTTGCCGATGTTGGTGCCGAGCGCGAGCGTCAGCATGCGGATCTGCTCGGAGTCGAGGAGCTTGTCCTGCGCGGCCTTCTCCACGTTGAGCACTTTGCCTCGCAGGGGCAGAATCGCCTGGTACTGCGAGTTGCGCCCCTTCTTGGCCGAGCCGCCGGCCGAGTCCCCTTCCACCAGGAAGAGTTCGGAGAGGGCCGGATTCTTTTCACGGCAGTCGGCGAGCTTGCCGGGCAGGCCCCCGCCCGAGAAGGTCTTGCGGGTCATGTCGCGCGCTTTGCGGGCGGCCTCGCGGGCGCGCGCGGCGGCGACGATCTTCTCGCAGATCATCTTGGCGTCGTTCGGATTCTGCTCGAGGAAGAGCTCGAGTTCGCGGGAGACCACGTCTTCGACCGCGGGTCGAACTTCGCTCGAGACGAGCTTGTCCTTGGTCTGCGAGCTGAATTTCGGCTGCGGAACCTTGACGGACAGCACGCACGTCAGACCTTCGCGCATGTCGTCGCCTTCCGGATCGACCTTCGCTTTCTTGGCGAGTTCGTTCTGGGCGATGTAGTTCTTGAGGACGCGCGTCATCGCGGCGCGCAGGCCCGTGACGTGCGTGCCCCCGTCGCGCTGCGGGATGTTGTTCGTGTAGGCGGACAACACTTCGTTGTAGCCGTCCTGCCACTGCATGGCGATTTCGACTTCGATCGGAACGCCGTTGACGTCCACCGTTTCGCGCGCGTGGAAGATCTTCGGATGGAGAACCGTGCGGCTCTTATTCTTGAATTCGACGTACGCGACGAGCCCCTTGTCGGTCTGCAGGTGCGATTCGTGCGCCGTGCGCAGATCCTTGAGGTCGATCGCCACGCCCGAATTGAGGAACGAGAGCTCGCGCAGACGCGAGAGCAGCGTGTCGTAGTTGAACTGCGTCACCTGCTCGAAAATCTTCAAGTCGGGCAGGAAGTGCACTTCGGTGCCGCGACGGCTCGTCGGGCCGAGCAGCTTCATGGGCGAAATTTCAACCTCGAGCCCCGTATTCGGATCGCGGGCGCGTTCGACGATGCGGTTTTTGACCTTGCCGCGTTCGAATTCGATGAGGCGCGCTTCGCCGTCGCGGCGCACCACGAGGCGCAGCCACGTCGACAGGGCGTTCACGCACGAGACGCCGACGCCGTGAAGGCCGCCCGAAATCTTGTAGCCGTTGTTGTCGAACTTGCCGCCGGCGTGCAACTCGGTCAGCGCGATTTCCGCGGCGCTTCGCTTGGGTTCGTGCTTGTCGTCCCACTTGATTGCCGAGGGAATGCCGCGACCGTCGTCGACCACGGAGATCGAGTTGTCGGTGTGGATCGTGACCTCGATCTTCGTGGCGTAACCGGCCAGGGCTTCGTCGATCGAATTGTCGACGACTTCGTAGACCAGGTGGTGCAACCCGGAACCGTCGGCGGTGTCGCCGATGTACATGCCGGGGCGCTTGCGTACGGCTTCGAGGCCTTCAAGAATCTGAATGCTCGATTCGTTGTAGCTCTGGTCGCCCGAACGCGTGTCCATCGGCTCGTCCTTGATTTCGGCGGGCTGCTGTTCCGTTTCAGTCATCAATGTCTCCTCGAACCGCTTTCAAAAGCGGTGTGGTCCGAGACGCTTCGGTCGTCGGACCCGAACCGCGCGCCCTCGCTCGAAGGGGAGGGCGCGCGAAAGGGGGTGGGTTAGATGCGCATCGGCATCACGACGTAGCGGAAGCTCATCGTGTCGGGCATCGTCAGAAGCACGCTCTTCGACGTGGGCGCGAAGTGGAAGCAGACGTCGGTCGTCTTCAGCACGGAAAGCACGTCGAGGAGGTAGAGAATGTTGAAGCCGAGGTCGAGGTTGTCCCACTTCCAGTCGATCGGGATGTCCTGCGTGGCTTCTTCCTGTTCGTTGTTGTTGCCCTGAATCTGCAGAAGGCCGCGGCTCAGCATCCAGCGCACGCCGTGGAACTTCTCCGTCATCATGATGTGCACGCGGCGCAGAGCCGTGGCGAGCGATTCGCGGTTGATGTTCACCGGGCAGGGGTTGGTGTCGGGCGTCGGGAGTACGCGTTCGTAGTCCGGGAACTTCCCTTCGATCAGCTTCGACATGAATTCGACGTCGCCGAACGAGAAGAGCACCTGCAAGTCCGCACCCTTGACGGAGACGGGCGAATCGTCCTCGGGAAGAATGCGCAGCAGTTCGCGCACCGTCTTGCGGGGAAGAATCATCTCGAGGCGGCCGTCGGCGCCGAGATCGGCCGTCTCGTCGTTCAGCTGCGCTTCGCAGTAGGCGAGACGGTGCGTGTCGGTCGCCACGCAACGCACGGCCTGCGGGTCGACAATGAGAAGGACGCCGTTCAGGTAGTAACGCACGTCCTTGCCGGCCATGGCAAAGGCGGTCATCGTGAGGATGTGACGCAGCGTCTTCGCGCCCACCGTAAAGTGGACCTGCCACTGTTCTTCGGGAATCTTCGGGAAGTCCGTCGCCGGGAGCGTCTGGAGCTGGAAGACGCCGTTCGAGGTCGAGACGCGCAGCATCGGATCCTCGAAATCGATTTCCAGGGACTGATTGTTGGCCATCGTGCCGAGAATGTCCGAAATCTTCTGGGCGTTCACGGTGTAGGTGCTCGATTCGCCCTCGACGCCCACGGCGGCGTGCGTGCGGATCTGGATGTCCTGGTCGGTGGTGACGAAAACGACTTCACGCCCGTTCTGCTCGAAGAGGATGTTGCCGAGGACGGGAACGTTGGTGTTTCGTTCGACGATCCCGCTGACGGTTTTGATCGGCTTGAGAAGGTCTTCGCAGTTGCAAATGATGTTCTTCATGATGGTTCTGAGTCTGAAAAATTAACCGCGGATCATCTGCTCGAGAACGTGAAGCTCGTGGTTGAGCTCGGCGTTGCTCAGACGTTCCTGCGAAATCTTGCGGACGGCATGCATTACCGTCGTGTGGTCCCGGCCCCCGAAGTTTTCTCCGATCTCGGGCAGGCTGTGTTGAGTGAGCTCCTTCGTGAGGTACATGGCGATTTGGCGCGGATGCGCGATGTTGGCCGGACGACGCTTGGAGTGCATGTCGGCCACCTTGATCTTGTAGTAGTCGGCCACCGTCTTCTGGATGTTCTCGATCGTGATGAGGTTGTTGACCACGGTGAACTGATCCCGAAGCACGCGCTTGGCCACGTCGATCGTGATTTCGCGATGCGCGGCGGGCTGGAACTGCTGGTAGGCGACCACCTGCTGCAGAGCGCCTTCGAGTTCGCGCACGTTCGACTTCAGGCGCTTGGCGATGAAGGCCGCCACTTCGTCGGGAAGATCCACCCCCATGGCTTTCGCCTTGTTGAGAAGGATCGCCGTGCGCATTTCGAATTCGGGCGGCTCGATCGCGACGGAAAGCCCCTGGGAGAGTCGCGAAATGAGACGCGGCTCGATGTCCTTGAGGCCGCGCGTATAGGTGTCCGACGTGATCACGAGTTGCTTGTTGTGCGGCACGAGCGCTTCGAAGGCGCGGAAGAACTGCCCCTGGGAGCCTTTGGCGCCCGAGAGCGACTGCACGTCGTCGATGAGGAGCAGGTCGAGGTTGCTGTAGCGCTCGTCGAAGCGCTGAAGGCTGGTGTGCCCCTTGGTGCTCGATTCGCGAACGGCCGTCGTGTACTCGTTGATGAATTCCTGCGCGGAAACGCAGCGAACGCGGGCCCGCGGATGCAGATCGAGGTACCGGTGACCGATCGCCTGCATGAGGTGGGTCTTGCCGAGACCCACGCCGCCGTAGATGTAGAGCGGGTTGTACTGGCTGCCGGCCGTGGCCGCGACGTGTTCGGCGGCGGCGACAGCCAGCTGATTGGCGTTGCCGTTCACGTAGTTCTCGAACGTCAGTCCCGGGAGCAGCCCCGTTTCTTCGCGACGCTGCTGGTCGCCCGGCGAGGCGGCCGGAGCGACGGGCTCCGGCGCGCGCACGGGCTGGTGCTGCGCGGGCACGAGCGTGATCGTCACGGGACGATTCTGATTGGCAATCGTCGCCATCGACTCGATCGTCTTCAGAAACTGGGCGCGGATCGTCGGAACCTTGACGGCGGGGGCCTCGAGCGTGAGCGACGAGTTCTCGGGATCCCAGGCAACGGGAGTGAGCACGGCGAACCAGGTGGAATAGATGCTCGGCGTGTGTTTCACGAACTTTTGCAGTTCGGCAAGGCACGCTGTCCAGAATTCGTTCATAGGTGCTTTCAGTTTCAGTAAGAGGCGCGCGGGCGCCCGTGACCGTAAAACGGCCGAGGCCCGAAAAAGGGTCCCGGCAGCGAACCATTCATTATGACTTATCCACAGATGCCTTGGCGTCTGCCAACGGGTGACAAGTCGCTTGACGGTGTCTCAAACACGTGCATTCTAGTGCGAGCGGCCGTTCGAGTCCGTGGGTCGGAGGCCTCGGAGAGAGGGCCGTCGCAGCGTGTCGCGCCGGTCGGGAGCAACATTTTTTCCGGAATTCGTTTGACAGGGTCGCTCCGAATGATGTGTAATATCGGACTTTTCGTGGTTCTCGGCTATCGGTTCGACCGGTAAGCCGCCTCCGGTGCGATCAATGCTTCCGGATGCCGCCGGGGCCGCACGAAGTATTTCATTCCGGATCAGTTCGCCCTTTGCTGAGTGGGAGCACCATCAGAAGAACCAGTCCGGCATTTGTCGTCTCTTTGTTCGGGGAGCACTCCCCGGCAAGTGCATTCCTCAACTAAGGATTCATCATGGCTACCAAACGTACCTATCAGCCTTCCAAGGTCAAGCGTGCCCGTACGCACGGCTTCCTGGTTCGCAGCCGCACCAAGGGCGGCCGTCGCGTTCTCGCCCGTCGTCGCGCCAAGGGCCGTCACGTTCTCGCCCTCTAAGCGAACGCCGACGCTCCCTCCACGGCAGGATCGCCGTGTCTCAGCGCACTGTGGCAAAAGCCAATTCGTTCCCCCGGAGTCTTCGTCTGATACGGACGGCAGACTACGGGGTACTCGTGCATGCGCGAGGCGAAAACGTCATTCGCGTTTCTTCCCGGTTCTTCTCGGCCACGGTCATGAAGCAACCGGACCGTCCGGGGTCGCTCCGATTCGGCATCACGGTCGGCAAGCGGAATTCGCCGCGCTCCGTGGACCGCGCGCTCGTAAAGCGCGTTTTGCGGGAGTCGGCTCGTCATGAAGCGGGAGAGATTCTCGCCCGCATGAACGAGACCGAGGGTCTGGACGTTTCGCTGCGCCTCAAGACGCCGCTCGTCGAAGCGGGCGGTCGGGAGGCGGTGCGCGCGCTCAAACTGACGTTGCGCGCCGACGCCGACGCACTTCTTCGACGACTCGTCGCGCGCCTTGCCGAACGCACGAAGGGCGCTCCGACATGTTGAGTTTGTCGGGACTTGCGGTACGGGCCGTCCGGCTCTATCAGCTGTGTCTCTCGCCCTGGGTCGGGAGGGAGTGCAGGTATCTGCCGACCTGCTCGGCCTATTCCATCGAGTCCTTTGAAAAGCACGGCTTTCTCAAAGGGCTTTACCTGACGGTGATGCGTCTTCTGCGGTGTCATCCGTTGGGCGGACGGGGGTACGACTCCGTGCCGGAAAAATTTCGCTGGCGTTGCTGGTGCGACGCGTGCGAATCGGACGACGAAAATCGGGATCGTCCCGGTCTTTTCACCTCACAAACCAAGTAAAGCAGAGCCTCTCCTATGGGAAAAGAATTTCAGCGCGCCCTCTTGTGGGTGATCCTCTTTACTTCGCTTTTCCTCCTTTGGGACAACTATCAGGTCTACAAGGGCGGTCATTCCTTCTTCCACACGGAAGAAGCCGCGACGCAGACGACGGATGCGGCTTCGAGCGTGCCCGTTGCGGCTCCGAACGCTTCGTCGGTCGTGACGGAAGCGCAGGCTGAGAAGGTGTCCGACCCCGTCGTGGTGAAGACCGATCGTCTGCAGGTGACGTTCGACCTCGTCGGCGCGCGCATCGTGCGCACCGAAATGACGCAGATTCCCCGTCAGGCCGACTGGAAGGAAGTGGGTCTTGCGGGTCTCGTTCTCGGCCGCAAGCCTTCCGAAAACCTCGGCAACGTCGTCCTCTTCGAAACGACGCCCAACCGCACGTACCTCGCCCAGACCGGGCTCGTGGGCGGCGCCTACCCGAATCATCAGGACGCGTTCAAGCTCGTGAGCAAGGACACGGACCTCGGCGACAAGGACACGCTCGACGTCGTGTTCGAAGCCGAAAAGGGCGGCGTGAAGGTCACGAAGACCTTTACGTTCACGCGCGGCAACTACGGCATCGCCGTGAAGACGGACGTTCAGAACACGGGTTCGACCCCGGTGACGCCGTCGGTCTACTACCAGATCACCCGCGACGGCGGCAAGCCCGAAGGCGAAAGCTCGATGTACTCGACCTTCACCGGCCCGGCCGTCTATACGGACGAAGAAAACTTCCAGAAGCTCTCCTTCGAGGATGTGGCCGACAAGAGCGCTTCCTTCGAAACGAAGACCGACAACGGTTGGATTGCCATGATCCAGCACCACTTCGTGAGTGCCTGGGTTCCGACGCAGGGCGAATCGCGCGAAAACTACGCCCGCGAAGTCGGCAAGGGGCTTTACGCCGTCGGCACGCTCATTCCGATGAAGGAAATCGCTCCGGGCGCCACCGCCTCCGATACGGCGATGCTCTACAGCGGTCCTCAGGCTCAGGAACGCCTCGAAAAGCTCGCTCCGGGGCTTGAACTCGTGGTCGACTACGGGTGGCTCACGTTCCTCGCGAAGCCCATCTACTGGCTCCTTTCGTTCCTCTACGGCATCGTCGGGAACTGGGGTTGGTCGATCGTGCTCCTTACCTGCATCGTGAAGGCGATCCTCTACCCGATTTCGGCCGCCGGCTACCGCTCGATGGCCCGCATGAAGGAAGTCACGCCCCGCATGAAGGCTCTCCAGGAGAAGTACAAGGACGACAAGCAGCGCCTCAACCAGGCGATGATGGAGCTCTACCGCACGGAGAAGATCAACCCCGTGGGCGGGTGCCTCCCGATCATGCTTCAGATCCCGGTCTTCCTCGCGCTCTACTGGGTGCTTCAGGGCTCGGTCGAACTGCGCGGCGCCGACTGGATGCTCTGGGTTCAGGACTTGGCGATGCCCGACCCCTGGTTCGTGCTGCCGACCCTGATGGCCGTCACGATGTTCCTGCAGATCTTCCTCAACCCGAAGCCCACGGATCCGACGCAGGCCCGCATCATGTACATCATGCCGGTCGTGTTCTCGGTCATGTTCTTCGTGTTTGCGGCCGGTCTGGTGCTCTACTGGCTCACGAACAACGTGCTCTCGATCCTGCAGCAGTGGTGGATCAATAAGACCATCGCCGCCGAGCGTGCCGCTCGCATGAAGTAAGGTCGACGGCCCTTTCCGTTCGACGAAAAAAACCGAGACGCCGCCCGCGCGGTCGACTCGGTTTTTTTCTTTTCCGCTTCGGCAAAGCGCGTCAGTCGCGACGCTTCCCGAAGACGAGCAGCAGGGGCCAGAGCCACACGGAGGCAAACCACAGAAGGACGCGCCCCGGGGTCGGGAGCTTTCGCTCCTTTTTGTACGTGCGCACGAAAATCAGGATCGAGCCCGTGACGACCCAAAGCAAAAGCAGACCGTACACGGCGGCGCGCACCTCGTAGGTGTCGCCGAAAAAGGATGCCGTATAGGCCGCAACCGGCACGGAAAGCACCACGGCAAGACAAACGCCCGTCAGGGCCGGACCGAAAAAACCGCCCTCATCGGGCTTTCGGGGTCGAATCGACATTGCTGGAAAGAATCAGTGGGTGTTGAAGGCCTCTCACGTTAACATGAGGTGGAGCCGCACTGTCGGCGTCATCCGAGGAGGAAGTTTCAGAATGTCAGCAAGCGACAAGGATCCGATCGTTGCCGTCGCTACCGCCGCGGGACGCGGCGGCGTCGGTATCGTTCGTCTTTCGTTTTCGAAAGACTTCGATGCGGACGTCCTGGAAGCGCTCTTTCCCGGGCGCTCGTTCACGCCCCGGCACGCGCACCTCTACCCGGTGCTCGACGCCTCGGGGGAACTCCTCGACGAGGCGATCGTGCTCTACTTCCCCGGGCCCTCGAGTTACACGGGCGAAAGCGTTCTCGAAATTCAGGCCCACGGCGGTCCGGTACTCCTTCGCATGATCGTGCGCACGGTTTTGGAGAAGTGCCGGCATTTACATTTCCGTCTGGCCGAACCGGGCGAATTCACGAAGCGCGCCTTCCTCAACGGCCGCATGGACCTGGCGCAGGCCGAGGCCGTGAGCGACCTGATCGACGCCGTGAGCGAGTCGGCCGCACACGCGGCCGTGCGCAGTCTCTCGGGCGACTTTTCGGACCGCGTGCGCGACGTGGGCCTGCAGATCGACGAGCTGCGCGCCTTCGTGGAGGCCGCGCTCGACTTTCCCGAAGAGGAAACGGACTTTTTGGCCGAAGGGCACATTCTCGAGCGCACCCGCGCGGCGGCCGACGCCCTGAAGGGCGTGCTGGAAAACGCCGTGCAGGGGCGAGTCCTTCGCGACGGGATTTCCGTCACCCTCGTCGGCAGTCCCAACGTCGGTAAGTCGAGCCTTTTGAACGCACTCGCGGGCGAAGAGGTGGCGATCGTGACGGACGTTGCGGGCACGACCCGCGACCGGATCGAACACTGGGTGACGGTGCGCGGCGTTCCCATCCGCATCGTCGACACGGCGGGTTTGCGCCGTACCGACGACATCGTCGAATCGAAGGGGATCGAGCGCACGCTCGAGGCGGCCTCGCGCGCCGACGTCGTGCTGCACCTCGTCGACGCCTCGGGCGGCATCGTCGACGAACCCGAAGTGCTCGAATTGGTCATGCGCCACGTGCGTCCGCGCACGCCCCTCATCACGGTCGCCAACAAGGCCGATGCGGGTTGCAAGGTCGTGCCCGAAGGGGCCGTGTTGATTTCCGCCAAGACCCGCGACGGTCTCGAAGCGCTGCGCGAAGCGTTGCTCGCCGCCGCGGGCGTCGCGTCGACGACGGACGGCCTCTTCATGGCGCGGGAGCGCCACCTCGAGGCGCTTCGCGCCGCGCTCGAACACGTCGAATGCGCGCTGCGGGTGGCGCACGAGGGCGCGATGATGGACCTCTTTGCCGAGGAGCTTCGTTTGGCCGGTCAGGCGCTCGGGAGCATCCTCGGGGAAACGACGCCCGACGATCTGCTCGGGATGATTTTCAGCAAGTTCTGCATCGGCAAATGACGTATGCTTTCGGTCTTGCTTTTCGGGCCGCAAGCTTGCGGGCGCTGGGCCTTTCGCGGACCGAACCAACGAACGAATTCTTATGATTTTTCCTGAAACTTTTGACGTCATCGTGGTCGGCAGCGGCCATGCCGGGGCCGAAGCCGCTCTGGCCGCGGCGCGCATGGGACGCCGCACGCTGCTCGTCACGCACAATCTCGATACGATCGGGCAGCTCTCCTGCAATCCGTCGATCGGCGGCATCGGCAAGGGCCACCTCGTCAAAGAAGTGGACGCGCTCGGCGGCGCGATGGGGCAGGTGACGGACGAGTCGGGCATCCAGTTCCGCATCCTCAACAGCTCCAAGGGACCCGCCGTGCGCGCGACGCGCGCGCAGATCGACCGTCAGATCTACCGCAGGGCGATGCGCGAGCGCGTCGAAGCGCAGAAGAACCTGTGGCTCTTCCAGCAGGCGGTGGACGATCTCATCGTCGAAAACGGCCGCGTCGGCGGGGTCGTGACGCAGACGGGCGTGCGCTTTCTCGCGCCCGCCGTCGTTCTGACGGCGGGGACCTTCTTGAACGGTCTCGTGCACATCGGTCTCGAACACTACCCGGCCGGTCGCGTGGGGGATCCCGCGAGCATTCGCCTCGCCGAACGCCTCAAAGAGCTCGGCCTCCCGCAGGCGCGCCTCAAGACGGGGACGCCTCCGCGCATCGACGGCCGAACGATCGACTTTTCGAAGACCGAAGAGCAGTGGGGCGACCTCGATCCCGTGCCGAGCTTCTCGCTGGCGGAGCCCCGTGCGGAGCACCCGCGGCAGATGCCCTGCTGGGTGACGCACACGTGCCGGGAAATGCACGAACTCATCCTGGAAAATCTGGATCGCTCGCCCATGTACACGGGCGTCATTCAGGGGATCGGCCCCCGCTACTGCCCCTCGATCGAAGACAAGGTGAAGCGCTTTGCCGGCAAGGACAGCCACCAGGTGTTCCTTGAGCCCGAAGGGCTGACCGTGAACGAGTTTTACCCGAACGGCGTCTCGACGAGCTTGCCCTTCGACGTGCAGATTCGCATGGTGCGCATGCTCCCGGGCTTGGAGCACGCCCATCTGCTGCGTCCGGGCTACGCCATCGAATACGATTTCTACGATCCGCGCGAACTGAAGCGCAGCTTCGAAACGAAGCTCATCCCGGGGCTTTTCTTCGCCGGTCAGATCAACGGGACGACGGGCTACGAAGAGGCCGCCGCTCAGGGTCTTCTGGCAGGCGTCAATGCGGCGCTTTACGTCACGGGCGACGCCGCCTGGACGCCGCGTCGCGACGAAGCGTACCTCGGCGTCATGGTCGACGACCTGACGACGAAGGGCGTGACGGAGCCCTACCGCATGTTCACGAGCCGCGCCGAATACCGTTTGAGCCTGCGCGAAGACAACGCCGACGTGCGTCTCACGGAAACGGGACGCCGTCTGGGCTTGGTCGACGACGCGCGCTGGGACTACTTCTGCCGCAAGCAGGAGGCGGTCGCGCGCCTTTCCGAAACGCTCAAGAGCACCTGGGTGAATCCGAAGATGTTCGCGCCGGGCGAAGCCGAACGCGTGCTCGGGACCTCCATGGAGCGCGAATATACGCTGCGCAACCTGCTGGCGCGCCCCGACGTGTCGATGCGCGAACTCGGCACGCTCACGAAGGCGAGCGGCGAACTCGCGCTCGACCTCGCGGGCTATACCGAAGAGGAAATGGAGCAGGCGGAAATCGACGTCAAGTACTCGGGCTACATCGAGCGACAGCGCGATGAAATCGCCAAGCAGACGGCCAACGAAACGCTCGCCATTCCCGCGGATCTCGACTACGACGCCGTGTCGGGGCTGTCGTTCGAAGTGCGTCAGAAGCTGAAGGCGGCCCGTCCCGAAACGCTCGGGCAGGCTTCGCGCATCTCGGGCGTTACGCCCGCGGCGGTCACGTTGCTTCTCATCCACTTGAAGCGCCGCGTCTATTACGTGCGCGACAAGGGCACCAACAAGGAAACCCAAGCATGATTGAGATCGATTCGGCCGGTCTGAAGGCCGGCTTGAAGCACCTCGGTCTTGAGGTCGATGACGGCGTGGCGGAGAAGTTCGTCCGCTATGCCGCGCTGCTCGTCCGTTGGAACAAGACCTACAACCTGACGGCCATCTCGAACGCGTCGGACGTGCTGACGCACCACCTTCTCGACTCGGCCGCCCTGGTGCCCGAGTTGAAGCGCCTCTGCCCCGACGCCCGTACGGTGCTCGACGTCGGGAGCGGCGGGGGACTGCCCGCCGTGCCCGTCGCGCTTCTCTGCCCCGAGCTCAAAGTTCTGGCGGTGGATGCGGTCGGCAAGAAGACGGCCTTCATCAACCAGGCGGCGATCGAACTCGGTCTGCCGAACCTGCGGGCGCGCCACACGCGCGTCGAAGCCCTGCGCGGCAAGGCGACCTTCGACGTCGTCACGTCGCGTGCGTTCGCCACGCTCGCCGACTTCACCGACCTCACGCGCGGACTCCTCGCTCCGGGCGGCCGGTGGCTCGCCATGAAGGGCGTCTATCCGCAGGAGGAAATCGACGCGCTCGGCCCTCACGTGAGCGTCGACGAGGTCGTCCGTCTGCGGGTTCTCGGCCTTGAGGCCGAACGGCACGTCGTGCTCATGCATGAGATCGAGTAGTATCGGAATCGTTTGTTCAGGCTCTCCGGATCCCTGGAGTTTCCCATGTTGAGCTCAGCCTTTCTCAGCGCCTTCATCTACACCTTCACGACCCTCGTTCCCGTCATCAACCCGTTCAGCGGCGCGATGTTTTTCTGCACGCTCACGGGCAACCTGACGGACTCGGACCGCGCTTACGTCGCGAACCGCATCTCGATTTACTCGGCGGTGATTTTGGTGGTGTGCCTCTTCTGCGGGCACATGATCCTCGGCTTTTTCGGCATCTCCGTGGGCGTGTTGCGCTGCGCGGGCGGGTGCGTGCTTTTCGCCGCGGGCTGGAACGCCCTGAACGCGCCTTCGCACGACGAGAGCGCGCCTTCGCCGCTGCCGCTTTCGCGCACGCGCCTGAAGTCGATGGCGTTCTACCCCTTCACGCTTCCGCTGACGACGGGGCCGGGCGGCATCGCCGTTTCGGTGGCGCTCGGTACGAGTCTTCCGTACAACTTCGCGAACATCGCGGGGACGATTTTGGCCACGATGGCGACCGTCGTCGTCATCTGGCTCTGCTACCGCTACAGCGACCGCGTGAGTCGTGCGGTGGGGGCGGCCGGTGCGGACGCGCTCGCGCGTATTTTCGCCTTCATCCTGATCTGCCTCGGCGTGTCGATCTTCTGGCAGGGATTCTCCGAACTTTGGCTGGCGCTCAACGCTCCGGCGAACTGATCGGGCGGTGCTCTTCGGTACAATGCTACGCATTGTGCCTCGAGCACCTCGGTGCATCCCATCCGTGGCTCCGTCGCTGAGACGGGGCCGCTCTTTTGCTCTCGGATACTATGGCTCAGGTTTTTTGTATTGCCAACCAGAAGGGCGGCGTGGGCAAGACCACCACGGCCGTCAACCTCTCCGCGGCCCTGGCGCTGAGAGGGCGTCGCGTATTGCTGATCGACCTCGATCCGCAGGGCAACGGCACCATGGGGTGCGGCATCGACAAACGGGAAGTCGACGGGTCGGTCTACGAACTGCTTTTGGGCACGAAGCACTTCAGCGAAGTGGTGCGTCGGGCCGAAACGGGTTTTGACGTTCTGCCGGCCAACCGGGAGCTTTCGGGTGCCGAAGTGGAACTCGTCGGCCTCAAAGAGCGCGACGTGCGGTTGAAAAACGCCCTGGCGCCCGTTCTGGACCAGTACGACTACGTGCTGATCGATTGCCCGCCGAGCCTCTCGATGCTGACGCTCAACGCGCTTTGCGCCGCCGACGGCGTCATCATCCCCATGCAGTGCGAGTATTTCGCGCTCGAAGGGCTGACGGACCTGGTGGGGTCGGTGCGGCGCGTGCACTCCGACAAGAACGCGGGTCTGCGCATCATCTCGATTCTTCGGGTCATGTTCGACCCGCGCATCACGCTGCAGCAGCAGGTGAGCGAGCAGCTCAAGAAGCATTTCGGGGACAAGGTCTTCAACACGATCATTCCCCGCAACGTGCGTCTGGCCGAGGCGCCGAGTTACGGTCAGCCCGGCGTGATCTACGATCGTTCGAGCAAGGGGGCGAAAGCCTACACGGCGTTTGCCGACGAGTTGCTCGAGCGCATGGAACCCAAGACGGGTCGATAACCGAGCCCGGGAGAAACGCATGGCCGCAGTGATCAAAAAAAAGTCGAAGGGGCTCGGACGCGGGCTTGACGCTCTTCTCGGGGACACGCTCGGCGAAGATCTCATCCGCACGGAAGATTCGAACCGCATCGAAGAGGTCGAGCTTTCGAGCCTCGTGCCGGGGAAGTATCAGCCCCGAACCCATATGGACGACGCGTCGCTTGCGGAGTTGGCCGACTCGATCCGGGAAGAGGGCGTGTTGAGCCCGATTCTCGTGCGCCCCGTGGGCGGAGCGCGCTATGAAATCATCGCGGGCGAGCGCCGCTCGCGCGCGGCGCGCTTGGCCGGACTCGAACGGGTTCCGGTCATCATCCGATCCGTCGACGACGAGCACGCGCTTGCCATCGCGCTCATCGAGAACATCCAGCGCGAAAACCTGAACCCCATCGAAGAGGCTCAGGGCATCCAGCGCCTCGTCGAAGAGTTTTCCTTCACCCACGAAGACGCCGCCAAGGCGATCGGCCGTTCGCGCTCGGCGACCACCAACCTCCTGCGCCTTCTGTCGCTTGCCGACGAAGTGAAAGCCATGGTGATGCGCGGGGAGCTGGAAATGGGGCACGCCCGGGCGCTCCTGCCCCTGTGCCCGACCGATCAGGTCACCGCGGCCAAGTGGGTCGCGCAAAAGGGCCTTTCGGTGCGTCAGACCGAAGAGCTCGTCAAGCGCATGCTCAACCCGCCCGCGCAGGAACGGGTGGTGATCAAGACGCGGGACAACGAGCGGCTCGAGGAGTCGCTTGCCGACACGCTCGGCGCCGTGGTGCGTCTGACGGCCAACAAGAAGGGCAAGGGCCGGATCGTGATTGAATTTTCGAACCTCGACCAACTCGAGGGGATCGTACGGAAAATTCAAAAATGATGTTTGATCGTGCCGAATGAAAACGGCACTATGTTAAGATAAACAAATACTTAGTAAAAGCCGCCTCTCCCTCTAAAGTGGTAGAGACGGTCGACTTTCGGCTAGTTGTGAAAGAGTACTTCCGTTTTTACAATCCCCCAAGTTCAAAAACCCCCGTCGTTGCGTAAGTATGTTCGCCATTTCTGATATGATGCGCGTCTCTCTTGCGCAGTACGCACTTGTCGCACTTGTAACAGTTGTTTGCGCGGCTGTTGGAGGAAGCGATGCCGCCCTGTCCGCGCTGATCGCCGGTTTGGCCTACGTGGTTCCTTCGTCACTGTTGGTTCTTTGGCTTGTCCTGCCACGTCGCGTGAAGTCGGTAAAACCTCGGGCATCGGCCGTGCTGGTGGGGGAGTTCGTCAAGATCTTCCTCGTCGTCGCCCTCCTCGGGCTCGCCGTGAAGTATTACGAACAACTGAATTGGCCCGCGGTGATCTTCACGATCGTAGCGGTGGCGAATAGTTACTTCATCGTGCTGTTCAAGAAAAACTAAGGATCGGTACCCATGGAAGGCCCTACCGCTACTGAGTATATTCAACACCACATGACGCACCTGTCTTCCATGAAGCAGGGCGTCATCGTTGACTTTTCCATCCTGAACTACGACACCCTCTTCTTCTCGATTCTGATGATGGTGTGTATGTTCTTCCTCCTGCGTGCGGGTACGAAGCGCGTCACGTCCGGCGTGCCGGGCAAGATGCAGTGCGCCGTCGAAATGCTGGTTGAGTTCGTCAACAACCAGGCCAAGACGATCGTCCACGGCGACCGCACGTTCATCGCCCCCCTCGCTCTCACGGTTTTCTGCTGGGTCACGTTGATGAACGCTATCGACTTGATCCCCGTCGACCTCTTCCCGTGGATGGCCCAGTTCCTCGGTATCCACTACCTCCGCCCGCTGCCCACTGCCGACCTGAACGGCACGCTCGGCATTTCCTTCGGCGTTCTCCTGCTGCTCTTCTACTACGGCATCAAGGTCAAGGGCGCCACCGGGTTCGTGGTTGAACTGTTTACGGCTCCGTTTGGCAAGCATCCCGCTCTTTGGGCCTTCAACTTCCTGTTGAACATCATCGAGTACGCTGCCAAATTCGTGTCGTTGGGGATGCGACTCTTCGGCAACATGTATGCCGGCGAGTTGGTCTTCTTCCTGATCGCCCTGTTGGGTGGTTTTGCTCTTGAGCTCGGCCCTGTCGGGGCTGTTAGCGCTGGGCTTGGGCAAGTCGCCGCCGGTTTGGTTTGGTGGCTTTTCCATGTGCTGATTGTTCTGTTGCAGGCATTCATTTTCATGATGCTGACGCTTGTCTACATCGGTCAGGCTCACAGCAGCCACTAACAGACAATTTCTTGTTTTTCTTTGCTTCACTACTCCCTTTTTTCCGGTTAAGGAGTTTTTCAAAATGACCAACGTCGCTTTCGTTGCTCTTACCTGCGGTCTTATCGTGAGCCTCGGCGCCATCGGCGCCTGCCTCGGCATCGCCATCATGGGTTCGAAGTACCTCGAATCCTGCGCTCGCCAGCCCGAACTCATGGAACCCCTTCAGACGAAGATGTTCCTCCTTGCCGGCCTTATCGACGCGGCCTTCCTTATCGGCGTCGGTATCGCCATGATGTTCGCTTTCGCCAACCCGTTCGTCGGCTAATCGGTAGCCGAGAAGCAAACGTCTTTTCTTTTAATGACGATGTCGGCTGCGCCGCCGCACACCGCGGACGGCGTGGTTGACATAACGGGGTTCGATAATGAACATTAATGCCTCTCTGTTTGTACAGATGGTCGTGTTCTTCCTTGGTGCTTGGGTCACCATGAAGTACATCTGGCCGCCGTTGATCAACGCGATCGAAGAGCGGCAAAAGAAGATTGCCGATGGTCTTGCCGCCGCCAACAAGGGCGAAAAGGCTTTGGCCGTGGCGACGGAACAGGGCAAGGCCATTGAAGCGGAAGCTCGCGGCCGCGCCTCTTCGGTCGTTGCCGACGGTGAAAAGCGTGCTCAGGCGATCGTGGACGAAGCTACGGCCAAGGCTCAGGTCGAGGCCGATCGCATCATTGCCAACGCCCATGCGGAAGCCGCTCAGGTCATGCAGCGCGCCCGCGAAGAACTTCGCAATGAAGTTGCCGTTCTTGCGGTGGCCGGTGCCGAGCAGATTCTGGCTCGTGAAGTCGACAAGACCGCTCACGCCCAGCTGCTTGAACAATTGAAGGCGAAGCTCTGATTATGGCTGAACTTTCGACGATTGCGCGCCCCTACGCCCACGGCCTGATTCAGGCCCTCAAGGATCGTAGTGCCGGCGCTGAAGATATGGCTCGCTGTCTCGAATCGCTCGACGCTCTCGTCGTGACGGTTCAGAATCCGCAGGTGGCCGTTCTGGTTGGCGATCCCAAGCTGACCGATGATCAACTCTTCGACCTGATCGTGGACGTGACGGGCAAGCTTCCCGAGGAAGTCGCCCATCTTCTGCGCGTGGTCGTCGAAAACGGTCGTCTGGAAGCTATGCCGGAGATCGCCCGTCAGTTTCGTGAACTGAAGAATATGTCCGAAGGTGTGGCCGATGCCGTTATCGAAACGGCCTTCGAGCTGAGCGAGACCGAGGTCCAGGATCTGGTCGACTCGCTCGGAAAGAAGTTTCCCGGTGTGAAACTTCATCCGATCGTCGTCGTCAAGCCTGAACTTATCGGCGGCGTCTGCGTCCGCGTCGGAGATCAGGTTCTCGATGCGTCGATCCGTGCCCGTCTCGTTCAGATGAAGACGACGCTCACCGCTTAAAAAATTCGGAGCTGTAAGATGCAACTCAATCCCAGTGAAATCAGCGAACTGCTGAAGAAGCGTATCGAAGGCCTCGGCGTTTCCGCTGATCTTCGCACCCAAGGCACCGTTGTCTCGGTGACCGACGGTATCTGCCGTGTGCACGGTCTCCACGACGTGATGCAGGGCGAAATGTTGGAATTCCCCAACAACACCTACGGCCTCGCGCTCAACCTCGAACGCGACTCCGTGGGCGCCGTTATTCTCGGCAACTACGAACACATTTCCGAAGGCGACACGGTCAAGACGACCGGCCGCATTCTTTCGGTTCCTGTCGGTCGCGAACTGATCGGTCGTGTGGTGAACGCCCTCGGCCAGCCGATCGACGGCAAGGGCCCGATCGAAGCCAAGGAATTCGACGTCGTTGAAAAGGTCGCCCCGGGCGTTATTGACCGTCAGTCGGTTTCCCAGCCTGTTCAGACCGGTCTCAAGTCGATCGACTCGATGGTTCCCGTCGGCCGCGGCCAGCGCGAACTGATCATCGGCGACCGCCAGACGGGTAAGACCGCCGTTGCGATCGACACGATCATCAACCAGAAGGGCAAGGACCTCATCTGCGTTTACGTCGCCATCGGTCAGAAGGCCTCCACGATCGCCAACGTCGTGCGCAAGCTTGAAGAAAGCGGCGCCATGGAATACACGATCGTCGTCGCCGCCACGGCTTCCGAATCGGCCGCCATGCAGTACATCGCTCCGTACGCCGGCGCCACGATGGGCGAATACTTCCGCGACCGCGGTGAAGACTCCCTCATCGTCTACGACGACTTGACCAAGCAGGCTTGGGCTTATCGTCAGATCTCGCTGCTGCTTCGCCGTCCGCCGGGACGTGAAGCCTACCCGGGCGACGTCTTCTACCTCCACAGCCGTCTGCTCGAACGTGCCGCCCGCGTGAATCCGGCTTACGTCGAACGCTTCACGAAGGGTGCCGTCAAGGGCCGTACGGGCTCCATGACCGCTCTGCCGATCATCGAAACGCAGGCCGGCGACGTTACCGCGTTCGTTCCGACCAACGTGATTTCGATTACCGACGGTCAGATCTTCCTTGAAACGGACCTCTTCAACGCCGGTATCCGTCCTGCCATCAACCCCGGCATTTCGGTTTCCCGCGTCGGCGGTGCCGCTCAGACGAAGATCATCAAGAAGCTCGGCGGCGGCGTTCGTCTCGCCCTGGCCCAGTACCGTGAACTCGCGGCCTTCGCCCAGTTCGCCTCGGACCTCGACGACGTGACCCGCAAGCAGCTCGACCGCGGTCGTGTTGTTACCGAACTCATGAAGCAGCCTCAGTACCAGCCGCTCCAGGTTTGGGAAGAAGCGCTCGTTCTTTACGCCGTCAACATGGGTGCCTACGACGACGTGTCCGTGGCCGACGCTCTGCGCGTCGAACGCGGCATGCGCGAATACCTGAAGACGCATCACGCCGACCTCGTCGATACGATCGAGGCCAAGAAGGAACTCACGAAGGAAGTCGAAGCTCAGCTCAAGGCTGCCATCGAAGAGTTCAAGAAGAGCGGCGCTTACTAAGCGCAAATTGATCCTAGAGGACCCAAACCCATGCCCAGTACAAAGGAAATTCGCGGAAAGATCAAGAGCGTGCAAAACACGCGCAAGATCACCAAGGCGATGGAAATGGTTGCGGCCTCGAAGATGCGCAAGGCGCAGGACCGGATGTTTGCCGCGCGTCCGTACGGCGACAAGATTCGAGTGATTTGCTCGCATCTTGCCCGTGCGAACGCCGACTACAAGCATCCGTTCCTCGTCAAGCACGAAGGTGCCAAAAAGGTCGGCCTCATCATGGTGACGACCGACAAGGGGCTTGCCGGTGCTCTCAATACCAACATTCAGCGTCAGGTCCTTCACCGCGTGAAGGAATGGGACGCTGCGGGCATCAAGGTGGATGCCACGGCGATTGGTAACAAGGGCCTCGGCTTCCTCACGCGCCTCAACGTGCCGGTCGTCAGCCGAGTGGTTCAGCTCGGCGACCACCCCAACCTCGATCGTCTGATCGGTGCCATCACGGTGCAGATCCAGGCCTTCATGGAAGGGAAGGTCGACTCCGTGCATCTGGCCTATTCGCGCTTTGTGAACGCCATGAAGCAGGAACCCGTGATCGAGCAGCTTCTGCCGCTCACGGAAAACAGCTTCGCCGGTGTTGAAGAACCCGCGCGCGCCTACTCGTGGGACTATCTCTACGAGCCCGACGCCCAGACCGTGCTCGACGAGCTCCTGAAGCGCTATGTCGAAGGTTTGATTTACCAGGCGGTTGCAGAAAACATGGCCTCCGAACAGAGTGCCCGTATGGTCGCGATGAAGGCGGCTTCCGACAACGCGAAGAAGCTCATCGGCGAACTGCAGCTCGTCTACAACAAGACCCGCCAGGCCGGCATTACGAAGGAAATCACCGAAATCGTCGGTGGTGCCGCCGCGGTGTCTTAAACAGAATAAGTATCGATAACTGAGGAATACCCATGAGTATCGGACAGATCGTTCAGGTTATCGGCGCTGTGGTGGACATTGAGTTCCCCCGCGACGCGATGCCTAAGGTTTACGAAGCTCTCGTCCTCGAAAAGGACGAAAGCAATACCCTGGCCGAAAGTGGCCTGACCTTCGAAGTGCAGCAGCAGCTTGGCGACGGCATTGTCCGTACCATTGCCATGGGCTCTTCGGAAGGTCTCCAGCGCGGCATGAAGGTCAAGAGCACCGGCAGCGGCATCTCCGTGCCCGTCGGTCCCAAGACCCTCGGCCGCATCATGGACGTGCTCGGCCGCCCGATCGACGATTGCGGTGAGATCGGCGCCGAAGAACGTCGCGAAATCCATCGTGAAGCCCCGAAGTTCGACGAACTCTCCCCGTCCGTCGACCTGCTCGAAACCGGCATCAAGGTTATCGACCTGATCTGCCCGTTCGCCAAGGGCGGTAAGGTCGGCCTCTTCGGCGGTGCCGGCGTGGGCAAGACCGTCAACATGATGGAACTCATCAACAACATCGCCAAGCAGTACGGCGGTTACTCCGTGTTTGCCGGCGTGGGCGAACGTACCCGTGAAGGGAACGACTTCTACCACGAAATGGGCGACTCGAAGGTTCTCGACAAGGTCGCGATGGTGTTCGGTCAGATGAACGAACCCCCGGGCAACCGTCTCCGCGTCGCTCTGACCGGTCTGACGATGGCCGAAGCCTTCCGTGACGAAGGCCGTGACATCCTTCTCTTCGTCGACAACATCTACCGCTACACCCTGGCCGGTACGGAAGTGTCCGCTCTGCTCGGTCGTATGCCTTCGGCCGTGGGCTATCAGCCGACCCTCGCCGAAGAAATGGGCAAGCTCCAGGAACGTATTGCTTCCACGAAGACGGGCTCGATCACCTCGATCCAGGCCGTGTACGTCCCTGCCGACGACTTGACGGACCCGTCGCCTGCCACGACCTTCGGTCACCTTGACGCCACGGTCGTTCTTTCGCGTGACATCGCCGCTCTCGGTATCTACCCCGCCGTTGACCCGCTCGACTCGACGTCCCGTCAGGTCGACCCGAACATCATCGGCGAAGAGCACTACACGACGGCCCGTCGCGTTCAGGAAACGCTCCAGCGCTACAAGGAACTCCGCGACATCATCGCGATTCTGGGTATGGACGAACTCGCTCCGGAAGACAAGCTCACGGTTATGCGCGCTCGTAAGATCCAGAACTTCCTCTCGCAGCCGTTCCACGTGGCGGAAGTCTTCACGGGCTCGCCCGGCAAGTACGTTCCCCTCAAGGAAACGATCCGCGGCTTCAAGATGATCGTCAACGGCGAATGCGACGAGCTTCCCGAACAGGCCTTCTACATGGTCGGCACGATTGACGAAGCCTTCGAAAAGGCGAAGAACCTCAAGTAATCGTGAGGCGGACGGGTCCTTAGGGCCCGTCCCTCCACAGCCTGACACACGGAGCAACCCATATGTCTACTATCAAAGTCGACGTCGTTAGCGCCGAAGAAAATATTTTCTCCGGTGACGCCGAACTCGTATCGCTGCCCGGGAAGTCTGGCGAACTTGGGATTCTGCCGGGGCATCTGCCTCTGATCACGCTCATCCGACCCGGCTTCGTTCGGATTCATCTTCCGAACAAGACGGTCGAACAGGTGTTCGTGGCGGGCGGCGTGCTGGAGGTTCAGCCGGACCTGGTGACGGTTCTGGCCGATACCGCCATCCGCAGCAAGGACCTCGACGAGGCCAAGGCCCAACAGGCGCTCGAAGAAGCCCGCGCGGCTCGTCAGACGGCGACCGGCGAACTGGCCATTGCCAAGCTCGAAGCCGAAATGTCGGCCCTTATGGAAGAGCTCAAGGCCATCAAGAAGATTCGCCAGCAGCAGTAATCTTCGGAGAACTGCTGAAGCTTCTGAAAAACGGGATGTTCCTCGGAACAGCCCGTTTTTTTCGCACTCGCGGGGGGCGCCCGGGCCCGAAAGGGAGCGGGCACGGCCCTCTGCTACACTTGAGAAGCCCGGAGGCCGTCCCGTACGGCGCTCCGCTCGAACAAGGCAATCGGGACCGCTCAAGCGCCGGCCCCGTCACCATGCGACGCCCCGTACGATCGGCGCGTCCAAAGAATTCCGCAGAAGGAGGGGAGTCATGAGTGCTGTTAAGGTCCTCGTAACGACGGACGGTTCTAATCTCAGTGACAAAGCCGTGGATACGGCTGTTCGGTTGACGAAGCAGTTCGGAGGCGAGTTGATCGCCGTGACCGCCGTCGTCGCCCCGCCTCCGAGCATCGGTTTCGAAGGCGAGGATCAGGCCGTTCGCGAACGGCTTGCGGCGGTGCATCACAAGGCGACGGAAGCGGGCGTGCCCTGCGAAGTGGTCGCCGAGCATTGTTCGGCCGTCTGGAAGGGCATTCTCGAGTGCGCCGCCCGCCACAACGTCGATTACATCGTTATGGCCAGTCGCGGTCTGGGTTCGATCGGCTCGCTCCTCTTGGGCAGCGAGACGCAGAAGGTCCTCCATCAGGCCGATCGTCCGGTGCTCGTGGTCCGCTGAGTTTCTTACTCGGCCTTGAGAGCGGCGAGAAGCGCGTCGACGGAAACGCCGACGACTTCGAGCCGCTTTTCTCTGCTTTTTTCACCCGCAGCCAGACGCACGGACGATTTCGAAACGCCGAGTCGTTCCGCCAGAAATCCGCACAGAGCGGCATTGGCCTTCCCGTCGACGGGAGGCGCGTTGAGCGCGATCTTGAGTCGGTCGCCGTGCTCGCCCTTCACGGCGCTTTTCTTGGCGCCGGGTTGCGCATGGACGGCGACGAGACAGGCGCCGTTTTTCCCAAGGCTCAGCCAGGACGGCAGCGTGTTGTCGGAAGGGGCCGGTCTGCGGGATGTCGTCATTTTTTCTTTCCACCAACGGGTTTGAAGCCACAACTATGAAACCGATCAATGATACGTTCCTGCGGGCCCTGAAGTGCCAGCCTACCGAGTTCACGCCGCTCTGGCTCATGCGTCAGGCCGGTCGCTACCTGCCGGAGTATTGCGAAACCCGCGCTCGGGCGGGCAGCTTCATGGGGCTTGCGCAGAATCCCGACTACGCGACGGAAGTGACGTTGCAGCCGATCGACCGCTACGGGATCGACGCGGCCATTCTCTTCTCGGACATCCTCACGGTGCCCGACGCCATGGGGCTCGGTCTCTCGTTCGTGGCGGGCGAAGGCCCCGTCTTCGCGCGTCCCGTGCAGACGGAAGAAGACGTGGCCCGTCTCTACGTGCCGGACCCCAACGTGGAACTGAAGTACGTGACGGACGCCGTTTCGAGCATCCGTCGCGCGCTGAACAACCGCGTTCCGCTCATCGGCTTCTCGGGCTCCCCCTTCACGCTCGCCTGCTACATGATCGAAGGTCGCGGCAGCCGCGACTTCCGTACGGTGAAGACCATGATGTACCGCCGTCCCGATCTGTTGCACCGCATCCTCGACGTGAACGCCCGCGCGGTCGCGTCGTACCTCAATGCCCAGATCAAGGCGGGCGCTCAGGCCGTTCAGATCTTCGATACCTGGGGCGGCATGCTCGCCGACGGCGACTTCCAGGCCTTCTCGCTCCGTTACACGAAGCAGGTGCTCGATGCGCTCATTCGTGAAAACGACGGCGAAGCCGTTCCGTCGATCGTCTTCACGAAGGGCGGCGGCGAATGGCTTTCCGACATCGCGGCGACGGGGTGCGATGCCGTCGGCCTCGATTGGACGGTGAACCTCACGCGCGCCCGCACGCTGATCGGCGACCGCGTCGCCCTGCAGGGCAACCTCGACCCGCTCGCTCTCTTCGGCGACGAAGAAAGCATCCGCCGCGAAGTGCGTCGCGTTCTCGACGCCTACGGCAGCGGTTCGGGCCACGTCTTCAACCTCGGGCACGGCATCAATCAGTTCACCCCGATCGAGAACGTTCAGATTCTCGTCGACGAAGTTCACGCCTACAGCCGTCGTTACCACGAAGCGGCGACGAACTGAAAAAACTCCAGGATGTTCCGAGAGTTGTGCACATGAAACGCCTCTCGGATAACGGATGAAAGAGGGTCTCCGAATACGGTTCGGGGACCCTCTTGGCTTTGATAAAACCCATAAAAATCAATAGGGTAAACGATCTTTCGGCGGGAGAGAACGATGTCGCGGCAGAGGGCCTCGGCAAGGGGAGGGGGCGGGGCGTCGAGAAATCCACAAAGTTATCCACACGGACTCGGGGGCTCGTCGGAAAACTCGATCCGGAGAACCCGCAAGGGAGAAGTTCGGCCTTGCTATAGTGGCCTCTCAAACGGAGGAAAGAGTCGTGTCGACGTTGAAAGCGGGGGATCAATTTGCGGGCGTGATCGTGGCTGCGCCGGGGTTGCCGGAATTGGACTACAAAGTTCCTTCCGACATGCTCGTGGCGGTCGGCGACCGCGTGCTCGTCACCTTGGTGAAGCGTCGCGTGGTGGGGATCGTCGTGAGTCTCAAGACGTCGACGGAAATCGCCGGCTCGCGCCTCAAAAGCATCCTGGCCGTTCTGAACGACATCGAGCCCCTGCGCGCCGAGTGGCTGGCGCTTACGAAATTTGCGGGGCTCTACTACCAGCACTCCTGGGGCGAAGCGGCGCTTACGGCCCTGCCGCTCTTTTTCCGCCGCGCTCCCGTACGAACGCACGCCAAGTGGTTGGAGAAGACCCGCGCGGATCGACCGCTCGAGTCGAAGCCCGTCGTGCGACCGGAATTGAACGCCGAACAACGCAGCGCGGTGGAGGCGGTGGGAAAGTCCGAAGGGTTCGCGCCCTTTGTACTCTTCGGGGTGACGGGCTCGGGGAAGACCGAGGTCTATCTCAATCTCATCGAAGAGGCGTTGGCGAAGACGCCCGACGGGCAGGTTCTGCTCCTCGTGCCGGAAATCAATCTCACGCCGCAGCTCGAGGGGCGCGTTCGAGGGCGCTTCCCGAGCGAGCGCGTCGTGGCGCTCAATTCGGAAAAGAGCGACTCCGAGCGCGCCGCGGCCTGGTTGGCCGTGCACGAAGGGCGCGCCCGCGTGTTGGTCGGAACGCGCATGGCGATGCTCGCGAGCTTCAAAAAGCTCGTGCTCGTGATCGTCGACGAAGAGCACGACGGCTCCTTCAAGGCGGGGGACGGCCTGCGCTATTCGGCGCGGGACCTGGCGGTCTGGCGCGCGTCGAAAAACCGCTGCCCCGTGATTCTCGGCTCGGCCACGCCGTCGCTTGAGACCTGGATGAAGGTCAAAAAGGGCGACTACCGACTGCTCGAACTCAAGCACCGTGCGGCCTCGAAGGCCGAACTCCCGTCGATCGAACTCATCGCGCCGCCCGAACGCGGGAGCGGCACGGCCCTTTCGGCCGCCGCGCGCGAGGCCGTCGAAGCGGTGCTCGCCGAGGGGCGGCAGGTCATTCTCTTCATGAACCGTCGGGGCTACGCGCCGGTGCTGAGTTGCGGCGCCTGCGGCTGGGTGAGTTCCTGTCCGCGTTGCTCGGCCTTCACGGTCTTTCACAAGCTTGAGCGCCGTTTGGTGTGTCACCACTGCGGCTTGAGTCGTCCCGTGCCCGATGCGTGTCCGGGATGCGGCAACGTGGACATCATGCCGCGCGGCACGGGGACGGAGCGCATCGAAGAGGAGCTCGGGAAGACGTTTCCGGGGAAGCGCATTCTGCGCATCGACCGCGACAGCGTGTCGAGAAAGGGCGAAGCGGAAGAGGCCTTCGCCAAAGTCCATCGCGGCGAGGTCGATCTCCTCGTCGGAACGCAGATGATCGCCAAGGGGCACGACTTTCAGAACGTGGGGCTCGTGCTGATTTTGAACGCCGACGCTCAAATTCTGAGTCCCATGACGCGGGCGCGGGAACACCTGTTCGCAACCCTCATGCAGGTGGCGGGCCGAGCGGGTCGGTCGGGCGCCCGAGGGCGGGTGCTCATTCAAACGCGTTTCCCGGGCGACCCGCTCTTTGCCGCGCTCGCCGATCAGAATTACCCCCGTTTCGCCGATCAACTCCTCGAGGAACGCGAGGCCAACCTGTGCGTGCCCTTCGTCTATCAGGCGCTCCTGATGGCCGAATCGACCACGCTCGCTCAGGCGCTCGCCTTCCTCCGGGATGCGGCCAAGCTCGGATTTGCGACGGCTCCGGAGACGGTCCGGGTCTACGATCCGGTGCCGATGACGCTGGTGCGCCTCATGAATCGGGAGCGCGCGCAGCTTCTCGTCGAAGCCGACGACCGCCTGTCGCTCAACCGCTTCCTGAAGACGTGGAGCGCGCAACTGCCGCAAACCTCGGCGGTCAGCTGGGTGCTGGAGGTGGATCCGGCGGACATCTGACGCCGTCGACGGACGGCGAACACTGTTAACACGACGAGGAAGGGGCGCACAAAACGCCCGGCGTTCGATATAATTCCCCTTCGCGTCTCCACGTGGTGAAATGGATATCATACGGCCCTCCGAAGGCTGCGTTACAGGTTCGATTCCTGTCGTGGGGACCATGCCAGTTTTATTCGGCTGATGAAGCCGCACATGTCGGGCCCGCAGTATACGTACGCGGGCCCTCTTGTTACCAAGGGAGGTCGCATGCGGGTCCCCGTCGACATTCTCCAGAATCAGAAAAGCCGCACGCTTGAGCTTGTCTATGAAGACGGGCATCACGCGGTTTTCCCGTTCGAATTTCTTCGCGTCATGTCGCCCTCGGCCGAAGTGCAGGGGCACACGCCCGACGAGGCGCAGCTGCAGGTCGGCAAACGCGACGTCGGCATTGCCGGCCTCGAACTCGTGGGGCTCTATGCCCTGAAGATCGTCTTTACCGACGGTCACGACAGCGGCCTTTACAGTTGGGACTACTTCGAGGAGCTCGACAAAACGCAAAGCGAACGTTGGGACCGCTACCTCGAAGAACTCAAGCGTGCGGGCGCTTCGCGCGACCCGGACGATCCCGCCAACATCCCCTTCATGCCCAAGCCCCGCGCCTCGTGCGGGCATCACTGAGAAAATGGACGAAAAGCAGACCGGCGGCCGGCCGAAGGAGCCGCACCAGATCGACTTCGGCTACAAGATGATCGACGAGGACAACAAGGTGAACGAAGTTCGCCATGTCTTCGACAGCGTGGCCCCCAAGTACGATCTCATGAACGACGTGCTGAGCTTCGGTACGCACCGCCTCTGGAAGGCGCGTTGCATCCGCGAGGCCCGTCTTTCTTCCGGCATGAAGGTGCTTGACATCGCGAGCGGCACGGCCGACCTGGCAATCGAAATGGCCAGGCGCGTCGGGCCGGGCAACGTGACGGCCACCGACATCAATCACGAAATGCTCGCCATCGGCGCGAAGCGCCTTCATGCCGCGGGCTATCCGTCCGCCGTGGTGGAGGCCGACGCCGAAGAGCTGCCGTTTGCCGACGACTCGTTCGATCGGGTGACGGTCTCCTTCGGGATCCGCAACATGACGCACAAGGACCGGGCGTTGAAGGAAATGTTCCGCGTCCTGAAGCCGGGCGGACGCCTGCTCGTGCTCGAATTCTCGAAGTGCGCGGGCTGGTTAAAGCCTTTTTACGACTTTTACTCGTTCCGTTTCATGCCCTGGCTCGGTGCCAAAATTGCCGGAGATGCCCCGTCCTATCGGTATTTGGCCGAATCGATCCGCATGCATCCCGCGCAGGAGCCGTTTGCCCGGATGATGACAGAGGCCGGATTCTCCGACGTCCGATGGCACAATCTGACTTTCGGGATCTGCGCGCTTCACATCGGTGAAAAGAGCGCTCGGTCCTGATTCGGATTTCAACAGCGTTCTCCACGCATCTTCCAGAGGTTTTCCATGAAGAACTTCCTTGCCGCCCTCGTTGTTTGCGTCGCGTTGGCCGCGACGTCTTTCGATGCCGAGGCCGCTCGTCGTTTCGGCGGCGGATCGAATCTGGGCAACCGCTCCGTACCGACCTTCAGCCAGAAGGCCGCGCCTAACGCCGCGCCTCAGGCGCCCGCCGGGCAGATGCGCGGACAGAACGCGACGCCGAACCGTGCGACGCCCGCACAGCAGGCTCCCGTTCAGAAGCCTTCGATGATGCGCAGCGTCCTTACGGGCCTTGCCGCTGCGCTCGGCATCTCGGCGCTTTTGAGCCTGCTCGGCATCAACGGCGCCGGCATGGTGAGCTTTGTCATGGGGCTCCTCCTTGTTGTGGCGGCCTTCATGGCCGTTCGCTTCTTCCTCGCGCGCCGCGCTCCGGCTGCCGCTTCGGGCGGACACGCCCCCGAAACGCGTGCGAGCGAAACGGTGATGCGCCGCGCGCCCGTCGACACGAACGCTTCGACCACCTCGACCGTCTCGGCGGCTTCGGGCGCCGCCGCTGGGAGCGTCATGGATCAGTTCACGCGCGGTGCCCGCGTTGAGGAGCCCGGTGCGGCCGTCGACGTGACGCCCGCGGACTTCGATCGCGAAGCCTTCCTCAAAACCGCCCGCGACAACTACGTCCTTCTCCAGAAGGCTTGGGACACGGGCAACGTCGTGGAGATTTCCGACTTCACGACCGAGGACGTCTTCATCGCCATCACGCACCAGCTACGCGAACGCGGCCATGAGACCTATCGCACGGAAGTGGTCGAACTCTCGAACGAGCTCCTCGGCATCGCGTGCGAAAACGGCGAGTACCTCGCGAGCGTGCGCTTCGTCGGCACGCTGCGCATCAACGGCGAAGACGAGTCCGTTGACGAAACGTGGCTTCTCGTGAAGCCCGTCGAAGGGAAGGGTGGTTGGCTCCTCGGCGCCATCAAGCAAAACGAAACGCCGAACTGATGCGAGTCGGCCTCCGGCGCACGCCGGAGGACCTTCGGCACAAAAGAAAAGGACGGGCGACCGTCCTTTTTCCATATGTGGGGATGACACCTCGAGTCGGGTCCGAGCAGGTCGTAGATGTTTGATAAACAAAAAAGGTTTTTCGAAATTCGGAGGAAACGACCCTAACCTTTTTTGATATGGATGAAACATTGCCCGATTGAGGGGGACGAGGGGTAAAAACCGGGGCGACGGGGGCGGCCCTCCGGGAATTTATCCCTACAATGCGCGCAAATAAACTCGGTTTTCCGTTCAACGTCGTTTTATAAGGACATTCGTGAGATGACGCTGATTGGTTTTATCCTCCTCTATCTGCTCGTGACGATCGGCATCGGCGTGTACGCCTCCATGCGCGTCAAGAACACCAACGACTTCGCTCTGGCCGGTCGCAGTCTGCCGCTCCCGATGGTGATTACGGCGACCTTTGCCACGTGGTTCGGGTCGGAAACGATCCTCGGTTTGCCCGGACGCTTCATCGAAAGCGGCATTGCCGGCGTCGTCGAAGAGCCCTTCGGCTCGGGCATGGCCCTCATTCTCGTGGGTGCGTTTTTCGCCCAGAAGCTCTACAAGCTCAACATCCTGACGATCGGCGACTACTATCGCGATCGTTACGGGCGCGGCATCGAAGTGCTCTGCTCGATTTTCATCGTGCTCTCCTACCTCGGGTGGGTGGGCGCGCAGATCACGGCGCTCGGCCTCGTCATCAATCTCGTCACGGGCGGGTACGTTTCCGTCACGGCGGGCATGATCGTGGGCGCTTCGGTCGTGTTGCTCTACACGATGGTGGGCGGCATGTGGTCGGTGGCGATGACGGACTTCATCCAGATGATCGTCATCGTCGCGGGTCTGGTGGCGATCCTCTTTTTCGCAAGCGACCTCGCGGGCGGCATGGGGAACGTGCTCGACTACGCGCGCGAGCGCAACCTCTTCCATGCGCTGCCCGAACCGAGCCTCAACGGGTGGCTCTTCTGGATTTCGGCCGCCATGACCATGATGATCGGTTCGATTCCGCAGCAGGACGTCTTTCAGCGCGTCATGTCGGCGAAGAACGTTCAGACGGCCGTGGCGGGCCCGATCATCGGCGGCTCCGTCTACATCCTCTTTGCGTTCGTGCCGATGCTGATCGTCGTTGCGGCCGTTTTGGTGATGCCGGAAGCCGCGCAGCGCATGCTTGCGGAAGATCCGCAGCAGCTCCTGCCCACGCTCGTTCGCGACTACATGCCGATGTGGCTTCGCGTGCTCTTTTTCGGCGCGGTGCTCTCCGCGGTGATGTCGACGGCGTCGGCCACGATGCTGGCGCCCGCGACCACCTTTGTGGAGAACATCTTGAGCCACTACGTCACGCTCAACGAAAAGAACCTCCTGAAGGCCATGCGCCTCACGGTGGCGGGCTTTGCGGTGATGGTGCTTCTCTACTCGATCTACTTCGAGGGCGCGGCCGTCTACGACATGGTGGCGATGGCCTATCAGTTCCCCGTTGTGGGCGCCTTCTGGCCGTTGGTCTGCGGGCTCTACTGGAAGCGTACGACCCGACAGGGCGCCTACTGCTCGATCGTCGTCGGCGGCATCGTGTGGTTCGTCCTGACGGCCACGAGCCTCGGCGAAGTCTTCCCGAGCGTTCTCGGCGGCTTCATCGCGTCGGGTCTCGGCATGGTGGTCGGCTCGCTCCTGCCGACGACCGGCAACCGCGAGTACCTCGAAGCGTGGCGTCGTCGCCAGCACGAAGAAGCGGCGGCCGCAGCGGGTGCGGCCTCGCCCGAATCGGGCGCATTGCCCGCGGCGCTGCCCGCGTAACTTCGCGGGGATTCGCTTCGGGGGATCCGTTAAAATTCGAAATGAATGGCGAGCGGGCCGCCTTACGGGGCGGCCCGCTGCCATTTTAGAATTTCGCCCGATGCGACGGTCGTTTCGGCCGTCGGTCTACAGAAGGATTCCCCCCATGAATATCGTCATCCTCGCCGCCGGTCTGGGCAAGCGCATGTGCTCCCGACTTCCCAAGGTCCTTCAGCCGCTCGCGGGTCGACCCATGCTCGACCACGTGCTCGAAGCGACGGCGGGCTTTTCGGGGGCGCCCCGAATCGTGGTGGTCGGGCATTGCGCCGACGAAGTGAAGCGCCGATACGAGGGGCGCGACGATCTGACGTTCGTGCTGCAGTCGCCGCAACTCGGCACCGGGCACGCGCTGATGCAGGCCTGCCCGGCGCTCGACCGTACGGATCCGCATACGCTCGTCTGCCTCGGGGACGTGCCCCTGCTTTCGCCCAAGACCGTTCGGGCGATGCAGGAGGAGTGCGACGCGAACGATCTGGTGCTCCTTACCGTGGAGCCCGCCGACCCCAAGGGGTACGGGCGCATCGTGCGCGATGAGTTCGGGCGCGTGACCTCCATCGTGGAGGAAAAGGACGCGACGGCGGAAGAAAAGATGATCCGCGAAGTGAACACGGGGATCATGGTACTGCCGACCGCCCGCTTGGACGAGTGGCTTGGCGCCCTCACGAACACCAACGCGCAGGGCGAATACTATCTCACCGACGTGATCGGTCTCGCGAGCCGTTCGGGCGCCCGCATCGCTACGGTCCACCCCGAACACGTCTACGAGGTCGAAGGGGTGAACTCCAAGGCGCAGCTCGCCCGACTCGAGCGCGTCTGGCAGCGCGCTCAGGCCGACCGCCTTCTCGAAGCGGGCGTCACGCTGATCGACCCCGATCGCATCGACATCCGCGGGGAGCTTGTCTGCGGGCGCGACGTTGAAATCGACGTCGGCTGCGTGTTCGAAGGCCGCGTCGAACTGAAGGACGGCGTGCGCGTCGGAGCGCATTCGGTTCTGAAAAATTCCGTCGTCGAAGCCGAAACCGAAATCCTCCCCTTCTGTCATATCGAAGGCGCCCGGGTGGGCGAAGCCTCCCGGATCGGTCCCTACGCGCGTCTGCGTCCGGGTGCCGAACTCCACGGCGAAAACCACATCGGCAACTTCGTCGAAATCAAGAAGTCGACGGTGGGGCCGCAAACGAAGATCAATCATCTCTCCTACGTCGGGGACGCCGACGTGGGCGCGCGCGTCAATATCGGCGCGGGCACCATCACCTGCAACTACGACGGCGTGAACAAATTCCGCACGACGATCGGCGACGATGCGTTCATCGGCTCCGACACGCAGCTCGTCGCCCCCGTGACGGTGGGGGCGGGCGCGACCATCGGCGCGGGCACGACGCTCGTGCGTCGCGCGCCCGACAACAAGTTGACGCTCTCGCGCGCCCGACAGGTAACGATCGACGGCTGGGTCCGTCCGACGAAAAAGAACTAACGGAATTCAACGAAAAAGGAAACCGGATATGTGTGGCATCGTTGCGGCCGTGAGCCGTCGAAACATTGTTCCCGTACTGCTCGAAGGGCTGCGCCGCCTCGAATACCGAGGTTACGACTCCTGCGGCGTCGCCGTGGCGACCGAGGGCGGACTTCGCCGCGCCCGGTCCGTCGCGCGCGTCGCGGAACTGAAGGCGCAGGTCGAAGCGCAGAAGCTCGAAGCATCGACCGGCATCTCGCACACGCGTTGGGCGACGCACGGCGCGCCCGAAGTGGCGAACGCCCACCCGCACTTCTCCCACGGCACGATCGGCGTCGTGCACAACGGGATCATTGAAAATTACGAAGAACTTCGCGCGCAGCTCGCTTCGAAGGGTTACGAATTCACGAGCCAAACGGACACCGAGGTGATCGCCCACCTCGTGCATTTCCACTACAGCGGGTCGCTCCTCGAAGCGGTCGAACGGACGGTCTCGGAACTTCGCGGCAGCTACGGCATCGCCGTCATCGCGGCCGGGGAGCCGGATACGGTGGTGGCGGCCCGCCAGGGCTCGCCCCTCGTCGTCGGTCTCGGCGAGAACGAAAACTTCGCCGCCTCGGACGCCATGGCGATTGCGGGCGAAACGGAACGCTTCGTCTATCTTGCCGAAGGCGACGTGGCGGAAATCACGCCGCAGACCTGCCGCATCTTCACGCGCGAGGAGGGTGTCTGGACGCCCGTCGAGCGCGAGGTCAAGGTCGTTCACGCGTATTCGGGCGCGGTCGATCTCGGCCCCTACCGCCACTACATGCAAAAGGAAATCTTCGAGCAGCCGCGCGCCATTGCCGACACGCTCGAAGGCGTCAATGCGGTGACGCCGGAGCTTTTCGGCGCGGATGCCGAAACGGTCTTGCGCGACACGAAGCGCATTTTGTTCCTTGCGTGCGGCACGTCCTACTACGCGGCGCTCACGGCCAAGTACTGGATCGAAGCGATGGCGGGGCTGCCCGTCGACGTCGAAATCGCGAGCGAATACCGCTACCGCGCGAGCGTGCCGGATCCGGACACGCTCGTTGTGACGGTCTCGCAGTCGGGCGAAACCGCGGACACGCTCTCGGCCCTGCGCCACGCCCGGGACGACCTCGGCATGACGAAGACGCTCACGATCTGCAACGTGGCCACTTCCGCCATGGTGAACGAAAGCCGCCTTGCGTACATCACCCGTGCGGGCGTCGAAATCGGCGTCGCGTCGACGAAGGCCTTCACGACGCAGCTCGTCGCGCTCTACCTGCTCGCGCTCACGTTCGCGAAGCTGCGCGGTCGTCTCTCGCCCGCCGAAGAAGAGGCCGAACTGAAGAGTCTGCGTCACGTGCCGACCGCGCTCGGCGCCGTGCTCGCGCTTGAGCCGCAGGTGATCGACTGGGCGGAACGGTTCGCCACGAAGCAGCACGCGCTCTTCCTCGGTCGAGGTCTCCACTACCCGATCGCGCTCGAAGGGGCTCTGAAGCTCAAGGAAATCAGCTACATCCACGCCGAGGCCTATCCCGCGGGCGAACTCAAGCACGGGCCGCTCGCCCTCGTGGACAAGGAAATGCCCGTCGTGACGGTGGCGCCGAACGATCGGCTTCTCGAGAAGCTCAAGTCCAACATGCAGGAAGTCCGGGCCCGCGGCGGCGAACTCTACGTGTTCGCCGACGGCGACAGCCGGATCGAGAACGCGGAAGGCATGCACGTCATTCGGCTACCCGAAAACTACGGCAAGCTTTCGCCCGTCCTGCACGTCGTGCCGTTGCAGCTTCTCGCCTACCACACGGCGTTGACGCGCGGCACCGACGTGGACAAGCCCCGCAATCTCGCCAAGAGCGTGACGGTCGAGTAACGCCCGAACGACTTTCGACGAAAAAGGCGCCCCTTCGGGGGCGCCTTTTTATCGGGATCGAAAAGCGTTCGGTCAGCTTCCCGCCATGAAGGTTCGAATGCCCGAACCGACGAACTGCACGCCGATGCAGATGAGGAGGAACCCCATGAGCTTGCCGAGCACGAGCGTGCCCGAGGGGCCGAGACGGCGCGTGATGATGTCGGAGTAGCGCATGACGGACCAGTTGACGAGCGCGGTGCAGCAGATGGCCGCGGCCGTCCAGGCAAAGGCGATCACGATGTCGACGTAATCGGTGAGTTCGGCGATTTCCGTGGAAAAGCCGATCACGACGGCGATGGTGCCCGGCCCGGCAATGCCCGGCATGGCGATCGGGAAAAAGGCGTAGTCGTCCTTGTCGCGGCGCACGATTGGCGCTTTGTTCGGGGTGGTTCCGCCGAAGAGCATTTGGTAGCCGATGGCGGCAACCACAAGACCGCCCGCAATTCGCATGGCGCCGTAGGAGATCCCGAAGAAGGCGAGGAGCACGTTGCCGCCCACGAGGCTCACGAGCATGATGACGGCGGCATAGATGCCGGCCCAGTTGGCCTGCTGACGACAGCGCTCTTCGCTCATCCCCTGGGTTAGGCTGACGAAAAGCGGAATTTTGGAGGGCGGATTCGTGATGACTAGGAGCGACACGAGCGCGCCGAGAAAGTACTGAAAGTGGATGGTTTCGAGCATGACGGGCCTCAACGCCCGGAGGCGGGCGGGAGAGGAGTTTCCCGGGAAGGGGCCTGGTGAATCTAAGTAGAAGTGTATTCACGCCCGCGCATTTTGTCACAGACGAAGCGGGTTCGAGACATTACGGTGCCGCAATAAAAGCAATTGGATTGCGACTGTGTTATAAGGTGGACTTTTGTGGGGTTGAACATCTGTTCAAGAGATGAGAGCCCCGTAAGAACCGAATTCGAATAAACGGAAAAAGAAGGCAAACTGACAATGCAGAATCGGAAAATCTTGGCCGCGGCGCTTGCCTGCGCTCTCGGTGCGGCCGCCCTGACGGGCTGCACGGAGGACAATGCTGCTCAGCAGGCGGCCTCCGCGTCGCAGGCTCGGCCTCCCGCCGAAGTGAAAGTGATTACGTTGAAGGCGGGCGATCATGCGATCGATACGGTCCTTACGGGGCGCACGAGCGCCTATCACGTTGCCGAGGTTCGCCCTCAGGTGAACGGCATCCTCCAGAAGCGCCTCTTCACGGAAGGCGCGCAGGTTAAGGCGGGAGAGGCGCTTTACCAGATCGATCCGGCTCCCTACGAAGCCAATCTGAAGAGCGCTCAGGCCTCGCTCGCGCAGGCCCAGGCCACGCTGAGCCAGGCGCGTGCCGACGCCAAGCGTTCGGCTGAGCTCGTCAAGATCAAGGCGGTGTCCGTTCAGGCGAACGACGCCGCTCAGGCCGCGCTGAAGTCCGCCGAAGCGGCGGTCGAAGCGGGCCGCGCCGCCGTGAACGCCGCGAAGATCGATCTCGGCTACACGAAGGTTCTCTCGCCGATCTCGGGCCGCGTTTCCCGCTCCGAAGTGACGGAAGGCGCCCTGATGGGTGCCTACCAGGCGCAGATCCTCACGACCGTGCAGCAGCTCGACCCCATCTACGTCGACGTGACGCAGACGGCCGAAGACATGCTTCGCATTCGTCGCGAAATCGAAAAGGGCACGCTCAAGACCGACAAGGACGGCAACGCCCGCGTGACGCTCGCTCTGGCCGACGGGACGGCGTACGGTCTCGAAGGCAAGCTCACCTTTACGGACGCTCAGGTCGAAGAGTCGACCGGTTCGGTCAAGTTGCGCGCGGTCTTCCCGAATCCGAAGTCCGAACTCATGCCCGGCATGTACGTTCGCGCGCGTCTTCTCGAAGGCGTTCGCCCCGAAAGTATCCTCGTCAACATGCAGTGCGTGATGCGCGATACGAAGGGTACGGCCTACGTCTACGTCGTGACGCCCGACAACAAGGTCGAACGCCGCGACATCGTCGTCAGCCGCACGGAAGGCACGAACTGGCTGGTCGACTCGGGCCTGAAGGACGGCGAACGCGTCATCTTCGAAGGCTTCCAGCGCACCGCTCCCGGGGCGACGGTCAAGCCCGTCGAATTCAACCCGGCGGATCTGCCGGCTCCGAAGCCGCTCTTCGAGTAAATGACGGAGTCGTTCTGAGATGTTTTCGCGTTTCTTCATTGACCGGCCCGTATTCTCCTGGGTGATCGCCCTGGTGATGATGTTGGCCGGGCTTCTCGCCATCAATACGCTCCCGGTGAGTCAGTATCCGCAGATCGCGCCTCCGCAGGTGTCGATCACGGCAACCTACCCGGGCGCTTCCGCCACGACGATCGAACGTACGGTCACGCAGGTGATCGAACAGAACCTCGTCGGCCTTGACGGCTACATGTACATGAACTCGACCTCCGACTCAGCGGGTCGCGTTTCGATTACGGTGACCTTCGAGGCGGGGACGAACCCCGACATGGCGCAGGTTCAGGTTCAGAACAAGATCCAGACGGCCCTTTCCACGCTGCCGCAGGTCGTGCAGCAGCTCGGCGTGACGATTCAAAAGACGTCCGCGAGCTTCCTGATGGTGCTCGGTTTCGTGAGCACCGACGGGAAGATGAAGGCGGCCGACCTGGGCGACTACCTTGCTTCCGACATTCAGGAACCGATTTCCCGTGTCGAAGGCGTCGGCGAAGTCCAGGTGTTCGGCGCCACCTACGCCATGCGCGTGTGGCTCGATCCGGACAAGCTCGTCAAGTACCAGCTGAATCCCTCGGACGTCATTGCGGCCATCCAGGCGCAGAACCAGCAGGTTCGCGTGGGCGGCATCGCGCAGCAACCGACGGACGGTCGTCAGGAATTCACCGCGACGATTTCCGCGGCGAGCCTGCTCGAGACGCCCGAAGAGTTCCGCAAGATCCTTCTGAAGGTGACGCCGGAAGGCGCCAAGGTTCGTCTTTCGGACGTGGCCGACGTGCGCATCGGGTCCGAGCAGTACATGGCCTTCGCCACGTACGACGGACAGGAATCGACGGGTATCGCCATCAAGCTCGCGTCGGGGGCGAACGCCCTGCAGACGCAGGCCAACGTCATGCAGCGCATCGAAGAACTTCGACCCAACTTCCCGCAGGGCGTCGAAGTCGTGGTGCCGTTCGATACGACGCCTTTCGTGCGCGCCGCTCTGCATGAAGTGGTGAAGACCCTGGTCGAAGCCATCATCCTGGTGGTCTTCGTCATGTTCCTCTTCCTGCAGAATCTGCGTGCGACGTTCATTCCGACGATTGCCGTTCCGGTGGTTCTGCTCGGTACCTTTGCGGTTCTCGAAGCCGCGGGCTTCTCGATCAACATGCTGACGATGTTCGCCATGGTGCTCGCGATCGGGCTTCTGGTGGACGACGCCATCGTGGTCGTGGAAAACGTCGAACGCGTGATGCGCGAGGACGGTTCGTCCGCGCGCGACGCGACCGTGAAGTCGATGGGGCAGATTCAGGGCGCTCTGGTCGGCATTGCCATGGTGCTTTCGGCCGTGTTCATTCCGATGGCCTTCTTCGGCGGCTCGACGGGCGTGATTTACCGTCAGTTCTCGATCACGATCGTGGCGGCCATGGTGCTCTCGGTCGTCGTGGCTCTGACGCTCACCCCCGCGCTTTGCGCGCAGGTTCTGAAGCCCGTCGATCACGGCGAACACATGGGCAAGGGGGGCTTCTTCGGCTGGTTCAACCGCGGGTTCGACGCCTTCACGCACTTCGTGCGCGACTGCATCGCGGCGACGATCGGCAAGCGCATCGTGACCTTCGTCGCGTACGCCGGCATCATCGCTCTCGTGGTTCTCGGCTTCATGAAGGTGCCTTCGAGCTTCATGCCGGCCGAAGACCAGGGCGTGATGCTCATGCAGTTGCAGCTTCCGCAGGGCGCCACGATGGAACGTACGAACCGCGAGCTGCAGAACATCGAAGCGTACCTGAAGAAGACGGAAGCGGCCTCGCTCGACCACTTCTTCGTCGTGCGCGGCTTCTCGTTTGCGGGCTCGGGCCAGAACATGGCTCTGGGCTTCCTGAAGCTCAAGGACTGGGCCGACCGTCCGAACGCCGAACAGGGCGTGGCCATGATCCAGCGCCGCGCCATGGGGGCCTTCATGATGAGTCCGCAGTTCATGAACGGGAGCGCCTTCCTCTTCCCGCTGCCTTCGGTGCCCGAACTCGGCGTGGCCGACGGCTTCGACTTCTACATCCAGGACCTCTCCGGTCAGGGACACGCGAAGTTGATGGAGGTGCGCAACGCGTTCCTCGCGAAAGCCAATCAGGACCCGCGCCTCACCATGGTTCGCCACAACGGTATGGACGACACGGCGCAGATGCAGCTCACCCTCGACTACGAGAAGCTCTCCGCGCTGAGTCTTGATATCGGCACCGTGAACGCGACGCTCTCGACCGCTCTGGCCGGCAGCTACGTCAACGACTTCATGGACCGCGGCCGCATCAAGCAGGTCTGGGTGCAGGGTCAGATCGACTCGCGCATGCAGCCCTCGGACCTCTACCGTTGGCATGTTCGCAACGCCAAGGGCGAGATGGTTCCGCTTTCGGCCTTCGCGTCGATGAGCTGGGACTACGGCAGCCCGATGCTCGAACGCTTCAACGGCGTTTCGGCCGTGAACATTCAGGGCAGTCCCGCTCCGGGCGTCGCCTCGGGCGAAGCCATGAACGCCGTCGAAGAGATTGCCGCGGAAGTCCTTCCGACGGGTTACGGCATTTCCTGGAACGGCGTCTCCTATCAGGAACGTCAGTCGGGTTCGCAGCAGACCGCGCTCTATGCGATCTCGGTTTTGATCGTGTTCCTCTGCCTCGCGGCGCTCTATGAAAGCTGGTCCGTGCCGATCGCGGTCATTCTCGTGATTCCGTGCGGCGTGGTCGGGGCTCTGGGCCTCACGTACTACCTCGGCATGAACAACGACGTGTACTTCAAGGTCGGCCTCCTGACGACGGTCGGTCTGGTTGCGAAGAACGCGATTCTGATCGTGGAATTCGCCAAGGACATGGTGGACAAGGGCGAGGACGTCGTGCACTCGGCGCTCGAAGCCGTTCGTCTGCGTCTGCGTCCGATTCTGATGACCTCGCTCGCCTTCGGTCTCGGCGTTCTGCCGCTCGCGATGGCGTACGGTCCGGGTTCGGGTGCGCAGAACGCGATCGGCGTGGGCGTTCTGGGCGGTATGATCACGGGGACGGTGCTTTGCGTCGCCTTCGTGCCCGCGTTCTACGTTTCGATTGTGGGCATCAGCCGCTTCATCTCCGGGAAGCGTCATCACGGGACGCCTTCGAACGGTGAGGGCGCATCGGCTTGATCGACCTTCGAGGACCGGGGAACTTTCTCCGGTCCCCTCTCCACACTCAGCGAATTCGGGGCGACGATTCGCCCCGAATTCGGCAAGGGACAAACATGCAGAAGAAACAATTGACGATTCTTCCGGTCGTTCTTCTCCTGACTCTGACGGGCTGCGTGAATCTTGCGCCCGATTACGAGCGCCCCGCGGCGCCCGTTGAAAGCGCCTGGCCTCAGGGCGAGGCGTATGCGACGACCGAAGCGAAGCGGGCGGCCCTTCCGGTCTGGAAGGACTTCATCGTGGACGAACGCCTCGAAAAGGTGATCGACCTCGGCTTGGAAAACAACCGCGACCTGCGCGTTGCGGCGCTCAACGTCGAACGCGCCCGCGCCCTTTACGGCGTGCAGCGCTCGGAGCTCTTCCCGACCGTGGCCGCCGCCGCGCAGAATGCGGCGCAGCACACGCCCGAAACGCTTTCCGCGACGGGCCGCTCGAGTACGGGCCACCAGTACACGGCGCAGCTCGCGATGTCGAGCTACGAACTCGACTTCTTCGGGCGCGTGCGCAACCTCAACGAGCAGGCTCTGCAGAACTATCTGGCGTCCGACGACGCCCGCCGTTCCGCCAAGAGCACGCTCATCGGCCAGATCGCCATGACGTGGCTCACGTACGGTGCGGACGTCGAGCAGCTGAAGCTGCAGCGTGAAACGCTCGCCAGCCAGGAAGAAAGCTTCCGTCTCGTCGAGGAGAGCTTCCGCCTCGGCGCCGTGAGCCAGCTCGACTACGAGCAGGCCCGCACGACCGTGGCCGCCGCCCGCGCTTCGATCGCCGCGTATCAGCGCGCCGTCGCCGTGGACCGCAACGCGTTGCAGCTCCTCGTGGGCGCTCCGATTCCCGAAGAGCTCCTGCCGACGGGGATCGAACTCGCCTCGACCCTCAAGGTGGCTCTGCCCGAAGGGATGCCGAGCGAAGTGCTCCTCAACCGTCCGGACGTCCAACAGGCCGAACGGTCGCTGCGTGCGGCCAACGCCTCGATCGGCGTGGCGCGCGCCGCGTTCTTCCCGAGCGTGTCGCTCTCGCTCGGCGGCGGTACGGGCTCCCTGCACCTCTCGGACCTCTTCGGCGGCAATTCCGGCATGTGGAGCTTTACCCCGAACGTGGCGCTTCCGATCTTCACGGGCGGGCGCAACCTTGCGAATCTCGAAGCCGCGCGCGTCGACGAGCGCATTGCGGCGACGAATTACGAGAAGGCCATTCAAACGGCCTTCCGTGAAGTGGCCGACGCGCTCGCGACCGAAGGCACGATCGAGGGCGAACTGAAGTCGCGGGAAGAGTATGCCGACGCGGCCGGCAAGGCGTACGAAATCTCCAATTCGCGCTACCAGCACGGGGCTGCGGCCTACACCGAAGTGCTCGACGCGCAGCGCGCGAAGGTCTCGGCCGAACAGGTTCTGATCACGACGCAGCTCGCGCGTGCTTCGAGCCTCGTCACGCTCTACAAGGTGCTCGGCGGCGGTGCGCTCGAAGAGCCCGCCAAGCAGGGCATCGACTGACCGATGTCGAAGCAAACCGACACCTACATGCAACGCCGCCGCGAGATTCTCGAGGCGGCGGAGCGTTGCGTTTTGCGCGACGGCCTTCGAAAGCTGCGCCTGCGCGACCTTGCCAAGGAGTCCGGCCAGAGTCTCGGGAACTTCTACAACTACTTCGAGAACAAGCAGGCTCTGATCGAGGCGCTTGTCGAGAAGGAGGTCGACTGGTTCATCCGGAGCGCCACGCTCCCTTCGGAACCTCTGCCGGCGGGCGCCACGTATCGCGAACGTCTGCGTCGCAGGCTGGAAACGTTCGTTTCCGCCTACCTGTCGCCCGACGGCGTGAAGACGATGTTGTCGATTGCAAGCGAAGCGTTGGTCGACCCGAAGGTGCGGGCCATTCTGAAGGCCGCCAACAAGCGCGTTTGCGAGCGGATGGTTGCGAACATCTCCGAAGACCGCGAGGTGATCGAGCGTCTCCCGCCCGAGGTGCTCGAGGTGCGCATGCAGCTGACGCGCTCGATGCTCGAATCGGTGCGCGTGATGCTCGTCTTCGACGACGACCTGGATCCGGTGCTGATACGCAACACGCTCGTCGACCGGCTGACGGACATGTTCATCGACGAAATCGCCCGGGATCACGGGGTCTCGCCCGAGGAAATCGCCCGACGGGTGTGAGGCGCCGTACGCGGCACCGTACGTGGCAGAAAGGGGGAGTTCTCAGGACTCCCCCTTCGTGCGAAGGGAAAAGCAGGAAGGGATAACCCCCACGCACGGGCGGCGTGAGGTATTCTTCAAAAACTCGCGTCGCAGTGCGGCCTTTTGGCGCCGTTGCCGCGCGGATTCCTCAAAATCGTTTTTCAGAGGGCAACGCAATGGCAGGCCAAACCGCAAAGCGCACTCCCATCTACAAAGTTCTTTATTTCCAGGTCATTTGCGCGATCCTGATCGGTATCGGGCTCGGCGTGGCGGCTCCCGACATCGGAGCCTCGATGAAGCCTCTCGGCGACGGCTTCATTCGTCTCATCAAAATGATCATCGCCCCCGTGATCTTCTGTACCGTCGTGACGGGTATTGCCGGCATGGAGGACATGAAGAAGGTGGGCAAAACGGGCGGCCTCGCGCTGCTTTACTTCGAAGCCGTCTCGACGATCGCTCTCGTCATCGGCCTTTTGATCGTCAACACGATCGAGCCGGGCACGGGCATGCACGTCGACCCCGCGACGCTCGACGCCTCGGCGGTGTCCGCGTACACGGGTCCGGGCAAGATGCACACGACGACCGAGTTCCTCATGAACATCATCCCGAACACGGTCGTGGGCGCCTTTGCGGACGGTGAAATTCTGCAGGTGCTCTTCTTCTCGGTGCTCTTCGGCTTCGCCCTGCACAAGTTCGGCGGCCGCGGCACGCTGATTTTCGACGTGATCGAAAAGAGCTCGCACGTCCTCTTCCAGATGGTCGGCATGATCATGCGCGTCGCTCCCGTGGGTGCTTTCGGCGCGATGGCCTTCACGATCGGCAAGTACGGCATTGCGTCGCTCCTTCCGCTTGCGAAGCTCATGGGGACCTTCTACCTCACGTGTCTCCTTTTCATCCTCGTCGTCCTCGGGGCCATCTGCCGCTCGCACGGCTTTTCCGTGCTGCGCTACATCAGCTACATCAAGGAAGAGCTCCTCATCGTGCTCGGCACCTCGTCCTCGGAATCGGTGCTTCCGCGCATGATGACGAAGATGGAGCAGGCGGGCGTCTCCCGCTCGGTCGTGGGTCTCGTGATTCCGACGGGGTATTCCTTCAACCTCGACGGCACGGCCATTTACCTCACCATGGCTGCGGTCTTCATCGCGCAGGCCTGCGACGTGCCGATGACGCTCTCGCAGCAGGTGACGCTCCTTGCGGTGCTGCTCCTTACCTCGAAGGGTGCGGCGGGCGTGACGGGTTCGGGCTTCATCGTGCTCGCGGCGACGCTCTCGGCCGTGGGGCACGTGCCCGTGGCGGGTCTCGCGCTCATTCTCGGCATCGACCGCTTCATGAGCGAAGCGCGCGCGATCACGAACATGATCGGCAACGGCATCGCCTGCGTGGTGGTGGGTCACTGGTGCCGCGAAGTCGACAACACGAAGCTGGCCGAAACCATCGGGCTCAAGAAGCGGTAAAGGCCGCTTACCCGGCATGAAAAAAATCCCCCGGCGCGAAATTCGGCCGGGGGATTCCTTTATGCGGAGCGTCGCGTGTTACTTCTTCGCTTCGTCCTTGAAGCGGATCGGCACGAAGATGCGGCCGCCGTCACGCTGCACGAGAAGGAGCACCTGATCCTTCGTGCACTGGGCGCGCAGGTCTTCGACGGACTTCACGAGCTTGCCGTTGGCGCTCACGATGATGTCGCCCGTGCGGATGCCGCTCTTGGCGGCAAGGCCGGAAGACTTCATGACGAGGAGCCCCGTCGTGTCGGCGGAACGCGATTCTTCGTCCGTGAGGGGACGAATCTGAACGCCCAACTGGTGCGCGCCCGCGTTGGCGGCCGCACCGTCGGAGGCGACGGCATCGCCCGAGTTGGTGCCGATCGTCACCGGGACGACGATTTCCTTCTTATCGCGGATCACGGTGAGTTCGGCCTTGTCGCCCGGACGCATGGCGGAGACGAGCATCGGGAGGCTCACGGACGACGTCACCTTCTTGTCGCCGAGCTTCGTGATGATGTCGCCTTCGCGCAAGCCCGCCTTCTCGGCGGGGCTGCCTTTTTCGATCTTCGTCACCAGAGCGCCCTGCGGCGTGCCGAGACCGAAGCTGTCGGCGAGTTCCTGGGTGAGTTCCTGGATGTAGACGCCCACGTAACCGCGGGTCACCTTGCCGTTTTGCACCAGCTGGTCCTTGATCTGCATCGCCAGGTCGATCGGGATGGCGAAGGAGAGGCCCATGAAGCCGCCCGAGGTGGAGAAGATCTGCGAGTTGATGCCCACGACTTCACCCTTCATGTTGAAGAGCGGACCGCCGGAGTTGCCCGGATTGACCGCCACGTCGGTCTGGATGAAGGGGACGTACTGGTCCGAGGGGAGGTTGCGCGACAGAGCGGACACGATGCCCGAGGTCACCGTGTTGTCGAGGCCGAAGGGGCTGCCGATGGCGGCCACCCACTCGCCGACCTTCAGGTCGTTCGAGCGGCCGATTTTGAGCACGGGAAGGTCCTTCGCTTCGATCTTCACGACGGCGATGTCGGTCTGCTTGTCGGTGCCGAGAACCTTGCCCTTGAACTCGCGCTTGTCGGTGAGGCGCACGATGATTTCATCGGCTTCGTCGACCACGTGAGCGTTCGTCATGATGAGGCCGTCGGCCGAGATGATGAAGCCCGAGCCCGTACCGCGCTGTTCGGGAATTTCCTGCTGACCGCCGAACGGAATGGGGAAGCCGAAGTGGCGGAAAATTTCAGCCTGACGTTCGTCCATGCCGGGGAAGGCAAACGGCATTTCGACCACGCGGGCGTTCTTGACGACGGCAATGTTGACGACGCCCGGACCGTTTTCTTCGACGAGCTTCACGAAGTCGGGCAACTGGGCTTGCACCTGCGTCGCGCTCGTCGGAGTCGTCGGCGCCGCTTCGGCCGCAAACGCTCCCGGAGTCGACACGATCAAGGCCGCCGAGAGCGCGGCGGCCAAGGCGGAAATCTGGAGGTTTTTCGTCATTTTCTAATTCACTCCTGCGGAAGAATCCGGCCTCCGGAGGGCGCTCGGCCCTTGGGCGGGAGGTCTTTTTGTTGATTGGAACAACTCTAGCCCAAATCGTCCGAAACAGAGGAATCCGTCAATAACGGGTTGTGCCTCGGGGGTTAAATTTGTAACAGAAGCTCCCCCGATCCCTGCCGCTCAGGCGTTGTCCGGAGACGAGGCGCCGAGCGTCGGGAAGTCGATGCGGAAGGTCGTTCCCCGTCCCTCGAGACCGTCTTCGATCGTGATGCGGCCGTGATGGATGTCGACGATGCGTTTGACGATCGCCAGGCCTAGCCCCGTCCCCGAGGTTTTCGTGCCGAGCGCCCGGTAAAAACGGTCGAAGACGCGCTGACGCTCTTCGGGATTGATCCCGGGGCCGTTGTCGCAGACTTCGATGACGGATCGGTCGCCCTCGGAGTGCGTGCGGATTTCGATGCGTCCCCCTTCGGGCGTGTAGCGAATGGCGTTGTCGGTGAGGTTGGCGACCATGAGCCGAACGGCGTCTTCCATCCCGTCGAGGTGCGCGGGTTCGGTTCGGGCTTCGACCGTGATGTTTTTCTGAGCGGCAATCGGTTGCATGTCTTCGGTCACGCTTTGCGCGATGGCCTCAAGACGCAGCGTGCTCATGGGCTTTTTGGAGGCGTCGGGGTCGAGTCGGGCGAGGGTGAGGAGCTGCTGCACGAGGCGCGTGGCGCGGTTGATGCCCTCGTTGAGACGCACGAAGCACTTCTCGCGGGCTTCGGGCGTTTTGGCCCGCTGGGCGAGCTGCACCTGAAGTTTGAGGGCCGTAAGGGGCGTACGCAATTCGTGAGCGGCGTCCGAGGCGAAGCGCTGCTGCGCCGAGAGGCTCTGCTCGAGTCGCTCCAGGAGTTGATTGATGGCCGAGACCAGACCGAGGAGTTCCGAGGGGAGCCCCTTGGTCGAAATGGGGGTGAGAGACGTGGGCGAACGGCGTGCGACGGAGCGCGCCGTGCGTTCGAGCGGAGCAAGCCCTTCGCCCACCACGATCCAAACGGCGATGGCGATGAAAGGAAGCAGCAGGCAGAGGGGCTGCAGAACGCGGAAGGCCGCCGTGGCGGCAAGATTCGTGCGTACGGCCGTGTCCTGACCGACGGTGATGATGAGCGGACCCGCCGCCACCGCGTAGGTGCGCCAGGATTTGCCGTCCACCTGTTCGAGGCCGAACCCCGGTCCTTCGGGAAGCGGCAGCGAGGGCGAGCCCTCGCGATGCCAGACGCTGTTGGTGGCCGAGTCGTAGACCTGGATGACGATTTGGTAGCTTTCCGCGTCGCCCACGATCGTCATGTGGGGCGACGGGTTGATCGGAAAGGCGGAATTGCGCACGGACTCGCCGAGCGACTCGGCGGTCTCTTTGAGATGCGTGTCGAGGAACTCGTTGAATTCGGCCTGAGCGGAAAAGAACGTGGCCGCGGCCGTGGTGAAACCGGCCGCAAGGAGCGCTCCGAGCAGCGTAAGAAGAAGCTTGCGGCGGATGGACGTCATCGCAAATTCTCGGGTGGTCCCGTCCCAGGAGCCGGGCGGGAGCGGAAGGAGGCGCGCGGAGGGAGAGTCGCGCACTCGCATCCGTCGTTGTGGGAAATCGACCGGTCGCAAGTTCGGCCGGTCGACGCCGGGTGTTCGGGCGGACAAGCCGCCCGACGCGTGAAAAAGCCGATCTTTCGATCGGCGGATTCGTCAGGTTTCGAGCAGGTAGCCCACGCCTCGCACCGTCTTGATGGCGCCGTCCGAGAGCTTTTTGCGCAGGTGATGGATGTGCACTTCGATGGCGTTGGAGCCGACGGTGTTGTCCCAGTTGTAGAGCTTTTCTTCGAGCTGGGCGCGACTCCAGACCACGCCCTGGCGTTCGGCAAGGGCCGCAAGCAGCGCGTACTCCTTGGAGGAGAGGATGACGGGGCGGCCCCGGTAGACCACTTCGCGCGTGGCGGGCGAGATGGTGAGTTCGCCGCGTTCGATTACGGGGTCGGCGCGTCCGGCCGAACGGCGCAGAAGCGCGCGGATGCGGGCGGAAAGTTCGTCGAGGTCGTAGGGCTTCACGAGATAGTCGTCGGCGCCGGAATCGAGCCCTCGAATGCGATCGTCCACCGTGTCCCGAGCCGTCGTGACGAGCACGGGCGTCGGATCGTGTTTGGCGCGGATTTCCTTCAGGACTTGAAGACCGTCTTTGCGGGGAAGCCCGAGGTCGAGGATCATGAGCGAGAACGGCGTGGTTTTGAGGGCGATCAGGGCGGAGTTGCCGTCGCGCACCCAGTCGACCGCGTAGTCTTCGCTTTCGAGGCCGGCCACCACGCTTTCGCCGATCATTTCATCGTCTTCAACGAGCAGGATTCTCATCGTTCTTCTCTCTTGAGATGTGTCGCAAGCCACTCCAGCACGACGCGACCGACCACGATCGCAAGCAGGGTCGTCAGAGCCAGGCCCGCAAGCAGATTCCGTACGAGTGCGGTCTCTTCCGGAAGGGCGTAGAGGGCGTCGAAGACGCCGTATGCGCAGGCGGCGAAAAGGAGCGTTCGCAGGCATTGTCCCGCGGTGTTGATGCTCCAGAAGGTACCCCGACCGATGCCGCAGGCGCCCGCCGCAAGCGGCGCCGTCCAGCGCAGAGGGAAGAGGAATTTTAACCCGAGAAGCGCCGTTTTCGGGCGTTCGAGCAAAGCCCGGCGGAGGCGCTCGGGTATCTCGACGTCTTGTGCCGCGCGTTTGCGGCCGATTTCGTAGAGAAGCCCCTCCGCGAGCACGGGAGCAAGGAGCGCCGCGGCGAGAAGGAGCGGCGCGTCGTCCGATCGGGCGACGGTCCACAGCGCCGCCCAGGCCGCGCCCGTGTCGGCGTCGAGAAGCGACATCAGAAAAACGACGACGGGGCCCGAGTCGAGCAACGGGCCGACGGGAATGGAAAAAGGCATGACGCTACGTACAATGTGAGAAAACCGTTTTTTCGGAGCAGAGCTCGCCGCCATGGAACCCGTCCGCCACGAACCCGCCACCGGGACCCTGTGGGTCGCCCACATTGTATATGCCCTTCATTCGCTTTCCATCGTGACGGGGATGTTCACGGCATCGACGATCGTCGGGACGTTCGTCTTTTCGATCCCCTCGATCATTGCCGTCGTTCTCAACTACTGCCTGCGCTCCGACGCCGAAGGGACGTATCTCGAGACGCACTTTGCGTGGCAGATCCGCACCTTCTGGTACGCGGCGCTTGCGATTGCGCTTCTGTTCCTTTTCGGGATTCCCCTTGTCGCCGTCGGCATCGGCTTCGTTCTCATCTTCTTCGGGTTCTTCGTGCTCGGCGTGTGGGTGGCCTACCGGATCGCCCGCGGCTGGGTGAAGCTTTCGCGCGGCGAAGGCATGGAAATTTGAGGCGCGGCCGACCGTTTTTCCTTGCGCCCCTCCCGTCGGATCGATTCGCCTGGCGGGCAACGTGTGTACAATGCGCGGCGAAGGCGTTGTTTTTGCGACCGTTGCGCGCTAGGGCGGTCGCATGAAAAACACGCCTTTTTTGCATGTTCCCGCGAAATCGGGCCGCCCGCAGAGCGCCCGACCGCATTTCAGGCTTGAGGAGGCGAATTCCCATGGCTCTCGGCGCAACGGTCTACAAGGCGCAGCTCGACCTTTCGGACTTGGATCGCAATTACTACGAGTCGCACCTCCTGACGGTCGCGCGGCATCCGTCCGAAACCGAAGAGCGGCTGATGCTGCGCGTTCTCGCTTTCGCTTTGCATGCGGGCGAGCGGCTCGAATTCGGCCGGGGGCTCTCCGCCGAAGGCGAACCCGCCCTCTGGGCGATCGACGATACGGGCTCCATCGAGACCTGGATCGACGTGGGTACGCCCGACGTGCGGCAGGTGCGAAAGTCGGCGGGGAGAAGCGCCCACGTGACGGTGCTCGCCTACGACGAAGCGAAGATCGGTCCGTGGTGGAGCGCTTCGAGCGGCGAATTCAGCAAGATCGACAAACTCACCGTGCTGAGCGTCTCGGACGCGTCGGTCGAGGCTCTGGCGGCGATGGCTTCGCGCAACATGAAGCTCGCCGTGACGATTCAGGACGGGACCGTGTGGGTGAGCGACGACGATCGGCACAACGCTCAGATCGATCTCGTGCGTCTCAAGGAAGAGAATCAGAAGTACTTGAAATAAAAAAGAAGAAGAGGCGACCGGATGGTCGCCCCTTTGTCTCGAGGTCGATCGGCTCGGGAGCGCTTCAGGCGTTGCGCAGGCTCTCGGCCATGTGCGTGAAGAGCCCGTCGAGACGAAGCATCAGCTCTTCGTCTTCGACCGTGGCGCGAAGCGCCTGACGCATGCACAGAACCCAGGATTCGGCCATGTCGCCCGTAATGGGGATGGAACGATGCGACTCCCGCAGCATCGGCATGCCGTGGCGCTCCTGGTAGAGCGCCGGGCCGCCGAGCCAGCCGGAGAGGAATTCGTTCATGCGCTCTTCGTAACGCTCGAGACCGTTCACGTAGAGCGCGCACAGGGGCGCGTAGTCGGGCGTCGTCGTGAGCGCTTCGAGATAGGCCGAAACCAAACGCTTGATGCCCTCGGCACCGCCGAGGCGGTCGTAGAGCGTGGAAGCGGGTTCGCTCATGCACTCACCCTCCGAAGACGAACCAGGCTCCGGCGGCCATCAACGCCCAGGCCACCCAGGGCGAGAAGACGATGCGAAGCCAACGGTTGCGAGGCACGAACCCCAACCCGTACACCCAGGCCGAACTCATGCCGAGCAGCATCAGAACGAGCGCTCCGTGGCTCACGCTCGTCGAATCCTCGGCAATGGCCCGAGGGTAAAGGACGATGAGCGTTGCCAGGAGCAAAGCGGCAATGAAAGAGAGCGTACGCAAGAAGCCTCCTCCCCCGACGGGTGCGGGTTCACTCATCGCGGCGCGAGACGACCGTTTCAATGGTCGCCGCAAGCAGAATGGCAAAACCGAGACCGGTGATCCAATAGAAGTAGGACATCGTCGTATTCCTTGTTTCCGTAGTCCCGTCCGAAGCCCGAGGGCTTCGGACGGAGGTTCATCAGTAGAGGCTGTGCGAGTTCTTCTCGATGTAGCTCGAGGTGAGCTTGCCGCTCATGACGCGATAGGCCCAGGACGTGTAGAAGAGCACGAGGGGCAGGAAGATGAGCGTGACGAAGAACATGATTTCAAGCGTCAGCTGCGAGCTCGTGCAGTCCCAGAGCGTGAGGCCGGCCTGGGGCATCGTCGAGGAGGGCATCACGAACGGGAACATCGAGACGAGCGGCGTCAGGATGATGCCGAGGAGCGCGACGCTCGAGAGCACGAAGGCAAGGCCCGCACGGTTGGCGCGGATCATGAGCGCGCCGCCGATCGTACCGAGCACGCCGAGCGCCGGAACGAGCCAGAGCACGGGCAGGTCGGCGTAGTTGCGGAACCAGGCGCCCGAGACGACCTCGACGGTCTTCAGGAGCGGGTTCGCAGGACCGGCCGGGTCGAGACCCGCCGTGGCCACGTAGCCGTCGATGCCCGCATAGGTCCACACGCCGCCGAGCACGAAGAGCACGGCCGAGAGAAGACCCGTGAGGAACGCCGTGTTGCGGGCGCGCGCCTGCAGAGCGCCTTCCGTACGGAGCACCAGGTAGTTGGCGCCGTGGAAGACGATCATGACGAGCGAGAGCACGCCGCAGAGCAGACCGAACGGGTTGAGCAGACCGAAGAAGTTCCCCGTGTAGATCGGACGCATCGTTTCGTCGATGTGGAAGGGAACGCCCTGCAGGAGGTTGCCGAAGGCCACGCCGAAGATGATCGGGGGAACGGCCGAGCCGAAGAAGAGCGCCCAGTCCCAGTTGCCGCGCCACGAGGCGCCTTCGAGCTTGCTGCGGAAGTCGAAGGCGACCGGACGGAAGATGAGCGCCGCAAGCACGACGAGCATCGCCCAGTAAAAGCCCGAGAACGCGGCCGCGTACATCATCGGCCAGGCCGCGAACATGGCGCCGCCTCCGGTGATGAGCCAGACCTGGTTGCCGTCCCAGTGCGGGGCGACGGAGTTGATCATGATGCGGCGTTCGTTGTCGTCCTTGCCGAGGAAGGGCAGGAGCGTGCCGACGCCCATGTCATGGCCGTCCATGATGGCGAACCCGATGAGAAGGACGCCGATGAAGAGCCACCAGATGACCTTCAGGATTTCATAGTCGATCATGTTGAAATTCTCCCGAAGCGTTTAGTTTCGTTCAAAGTGGTAGCGACCGGTGCCGAGCGAGCTCGGACCCTTGCGACCGAAGCGCACCATGAGCCAGAGTTCGACGACGAGGAGCGCGCTGTAAAGCACGACGAAGCCGATCAGGGAGCCCAGGACTTCGCCCGAAGAGAGGGACGACACGGAGAGATGCGTCGGAAGGACGTTGTAGATGGTCCAGGGCTGACGACCGTATTCGGCGACGAACCAGCCGGCTTCGCAGGCGAGCCACGGAAGCGGCAGACCGAGCACGGCGAGCTTGAGGAACCAGGGGCTCGATTCGAGCTTGCCCTTGACGCCGAGCACGATGCCCGCGAGGAAGATGAAGAGCATGGCCATGCCGCAGCCGACCATCAGACGGAAGGCCCAGAACATGGGAGCGACGCTCGGGATCGTCGAGCGGGCGGCTTCCTGAATCATTTCGGGCGTCGCGTTGGCGATGTCGTCCGTACGGGACTTCAGGAGGAGGCCGAAGCCGAGGTCCTGCTGAACGGCGCGGAATTCGTCGCGAAGCGCTTCGTTCTTCGGATCCTTGCGGAGGTTTTCGAGGGCGACCACGGCCTTCTGACCGTTCTGGATGCGTTCGACCGCCTGGGCTTCAAGCTGGTTGATGCCCGGGATTTCCGTCGAGAGCGAACGCGTGCCGATGATGCCGAAGAGCCACGGGAAGTCGATCTGAGCGTGGTTGGTGCGGGCTTCCTGGTCGGGAATCGCAAAGAGCGTCATCGGAGCCGGAGCTTCGTGCGTGTCCCAAATGGCTTCCATGGCGGCGATCTTCGTCGGCTGGTCGCGCGTGACGAGATAACCCGATTCGTCGCCCATGTGAACGGTCATGACCGAGGCCACGAGACCGAACACCGCGGCAAGACGCAGGGAGGCCTTGGCGAACTGCACGTCCTGACGACGAAGCAGGTAGTAGGCGGAAACGGCCATCACGAAGAAGGCGCCCGTCATGTAGCCGCCCGAAATCGTGTGGACGAACTTCGCCTGAGCCCATTCGCTCGAGACGACGGCCCAGAAGTCCACCATTTCCATTCGCATCGTTTCGAAGTTGAACTCGGCGCCGACGGGATTCATCATCCAGGCGTTGGCCACGAGAATCCAGAGCGCGGAAAGGTTCGAACCGAGCGCCATGAGGAACGTGGCGAGCAGGTGCTTGCCCTTCGAGAGGCGATCCCAACCGAAGAAGAACAGACCGATGAAGGTCGATTCAAGGAAGAAGGCCATCAGGCCTTCGATGGCGAGCGGCGCACCGAAAATGTCGCCCACGTAGTGGGAGTAGTAAGCCCAGTTCGTGCCGAACTGGAACTCCATCGTGATGCCGGTGGCGACGCCGAGGGCGAAGTTGATGCCGAAGAGTTTGCCCCAGAAACGGGTCATGTCTTTGTACACTTCCTTGCCCGTGATGACGTAGGTCGCTTCCATCACGACGAGCATGAAGGAGAGCCCGAGCGTCAGGGGCACGAAAAGGAAGTGGTACATCGCGGTCAGCGCAAACTGCAAGCGTGACAGGTCAACAAGATCAGAGGGGATCATGAGGACTCCAGATGTTGTGATGTGAGGAAAAACGAGGGATCAGGATCGTCCCGTTCGGGTCGCGGGGGCCTTCGATTCGTCGGCGCTTGAGAACATCAACTCATCCATACGGTCGGGCGTGACCGCCGTACGGTGCTCGGGACTGAAAAAGAAGTACCAGAGACAGAAGATGAAGAGAAGCTTGCACGCCAGAACGATCGCGATCTCCAGAACGAGATGCGGTTGGCGTTTCTTGGTGGTTGGGGCGACGGTCATGCGTGGAAAATGGAAGGCATCTATTAACGACTGCGCCATATTAGCGAGGACTATGCGGATATTGGCGTCGCGTCGAGGTGTTTCTTGTTGTTGCAACTCGTTTGAGACCGACATACCGTTAGAATGACTGCCATGTCTGACATATGGCAGTGACAGAAATGGCTTTGGGCAGTGAAATGACCATGCTTCTCGACGCGATCGAGGAGGCTCGGATCCTCGTGCGCGAGGACCTGACGGTGGCGTATGCGAACAGGGCGTTCCGGCGTCGGTACGGGATCAAAGACGCGACCGGACGGCGCTGTCACGAGGTGCTTTTCCACGAGGTGCGCTCCTGCGCCGAGTGCGGAGAGGCGTGTCCGGTGCAAAAAGCGTTCGTCACGGGCGCACCCGCCCGCGAGGTGCAGCACCGGTTCGTGCCCGGAGGGGAGCGCTTCGTGGAACTCACGGCCACGCCCCTGTTGCGAGCCGACGGATCGATCGCCTGCGTCATGGAAACGGTCGTCGAGCAAAGCGGCGTGCGCGGTCTTGTCGACGGTGCGGGCGTCGTGGCGCAGTCGGAGGCCGTCCGAACCGTACTCGGACGCATTGCGAGGGTCTGTGCCCGGGATACCGTCGTGCTCTTTACGGGGCCGTCCGGCACGGGCAAAGAGGTTTTCGCGCGGTTTCTTCATGAAAACTCCCGGCGTGCCGCCATGGGTTTCGTGAAAATCGACTGCTCGGGGCTCACCGTCGAAGCGTTCGAGCGGGAATTTTTCGGCACGTCCCGCGAACGGGGGTTGCTCGACACGCTCCCCGGAGGGACGGTCTACTTCGACGAGGTCGCGGAGCTGTCGCTCGCTTTGCAAGTGCGTCTTCTCGACCTTATCGAGACGGGCCGCATGCGAGAAAGCGGTTCGGGCGTCGTTCGGGTGGCGGGGTTCCGCATTCTCTGCTCGAGTCGCTACGATTTGGCGCAACGCGTCCGCGAAGGGCGCTTCCGAAGCGACCTTTTTTATCGACTCGGCGTTTTTACGGTGACGATTCCGGGGCTCGACGAACGGCGCGAAGACATCGCGGAACTCGCGCGCCTCATGTTGCGCCGCGCTTCGCCCGACCGGCCGATGGAGCTTTCGGAGGACGCCCTCGAAATGCTCGTCAAGCGCAGCTGGCCCGGGAACGTCCGGGAGTTCCTGTGTCTCCTTGAACGCGCGGCGATTTCGGCCGAAGGTCACCGCATCGAAGCTTCCGACATCGAAACGGTCGATCCGGACTCGCCCGACGAGGCCTCGGTTCCGCTCGCCGAATTCGCCGCTCGCTGGGAAGGCTCCCGCAAAGCCCTCGCCGAACGCCTCGGCATCAGCGAGCGTACGCTTTACCGAAGACTGCGCGAGGCTCAGGGCGACGCGCTCCAACCCGAAGAAGACAAAGGCTCCCGATGACTACCGATACGCAGTGCGATCTCCGTTTCCGTCTCGTGCCCGGCGAAGCCCGCGGCGAATTCGTGCGCGAAGGCGGCACGATTTCCTACGCCGTCGGGGGCGCTCCCCTCGAGCATTCCCGCGGCGTCGTCGTTCTCGTTCACGGCGTGGCCTCGAACGGCAGCCGATGGGAGGAGTTCGCCGAAAAAACCGCCTTGCGTCGCGACTGGACGCTCGTGCGGTTCGATTTGCGCGGACACGGCGCGAGCGAATGCAAGACGCGCGCCGTCTTGGAAACGCACGCCGCCGACATCCTTGAAATCCTCGATCGGCTCGGAGCGCGCAAAGCCGTCCTCATCGGGCACAGCCTCGGCGCTCAGGCGGCGATGCGGTTTGCGGCGCTTTACCCCGAACGCACGCGCGCGCTCGTACTCCTCGACCCGTTGGTCGACGAGGCGCTCACGCCCAAGGCGCTCGAGCTTCGCGCACGGCTTCCGATTCTGCACGTCGTCGAGCGCTGCGCCCGATTCTGGAACGCGCTCGGGATCCGGCGGCGCCTTCCCGCCTATTCGCTCCGGGCCCACGACGAAAAGGCCCGGAAGATGTTGGAGAAGGGCGGCGACGAACTCCAAGCGTTCGTCAAGGAGTATTCGTCCCCGTTTGCGGATCTCCGGCACATCCACACGGCCGACTACGCGCGCGATTTGATCGAGGTGGGTCGCTCCACGCCCGACCTGACGGGGCTCGGCATTCCGGTCCTCGTCATTGCCTCGTCGCAGGGAACGTACACGGACGCGACGCGTCTTTCGGCCTGGGCCCGAAAGCTTCCGGCGGGCCGGGTCGAAACGGTCGCCTGCTTTCACTGGCCGCTCACAGAGTGCCCCGAGGAGGTGGACCGTCGGATCACGGGCTGGCTGAACGGGCCGTTGCCGGAATAAGAAAAAAGAAAAGGCCGACTCGACGAGTCGGCCTTTTCGCAAACGAATGCGGACGGGCGATCAGTTCTTGGCGGCTTCCGCTTCGTCTTCGTCGTGCGAAACGACGATGCGAACGATCGGGGGCGCAACGGCGGCGTCCTCTTCCTTGAGGCCCCAAACCTGGAGAAGCTCCTGCTGCGTCGGGGATTCGGAAGCCGGACGACCCTTGCGCAACTTGAGCGAGGCGCGCACGATCGTTTCCACGACGTCGAGGGGGAGGCAGTTGAGGTCCTGGAAGGCGACCAACTGATGTTCGACGTCGAGCCCCTTCCACTTGTCTTCGAATCCTTCGCAGGCGGCCTTTTCGGCGTAATAGAAGACCAACGCCTTGTCGCGCGATTCCACGGCGAAGACGGGACCGCCGTCAAGCTCGTAGAAGGCAAGACCGAAGCGCATGCTTTCACGCACGCCGCGGGCGGATCGGCGAATCATGCTGCAGACTCGCGCCATTGCAACACGCCGGTCGTTCGGCAAACTCTGAAGGTACCCTCCGACCGTCGTAGCAGCTGGAACCATGGTTGTCATCTCCCGAATGAAGGTTGGCCGAACGTCTGCTCCGGCGTCACGGCAAAGGTCCAATTTTATCAAAACTAGCTTCGTCTCGGCAGGATTGAGCCCGATTCGGGAGGCCGGTCGCACCGCGCGCGAGAAAACGCGCTCGCGGCTCAACGGTAGAGAATCCAGCGGGCGCGGAAGGGGACGGCCAGACGCATGCCGCGCTGAGAGGCCGAGCAGGCCGTGAGCGGCATGCCGCCTTCGGCGCGACGTCGCTCGACGTAACGAATCGCGCGCAGAGCACCCCGGTCCGACGCGGACGAAACTTCAAAAAGGGCGTCCTTCAGGTCGTTCGGGGTCTTGGCCGAACCCTGGCGGATGATTTTCGCTTCGAGGTGCGAGCCGTCCCGATGCGTGAGACCGAAATCGTTTTCAATTGTTGCCTCGACGCGCCCCGTTTCCGAGACGAGCTTCCCTTCGGGGCGCACGAACGCCCAGTAAAAACCTTCCGAATCGTAGGCGCATTCGAAAATCATCCGCCCCTCGGCCTGCCAGCTGTAGACGGCCGTGGCGTCTTCCAGAGGATCGGGCTCGGTCGTGAGGGGAATCGAGCAGCCCGCCAACAGCGCGGCGGCGAGAAGCGCGGGAACGAAACGCAGTCGCATGACGGTCTCCGGGGAAACAAAGGATTAGCCCGAATAGTCTACTCGCGGCCGCTTGGCTTTCTGCCTAAAATTGGTGCGATCCGTACTCTTTCTTTGTCGCAAGACCGCCGCCCGGCGGCCGACGAAGCAAAGCATCACATGCGGCGGGCGACGTCGAGGACCCCTCGCACCCGCCACCCTTCAGGCCGAGTGCCGGACGGCCGTTCGCGCGAACGGGCTCCGTCCCTTCGGCCGCGCGGTCGCCGCGAGCGACCGACGATACCAACCATAGGGGAAAGAACCGTGTTCCAAATTCGCATCCACGGCCGCGGCGGGCAAGGCGTCGTTACGGCGGCGGAGATGCTCGCTCTCGCGGGCTTCATGGAAGGGCACCAGGCTCAGGCCTTCCCGAGCTTCGGCTCCGAACGTACGGGAGCGCCCGTCGTGGCGTTCGCCCGACTCAGTCCCAAGGAAATTCGTCTTCGCGAACCCGTGCTCGAACCCGATGTCGTTCTGGTGCAGGATCGCACGCTGCTCGACAGCGTCGACGTCTTCGCCGGCCTCAAGCCCGAGGGCTACGTGCTCATCAATTCGAGTCGCTCTCCCGAAGAGCTCGGTCTCGGCGAACTCGTCGAACGTCTGCCCGCGGGCCACGTTCTGACGGTTCCCGCCACGCACTACGCGCTTGAAAAGATCGGTCGTCCGCTGCCGGGCGCCGCCATGCTCGCGGGCTTTGCCGCCATGACGGGCATGATGAAGCTCGAAAGCGTGCAGGCCGCCTACAACGCCAAGTTCTCGGGTCGCGTCGCTCAGGCCAACGCCGACGTGGCCGAACTTGCATTCCGTGCCGTCAAATCGAGTCTGGGAGAAGAACATGCTTAAGCAACTCGAAGGGAGTCAGGGTGTTGCGCAGGCCGTCGCGCTTTGCCGCCCGGAAGTGGTCTGCGCGTACCCGATTTCGCCTCAGACCCACATCGTCGAACATCTCGGTCTTCTGTGCCGCAAGGGCATTCTGAAGGACTGCGAGTACATCAACGTCGAGAGCGAATTCGCGGCCATGTCGGTGGCGCTCGGCGCCTCGGTGGCGGGTTCCCGCGCCTACACGGCCACGGCGAGCCAGGGGCTTCTTTACATGGTCGAGGCCGTCTACAACGCGAGCGGCCTGGGCCTGCCCGTCGTCATGACGGTGGCCAACCGTGCGATCGGCGCGCCCATCAACATCTGGAACGACCATTCCGACTCGATGAGCCAGCGCGACAGCGGCTGGATCCAGCTTTTTGCGGAAACGAACCAGGAAGCCTGCGACCTGCACATCGAAGCCTTCAAGATCGCCGAAGAGATGTCGATTCCGGTGATGGTGTGCATGGACGGGTTCGTGCTCACGCACGCCTTCGAACGCATGGACATTCCCGAACAGGAAGAAGTCGACGCGTTCCTGCCGCCCTATCGTCCCCGTCAGGTGCTCGACCCCGATCATCCGTACTCGATCGGCGCCATGGTCGGCCCCGAAGCCTTTACCGAAGTGCGCTACCTCGCGCACCGTCGCATGCTCGACGCCCTTCCCGTGATCGAACGCACGGCCGAAGAGTTCAAGGCGGCCTTCGGTCGCGAAGCGGGCGGGCTTGTCTCGAGCTACCGCATGGAAGACGCCGAGGTGTGTGTCTTTGCCATGGGCTCGATCCTCGGCACCATCAAGGACACCGTGGACGAACTGCGCGAAGGCGGCATGAAGATCGGCGTCGTCGGTCTCAAGTGCTACCGTCCGTTCCCCGAAAAGGCGGTTCGCGAGGCGCTTGCCCGCGTGCGTTCCGTCGTGGTCGTCGAACGTCAGGTGAGTTCCGGCATGGGCGGGGCGCTCTCGCTCGACGTGATGAAGGCCCTGCGCGGTCTTCCCGTCGAACAGGTGTCCGTCGTGGCGGGCCTCGGCGGGCGTCCCGTCACCAAGGCGTCGCTCACCGACTGCTTCACCCGCGCGGCCGCTGGCGAAATCACCGACGAGCCGTACTTCCTCGACCTCGATCGGGAGCTCGTCGACGCTCAGCTCGAACGCGAGCGCAACGCTCACCACGTCGGTCCCTTGCCCGAAGCCCTCAATCGCGACATCGCCGCCCGCAAGCTCGCGCGCGGCGAGGAGATCTAATCATGAACGAGCAGCAGATCCACTTTTACCAGACGGGCACCTTCACGGTGGGCAACCGTCTTCTCGATCCGTCTCAGCGTTCGGTTCAGTCGTCGATGGATCGCTCGAATTCGCTCAACTCCGGTCATCGCGCCTGTCAGGGTTGCGGCGAGGCGCTCGGCGCCCGCTATGCGGTCGACGCGGCGATGCGAGCAGTCAACGGACGGCTTGCGGCCGCCAACGCCACGGGGTGCCTCGAAGTCTTCTCGACGCCCTATCCGGAAACGAGCTGGCAGATGCCCTGGTTCCACTCGCTCTTCGGCAATACGGCGGCCGTTGCGACCGGCATGGCCGCGGCCTTCCGCGTGCGCGCGAAGAAGACGGGCACGCCCGTCACGCGCGTTCTCGCCATGGGCGGCGACGGCGGCACGACCGACATCGGTTTCGGGTGCCTCTCCGGGATGTTCGAACGCAACGACGACGTGCTCTACATCTGCTACGACAACGAGGCGTACATGAACACGGGCGTGCAGCGCTCGTCGGCGACGCCTCCGGCGGCGCGCACGGCCACCACGCAGATTGCGGGCGAAGAGCCCGGCAACGCCTGGGGGCAGGGCAAGAACGTTCCGCTCATCGCCATGGCGCACGGGATTCCGTACGTCGCCACGGCGACGGTGGCGGACCTGCGCGACCTCGAACGCAAGGTGACGAAGGCCATGTCGATTCGCGGCGCCCGCTACATCCACATCCTCGTTCCCTGCCCGCTCGGCTGGGGGTCGGCCTCCGGTCAGACCGTGCAGCTCGCGCGTCTCGCGCACCAAACGGGGATCTTCCCGGTGTTCGAAGCCGAGTACGGCAAGGTCACCGGCGTCCAGACCATCCGCCGCAAGGAGCCCGTGGAAAGCTACCTGAAGCTCCAGAAGCGCTTCGCGCATCTCTTCGGTCGCAACGGCGAACCCGAAGTGCTCGAACGCATTCAGGCCATGGCGGACAACAACATCGAAAAGTTCGGTCTGCTCGATCTTGACGACGAGACGGCCTCCGTCGTTCCGGTGCCCGAACAGGGCGAAGAACGCGCGCACACGATTTGAGGAGAACGGTCGTGAACAAACCCTTTGCCATCACGCTCGACGTCGGGAGCTCGCTCGCCAACCGCACGGGTTCCTGGCGTACCGTGAAGCCCGTGTATGTCAACCGTCTGCCGCCCTGCAACGCGAAGTGCCCGGCGGGTGAAAAGTGCCGCGACTGGCTCTTCCATGCCGAAAGCGGTCACTACGAAGACGCCTGGCGTACGATCATCGAAGACAATCCCTTCCCCGCCACGATGGGGCGCGTGTGCTATCACACATGCGAAGGCGCCTGCAATCGTGCGGATCTCGACGAATCGGTCGGCATCAATGCGGTGGAACGCTTCCTCGGCGACCACGCGCTCGAAAAGGGCTGGGCTTTCCCGAAGCCCGAAACCTCGAGCGGCCGCCGCGTTCTGGTGGTCGGCTCCGGCCCGGCCGGTCTTTCGGCCGCCTACCACCTCGCGCGTCTCGGTCACGCGGTCCACGTCGTCGAAGCCGCGCCGCAGTCGGGCGGCATGATGCGTTACGGGATTCCCCGTTACCGTCTGCCCCGCGAAATCCTCGACAAGGAAGTCGCCCGCATCGAAGCGCTCGGCGTGACGATCGAATACAACCGCGAAGTGACGGACCTCGCCGAAGAAATGAAGGCGGGCGGCTACGACGCCGTGTTCCTTGCCGTCGGCGCCTCGCAGGCCCGCAACGCCTACATTCCCGCCGGGGACGCGTCGCACATTCTCGACGCGGTGAGCGTTCTGCGCTCGATGGAAGGCGAAGAGCCCCCGATGCTCGGCCGTCGCGTCGTGGTCTACGGCGGCGGCAACACCGCGATCGACGTCGCCCGTACGGCCCGTCGTCTCGGCGCCGAGCCCGTCGTCGTCTACCGACGCACGCGCGATCGCGCGCCTGCGCACGCCTTCGAAATCGAGGAGGCGCTCGAAGAAGGCGTCTCGATGAAGTGGCTCTCCACGATCGCTCAGGCCGAAAAGGGCGAAATCCGCATCGAGAAGATGAAGCTCGACGAGTCGGGCTACCCGCAGCCGACGGGCGAATACGAAACGGTCGAAGCCGATACCGTCGTGCTCGCGCTCGGTCAGCAGTCCAATCTCTCGTTCCTCGACAAAATCGAGGGTCTTGAGATCGACCGCGACGTCCTCAAGGTGGACGAAAACTTCGCCACGGGCGTTCCGGGCATCTACGCGGGCGGCGACATGGTTCCGGGCGACCGGAACGTCACGGCCGCGATCGGTCACGGCAAGCGTGCGGCCCGCGCGATCGACGCCTTCCTGAAGGGTGAGGTCTACAAGGCGCCCGAGCCCGCGGCTCCCGCCACGTACGCCCGCCTCAACACCTGGTACTACAGCGACGCGCCGAAGACGGTGCGCCCGCAGCTCGACCTCATCCGCCGTCAGACGACGTTCGACGAAGTGGTCGAGGGTCTCACCGAAGAAAACGCGCTCTTCGAAGCGCGCCGCTGCATGTCCTGCGGCAACTGCTTCGAGTGCGACAACTGCTACGGCGTCTGCCCCGACAACGCGGTGATCAAGCTCGGTCCGGGCAAGAAGTTCGCCATCAACTACGACTACTGCAAGGGTTGCGGCATTTGCGCGCACGAATGCCCCTGCGGTGCGATCGACATGGTGAGCGAAGACATCTGACGACAGGTGCGGGGAGATGCGTCTCTCCGCCTTCGTCGACGCGCACGCACCCCGACCGGGCCCTCCGATCGGGGTGTTTTTTCGAGGACTCTTATGCAGTTTCTGCAATCGTGGCTCGGGAGCCGATCGCTCTATCGGCAGTTTTCCGCCGTCTTCCGTCTCATCGCCTGCTTCGTCGTTCTCGCGGCCGTACCCGCGCTCGTACTGACGGAGATGTCGTCGGGCTCGGGCGGCGCGATCAACGTGTCGGGGAGCCTGCGCATGCAGAGCTACAAGCTGACCTTCGTCGTCTCCAACCCCTATTCGACCGCTCTCGAGCGTCGGCGCAACACGCTCGAAGCCGTGGCCGAACTCGAAAAACGGCTCTCAAGCCCCGACCTGATCAAGGACGTTCCGAAGGAAGCGGACGACCCCGTGCGCGAACGCTATCGCAATCTTCTGGAAACGTTCGAGAAGGAGATGAAGCCACTCGCGCTCGAGTCGATCGAAAGCGAAAGCGCGCGACGCCTCTTCCTGGGACGCATCGTCGCGTTCGTCGACGACGTGGACGTGTTCGTTCGGGCGCTCGAAGAGAATCTGACGCGCAGGCTGAGCCTACTGAAAATTCTTCTGAGCGTGACGCTCTTGGGGGCCGTGGCTGTGACGTACGTGATGCTGCGCACGTTGCGGCGGCGGATTTTCGCTCCGCTCACCGAACTCGAAGACGCCGTCGACGGCGTGCGTCGCGGGGACTTTTCCGTGCGGCTCCAGGGGCTCGAAGAAAACGAAATCGGCCGCCTGGGCCGCGGGTTCAACTTCATGGTGAAGGAGCTCGAGCGTCTCTACGGGTCGCTCGAAGCGGAGGTCGCGAAAAAGACCGCAGACCTCGATCGGCGCAACCAGGGGCTCGTGTTTCTGCATCGGACGAGCGAGCGGCTCCAGTCGGGCGACGCCGATCTGAAGCGCGTCGCCGCCGAGGTGTTGGAGGACGCGATCGCCTTTTCGGGTGCTCGCGCGGGCGCCCTTCTTCTGCATGCGGGCTCGGGCGAAAACGCGTACGAATTCGCCCGCACGGCGGGCTGGAACGAGGAAGCGCAACACTCGGACTACGTGTTGGAGCTTCCCGTCGTCGGTCGGCACGATGCGTGCTTCGGCGCCTTGAAGGTGTGCTTCGAGCACCCCTGTCCGGAGTGGAAGCGCAACGTCCTCGCGCTCGTTGCGGGTACGTTCGGTCGGGCTCTGGCGGCCGAGCGCCGCGCGTCGGGCGAACGACGGCTTGCCGTGCTCGAAGAGCGTTCGACGATCGCGCGCGAACTCCACGACTCGATCGCACAGTCGCTTTCGTTTGCGCGCATTCAGCTTCTGCGTCTGAAGTTGGGGCTTGAGCGCGACGCGCCCAAAGAGGAAACGATGTCGATTCTCGCCGAGTTGCAGGAAGGCGTCGGGACCGCGTACCGGCAGCTGCGCCAGGTCCTCACGGCCTTTCGTCTGCAAATCTCGGGTGACGGCCTCGACGGGGCGCTCCGTTCCGCGGTCGACGAATTCGCATCGCGCACGGGTATCGAGACGGTTCTTGACAATACGCTTCCCGACTACGAATCGACGGCGAACGATCAGGTGCATCTCGTTCACATCCTGCGCGAGGCGCTCGCCAACGTCGAAAAGCACGCGCAGGCCGCGCACGTCGCCGTGCGGATCGAACCGCTCGGCGAAGGCGGTTTCCGTCTCGAAGTGTGCGACGACGGGATCGGGATTCCCGAGCATGCGGAAAAAGACATGCACTTCGGGCTCTCGATCATGCGCGAGCGCGCTCAGGCGCTCAAGGCCGACATCCGCATCGAGCGGCGCACGGAAGGCGGCACTCGGGTGCTCGTCGAGCGCTCCGGGGAGCGGGCCGATCGTTAAGGTCCGCGGGAGAATCGCGGCCTACAATGAACGCTTCCATCCCGAAGACGGACTACGAAGGGAATCGACCCATCATGACCGAAAAAGAACACTACCGCATTCTCGTCGTGGACGACCATCCGCTTTTCCGTCGGGGCGTACGCGAGCTCCTGAGCCTCGATCCGGGGATCGAGGTGGTCGGCGAAGCGGGTACGCGCGAGGAGGCGGTGGAGCTCGCCCGCAAACTCGAACCCGATCTGACGGTGCTCGACCTGAACATGAAAGGCACGTCGGGCGTTGAAATCCTGACGCTTCTCAAAGAGGAGGACCCTTCGCGGCGCGTCGTGATCCTGACGGTGAGCGACTCGGGCGAGGATCTCACCGCTTGCATCCGGGCGGGCGCGGACGGCTACTTCCTCAAAGACATGGAGCCCGAGCGCTTTCTCGAGGCCGTACGCCGCACGCTCGAGGGGCAGCTGATCGTCGCGCCCTCGATGGTGGTGTACCTCACGGAAATGGTTCGGGACGTGAAGTCCGACCCGATCGTGCAGTTGACCGAGCGCGAGAAGGACGTATTGAAACTCGTGGCCTTGGGCTACACCAACAAAGACATCGCCCGAACGCTCGAGATCGCGGACGGCACCGTCAAGGGGCACGTGAAGCACCTCCTCAAGAAGCTCGGCTTCAAGAGCCGCGTCGAAGCGGCCGTCTGGGCGTCGGGTCAGAAGCTCTGACCGACTGCCCCCGAAAACCAAAGAGCGACGGCAGGCGTGCCGTCGCTCTTTGGTTATCCGGTCGGGAGCGTTCCCGTCAGTTCAGGGGAACGTTCGGATCGGCGGGTTCGTACGAGGGCGCCTGCGCGTCCTTCGAGACGTGGCAGAGCGTGCACTCGTAGCGTTCGCCCGAGAGGCGTTCGCCCGCGTAGTGCGAGCGGGGAATCTGACCCTTCGCGCGCTCGGCGCCTTCCTTCTGCGGACGGTGACACATCACGCACGCATTCTTGTCGGGCGTGATCGGCAGGTAGTCGGCGGTCGGATGCGGCACGGGTGTGGGCGCGCCCGAAGCGCCGGGCAGCTCCGCGCTCGAAGCGGAGAACGCGGCAAGCCCGAGCAGGCAGCCGACCGAAACCGAGAGGATGCGGGTGGAAAGAGGGGTCGTCATGGAGATCTCCTTCAGGTGTTGGAGCGGTCGGACGCGTCGCAACCCGATCGTCGTCCGAAAAGTTCAAAACGCAGGGCGTCCTCGGGGCAGTGTTCGATGCACTTGCCGCAGTTGAGGCATTCGCCCGTCGGAATACGGCCCGTTCGAGCCAGGTCCTTGAAGCGGATGATCTGTCGTTCGGGGCAGACGTGCAAGCAGTCGCCGCAGCGCGTGCACGCCTTGTCCTCGAAGCGGATCCGGAGCGCCGGGCGACGCACGATTCTCCCGACGAGCGCCCAAAAGGCGCCGAGCGGACAGAGGTGGCCGCACCAGCCCTCTTTCATGACCGCAAGCTCCAGGGCGAATACGCCCGAAGCCGCGGCGAGCGCCGAGAGGCCCGTGCCGAAGACGAGGTCCCGCCAGAGGAGCCCCTGAGGGCTCATGACTTCGAAGGCGGCCGTGCCCGTAAGGGCGCTCGCGAGAAGCGCCCCCGCCAGAAGCACGAAGCGCGCCGAGCGGGAAACCCGCAGGGCGTCGGCGGTAAGCCCCAGGCGGCCCCGCAGGAAGGCCGCGAATTCGACCACGGCGTTCATGGGGCAGATCCACCCGCAGAAGGTGCGCGAGCCGAGCGTGCCGTAGAGGAGGAGCACGAGGAGGGCGCCCGTCAATGCGCCGAGCGTCGGGAGGTGTCCCGCCGCGAAGCGCTCGAGCAGTGCCAACGGATCCGAGAGCGGAATCGTATCGAGGACTTTCGACGCGGAGAGCGTCCCCGAGAGGACGGGCCGGTCGAGGAGGGTCCAGCCCCAGCGGGCCGTCCCGATGAAAAGAAGCAGTACGATCCCCTGCACGACGTGTCGCATCGGGGTGTACCGGGAGCGCGGTTTGCGTTCGGTCACGGTTCGTCCTCCCCGCCGTTGAGGTAGTCGAGCGCTTCGGCCGAGGGAGCGTTCCCCGCCGAGGGGGTGCTTTCGGCGGCGGGCGCCTCGCTGCGACGATTTTTCGGGTCGTCCTCGTCGAGCCAGCCGAGTCGGTAGTGCCGGCCGATGGCGCCGAGGTTGGCGTCGCGGTCGACCACGCGAATCGCGGCTTTTTCGGTCGGACAGCCCCGCTCGCAGAGTCCGCACCCCGTGCAGGCGTCGGGATGCACGACCGGAACGAACACCGCGTGCTTGCTCAGTCCCCGGGGGTGCATTTCGATGGTGATGGCGCGGTTGGCTTCGGGGCACTCCCGCAGACACACCTCGCAGCGCAACCCCTGCCACGAGAGGCAGCTGTTCGGGTCGACGGCCGCAACCCCCATGCGGGCGTTGCGGATGTCGTCGAGAAGCGGATCGAGCGCGCCCGTCGGGCACGCTTTCACGCACGGGATGTCCTTGCACATGTAGCACGGGACGTCGCGCGGCGTGAAAAAGGGCGTGCCGATCGGAGCGGGGTCGCCCGGTGCGGCCAGACGCAGCGTGTCGTAGGGGCACGCCGTGACGCAACGGCCGCACCGCGCGCACGCCGCCGTAAAGCGGCTGCCGTCAAGCGCCCCCGGCGGACGGGGGCGCCACTCGGCCCGGCTTTCCCCAAGCGGGGCGAAACCTAGGACGAGCGTGGCGGCGACGGCCGCTCCGGCGGCGCCGGCCGCACGCCCGAGAAGATCGCGTCGTTGGATGGGTGTCGACATCGCAAAGAGCCTTCGTGAGCGTTGCGGAGCGATCAGGCCTTCTTCACGCGAACGGCCGTCTTCTTGTAGTCGGGCTCAAGCGAGATCGGGTCGGTCGCGTCGATGCAGACGGAGTTCGTGCGCACCTTTTCGTCGAAGAAGGCGAGCCACGTGGAACCCTTCGGCATCAGCTGACGGGCCTGGGTTTCGACCACCGCACGGCATTCGCCGTAGCGGCTTTCCACGAGCGCCGTGTCGCCGCGCTTGAGACCGCGCTTCTCGGCGTCGGCCGGGTGCATGTAAAGGAGCGCCGACGGAGCCGCACGGTGCAGCTCCGGCACGCGGCGCGTCATCGAACCCGTGTGCCAGTGCTCGAGGATGCGGCCCGTGGAGAGCCACAGGTCGTAGTGCCCGTCGGGCTGCTCGACCGGAGCGGCGTACGGACGGAAGAAGATCTTGGCCTTGCCCGGATGTGCCTTGGCGGTCTTGTCGGTGACGCCCGTAAGGTTCCCCGTGGGGATCTCCTTCATGAGAGGACCGTAAAAGAGGTTCTCTTCCTTGGCGTACGGGTCGAAGGCCGTGTTGAAGCGGTAGGGCGTTTCCTTGCCGTCGACGACCGGCCACAGGAGCCCCTTCACGTCTTCGCGCATGTACGTGTCGAAGTCCGCGAGGTCGTGACCGTGACCGAGCGTGAACTTGCGATATTCGTCGAAGAGCGCCTTTTCGGGGAAGTACGGGAGACCGAGCGCGTCGCCCGTGCCGTTGAGTTCGTTCGGGTACTTCGGATCGGGCCACACGGCGGCCGCGCGGTCGCCCGTCGGCGCAAAGAGCGCGTCGAAGAGCGTCGACTCGGGCTTGAGACCCATTTCGGCGGCCTTCTCGAGGATGCTCGGGAGCTTGTCGCCCGGGACGCCCTTGAGGGGCGTTTCACCCCAGACTTCGGCGAGCGTGAAGCGCTTGGAGAGTTCCATCATCATCCAGACGTCCGAGCGCGCGTCGCCCGCGGGCTTGACGAGCTGGTGCCAGCCCTGCGTGCGTCGTTCGCCGTTGCCGTAGAGGCCCCACTTCTCGAAGTGGGCCGCGGCCGGCAGGATGAGGTCGGCGGAGCGGGCGGAGAAGGTCGGGTAGATGTCCGACACCACGACGAAGGCGTCCGGACGACGGGCGGCCTTGAGCCAGTGCGTGTTGTTGGGAGCCGACTGCAGGATGTTGACGACCTGCGTCCACACGAAGTCGATCGAGCCGTCTTCGAGGCCGCGCAGCATTTCCATGAGCGACGCGCCGACCTTCGGATTGAGGGTGCCGGCGGGGAGCTTCCAGAGACTTTCCGTCTTCGCGCGGTGCTTCGGATTCGCCACGAGCATGTCGGAAGGCAGTCGGTGGCAGAAGGCGCCCACTTCGCGGGCGGAACCGCAGGCGGAGGGCTGGCCGGTGAGCGAGAAGGCGCCGTTGCCGGGCAGGCCGTGCTTGCCGAGGAGAAGGTGCATCGAATAGACGAGCTCGTTCACCCAGACGCCGCGCTGATGCTGGTTGAAGCCCATGCACCAGAAGCTCATCAGGTTGCGCTTCGTATCGCAGACGAGGTCGGCCAAAGCCATGAGCTTCGCGCGGAAGGTGTCGATCGACTCTTCGTCGTCGCCCTTGGCGAGTTCGGCCACGAAGTCGAGCGTGTAGGGTTCGATCCCGCGCTTGAAGTCTTCGAACGAAATCTGCCAGTGGTTGCCGGCCGTGCCGCCCGAATTCTTCTGTTCGACCACTTCACCCGCCTTGCGGCCCTGCGCAACGGCTTCGTAACGGTCGAGCTTCACTCGGAGCTGGCGCTCAAGCGTGTCCTTTTCGGAGGGCTTGGCGAATTCCGAGGTCGTGCGCAGGCCGTAACCGATGTCGGTCACGCCCGCGGCGAAGATGCAGTGCTTCTCGACGAAGGCCTTGTCGACGAGACCGCGACGCACGATTTCGCGCAGGAGGAAGTTGACGATGGCGAGGTCCGTATTGGGACGGAAGACGATCGTTTCGTCCGCGAGGTTCGAGGAGCTGTTGCGGAAGGTCGTCACGTTGACGATCTTCGTCGTGCGCGCGGTGAGCTTGCGGTTCGCCACGCGGGACCAGAGCACCGGGTGCGCTTCGGCCATGTTGTTGCCCCAGAGAATCATCGTGTCGGCCTTTTCGATGTCCTCGTAGTTGTTGGCCGGCTCGTCGATGCCGAACGTCTGGTAGAAGGCGACGACGGCCGAGGCCATGCAGAGGCGCGCGTTCGGGTCGAGGTTGTTCGAGCGCAAACCGCCCTTAACGAACTTCGACGCCGCGTAGGCTTCCGGAATCGTGTACTGACCCGAGCCGATCACCGAAAGGGCGGCGGGGCCCTTGGCGGCGAGGGTCTTTTTCATCTGACGGGCCATTTCGTCGAGAGCCTCGTCCCAGGTGACGGGTTCGAACTTGCCCTGCTTGTCGAACTTGCCGTCTTTGCGGCGCATCAGGGGCTGCGTGAGACGGTCGGAGCCGTACATGATCTTCGCGTTGAAGTAGCCCTTCACGCAGTTGAGACCGCGGTTGACGGGCGCGTCGGGGTCGCCCTTCGTGGCGACGACGCGACCGTCGCGCACGCCGACCAAAAGGCCGCAACCCGTGCCGCAGAAGCGGCACACGCCTTTGTGCCAGAGGATGCCGTCGTCGGCCGCCTTGGCGGCTTCGGCCTGGGCTTGAGTGACGGGGATGCCGAGGGAAAGGGCGGCGGCGCCGGCGAGGCCCGACTTGATCAGGTCGCGTCGCTGGAAGGTGAGCGGTCGTTCGTGGGTCATGATGCGTAGTCGTAAGAGGAGTGGTCGGAGCGGTGCGGCCCGGGGCCGCGGAGAGCGAAGGTGCGGGCGCGGCCCGTCAGCCTTCCGTGGGTTCGTCGATTCGGTGTTCGATGAGGCTGACGTCGAGCACGCCGCTCGCGCGGCGCACGAGCTCGAAAATCCGAACTTCTTCGTCGACGTTTTCGGCTTCGATCGTGCAGACGATGCGACGCGTGGTCGGGTCCGCGGCATGGACGTCCACGCCGTCGATCTCGGACGCGGCGCGAACCGCATCGTCCAGGCGACCTTCTTCGGCCACCACGAGAATGGAGGAATAGTTCATGGAAAAACGGGGTCTTCGAGTGTCGGAAAAGAACGTCGGGGCGACGTTGAAACCGGAACCGTTTGATGCGGAACTCTCGGTTTTTATTATAAAAATCCGACAAAAATGAACCAGCCCCCGTTGTGGAGAGGGAATCGATCCGTCGCCTCTCCCGAATGGGGGAGGGCGTGTGCCCCCAAGGGGGAGCGAAGCGCCCGAGAGCGTCGAAGAGCGCCCGAAAGCGGGTTACGACGCCCCGTCGTCGAATTTCGACGCGAGTGCCGTGAGGAGTGCGGCTACGAGGAGAAGCGCGGCGAGGAAATAGGGAAGCCCCGCAGCGAGCGCCGACGGGTCCTGTCGACCGGCGTAGAAGATGAGCGGCGTGCCGATCAGGGGACTCACGGCACCCGTAAAGCTGTTGAGCGAGCTGACGGCCCCCATGCGAACGCCCTGTCGCGTGGCGTCGCCCGTGCGGCTCACGAGCCCTTGCACCGTGGGGCCGACGATTCCCATGAGGGCGAACGCGCACATGAGCAAAGCGGCAAGCGGCCCCGAAGTCGAAAGCCCCATGCCGAGAAGCGCGAGGAGCCCGACCAAGAGCCCGATCGTGACGATCCGCTTGGGCGAGAGGCGCCGCGCCGCTTTTGGCAGAAGCCACCCCTGCGTGAACGTGATCGAGAGCCCGAGCGCGAAAATGGAAAAGCCGATCGCCTGAGGTGTCCAGCCGTAGCGGAATTCCGTATAAAGCGCCCACGTGCATTGGACGACGCTTTGCGAAAGTGTGTAGAGCACGACGATGGCGAGCGCGGGAACGAGCGCGCGTTCGCGCCCGAGTTCGGCGAGAGCGCCGAAGGGGTGCATCCGCCGCCAGGGGATCGGCGTCGTGTCGGGCGTCGTGAGGCTCTCGGGCAGAACGAAAAGCCCGTAGAGGAAATTAAGTAAGCAAATGACCGCGGCGACGGCAAAGGGAAGCCTCGGATCGTATTCGCCGAGCAGACCCCCCAGGGCCGGCCCGAGCACGAAGGCGATCCCGAAGATGGCGCCGATTCGGCCGAAAGCGGCGGTGCGTCGATCGGCGGGCGTCACGTCGGCGATGTAGGCCTGCGCCACCACGATATTGGAACTGAGGGCGCCGCCCGCGATGCGGGAAAGAAGGAGAAGCTCCACCGAGGTCGTCACGGCCGGAACGATCATCATCAGTGCGAGCCCGGCGATCCCCGCAAGTAGCACCGGGCGCCGCCCGATGCGGTCCGAAAGCGCTCCGATGAGCGGAGCGAAGAAAAACTGCATGAGGCCGTAACTCACCATGACGGCCCCGTACCAGAGAGTCTGCTCGTCGGGCGAATTCGTCAGCGTGCCGATCAGGCGCGGCAATACGGGGATGATCAACCCGATGCCCAGGGCGTCGAGAAGGACGCAGGCCAGCACGAATCCGACGGCGGGGCGATGGGAGGACATAACGGACGAAGCAAACGATGGGGCTGGGTCGGGGCGTACCCCGACCCAGCCCCGAATAATCGGGGTTCGGAGGAAAAAATATACCGTGTTCGGCCCTCGGGTGCTTAAGTAACATGTCGACACGCAAACGTGTCTAGCGAAATTGTTCAAGATCAAGGGCGCGGAAATTACCGCGTTGCAGGCATTGAAACCCCGGGAATTTTTGTCCGGGTTTCCTTCTGCGCGTCCCGCTCGATGTTAAGGTAGAAACGTATCAACAAAGCGGGCGGCCGCCGATCATGTCCCGAGAAAGCGCGCCCGTTGGTGTTCAACAACCGGAGATTTCTCTATGAATCGCGTCTTTAAGTTCGCGATGCCCTTCCTACAGGCATCGCTTGTAAAGCAAATTTTGGTCGGGCTCGTGCTCGGTATCGCTTTGGGCATGGCTGCTCCGAGCGTTGCGGTTTCGATGGGTTTTCTCGGGACAATCTTCGTTACGGCCCTCAAGGGCGTGGCGCCCATCCTCGTCTTCGTGCTCGTCATGTCTTCGATCGCCAACCAGCGCATCGGAGACGGAGATCTCCACATCAAGCCGATTCTCGTTCTTTACATGGTGGGTACGTTCGGCGCGGCCGTCATTGCCGTGATCGCGAGCTTCCTCTGGCCGACGGAAATTACGCTCGTGGCTCCGCCCGAGTCGGCGAGCGCCCCGGCGGGCATCTTCGAAGTGTTCGAGAACCTGATTCTCAACGTCGTCGACAATCCGGTGCACGCCATTTCGAGCGGCAACTACATCGGCATTCTCGCCTGGTCGATCGCCATGGGGATCGTGTTGCGTCACGGCACGCCCGCCACGCGCGAAGTGCTCTCCGACGCCGCCAAGGGCGTGGAATTCATCGTTCGTCTGGTGATTCGTTTCGCTCCGATCGGTATTTTCGGTCTGGTGAGCTCGACCCTCGCCACGACGGGCCTTGAAGCCATGGCGGGCTACGTGAAGCTTCTTGCGGTGCTTCTCGGTACGATGGCGGTCGTGGCCTTCGTCGTGAATCCGTTCCTCGTTTGGCTCATGATTCGTCGCAATCCGTATCCCTACACTCTGATGACGATTCGCGAGTCGGGCGTGGCCGCCTTCTTCACGCGTTCGTCGGCCGCCAACATTCCGGTGAACCTGGAAATCTGCCGTCGACTCAACCTGCCCGAATCCACGTACGCGGTGTCGATTCCGGTCGGTGCCACCGTCAACATGGCCGGTGCCGCGATCACGATCACGGTGCTCACGCTCTCGGCCGCGTACTCGCTCGGCGTGGCGATCGACATTCCTACCGCGATTTTCCTCTCCTTCATCGCTTCGGTCTGTGCGGCGGGCGCTTCGGGCGTTCCCGGGGGCTCCCTCATGCTGATTCCGCTTGCTTGCGGCTTGTTCGGCATCGACCAGAACACCGCGATGCAGGTGGTGGCCGTGGGCTTCATCATCGGCGTCCTGCAGGACTCCTGTGAAACGGCGCTCAATTCCTCGAGCGACGCGCTCTTTACGATCGCGGCCTGCAAGCGTGCGGAACGCCTGCGTCAGCCGATGAGCTGAAGCAGCTGACCGACGCGAATGCATCGCGCGAAATTCGGGGCCTGCCGGAAACGGCGGGCCCCGTTTTTTCGAGCGTCGCATACGGTCGGGTACAATGGCCGGATTGCCGTTTTTTCAGAAGTTTCGCCCGTTTATGATCCGTTATTCGTCACCTCAGGAAGCGCTCCGACGCGTCTTCGGCTACGACAGTTTCCGAGGATTCCAGGAAGAGGTCGTGAAGACCGTCGTGGAGGGACGGGACGCCTTGGTGCTGATGCCCACGGGCGGCGGCAAAAGCCTCTGCTACCAGATCCCCGCGCTTTTGCGCGACGGCGTGGCGGTGGTGATTTCGCCCCTCATCGCGCTCATGCAGGATCAGGTCGACGCTCTGGAGGAAGCGGGCGTGCGCGCCGCCTACCTCAATTCGACCCAGACGCCCGAAGAGGCGGCCGACGTGCGCGCGGCGCTACAGCGCGGCGAGGTGGACCTTCTTTACATCGCGCCCGAGCGGCTCATGACCGCGGGCATGGGGCGGCTGCTCGACGGTTTGCGTCTGTCGCTCTTTGCCATCGACGAAGCGCATTGCGTGAGCGTCTGGGGGCACGACTTCCGACCCGAATACGGGGCGCTTTCGCACCTGCGGGAGCGCTGGCCCGACGTGCCGCGCATCGCGCTTACCGCCACGGCGGACCGGAAAACGCGCGAAGAGATCGTCGAGAAGCTGCTTGTCGAACCTCGGGAATTCGTGGCGAGCTTCGACCGACCGAACATCTTTTACCGCGTCGTTGAAAAAAAGAACGTGAAGGAGCAGCTCCTCTCCTTCATCCGCTCGGAGCACCCCGGCGAGTGCGGCGTCGTCTACTGCCTGGCGCGCCGCACGACGGAAGAGGTGGCCGAGTATCTGAACGCGGCGGGCATTCACGCGCTCCACTACCACGCGGGGCTCTCGGCCGAGGAACGCTCGCGGCGTCTTTCGGAATTTTTGCGCTGCGACGACACCGTGATGGTGGCGACGATTGCGTTTGGCATGGGGATCGACAAGCCGAACGTGCGTTTCGTCGCGCACGTCGACATGCCCAAGTCGATCGAAGGCTATTTCCAGGAAACGGGTCGCGCGGGCCGCGACGGACTTCCGGCGGATGCGTGGATGGCGTACGGGCTCTCCGACGTCATGACCCAGAAGTACCTGATCGATCAGGGGAATGCCGACTCCCTCTACAAGGAGCTCTCCGTACAAAAGCTCGACGCCATGCTCGCCTACGCCGAGGCGGGCGACTGCCGCCGGCAGCGGCTTCTCGCCTATTTCGGCGAGGCGAGCGCGCCGTGCGGGCACTGCGACAACTGCAAGGAGCCGCCCGAGATGGTCGATATGACGATTGAAGCGCAGAAGCTCCTTTCCTGCATCGTTCGGGTGCAGAAGATGAGCGGCGTGAGTTTCGGTGCCACGCACGTGATCAATATTTTGCTCGGGCGCGAAAACGAGCGGATCGATTCGTTCGGGCATCGGGCGCTCTCCACGTACGGGATCGGGAAAGACGTCTCGGAAGCGCAGTGGCGCATGGTGGTGAGGCAGCTTCTCGCGCGACACGCCCTCTGGGTCGACGTGGAGCGTTTCAACGCGCTTCGCCTCTCGCCCGAAACGGCGGCTCCGATTCTGAAGGGCGAGGAGCGCGTTTTCGTGCGCCGTCTCGTTCACAAGCGTCAGCGGAAAACCGCGGCACCGCAGAAGGACGAAATCCTCCTGCGGCTCTCGAACACGTCCCGCCGCATCTATCACGCGCTTCGGGACTGGCGGCGAACGCACGCCGCGGAAATCGGCAAGCCCCCCTACGTCATTTTCAACGACCGCACGCTTGCGGCCATCGCCGAGGCGAAGCCGCAAAGCGAAGAGGAGCTCGCCGTCATTCAGGGGGTGGGCTCGCGCAAGCTCGAAAACTACGGCGCGGACGTTCTGGAGATCGTCGGGCGCGAGCTCTGATCGGGGACTCAGAGGTCCTTGGGCGAAATGCGCGGCTTTTGCTTGCGCTTGGCGAGAATGCGGTCGAAGAGCCAGTTGGGCAGAAGTCGGAGCACCTTCGCAAGGACGCCCATCTGCCACGGAATGACCGCATAGCTCGTACGGGCGAGAATCGCCTTGACGGCATCGCGGGCGAACTCGTCCGGAGTTTGCAGGAAGGGCATCTTGTAGGGATTCTTGGCCGTCAGGGGCGTGCGCACGAACCCCGGGCAAATCGTCGTCACGCGGATGCCGACCTTGCCCAATTCCACGCGCAGGCTTTCGCAGTACGTGATGACGGCGGACTTGCTCGCGCAATAGGCTTCGGACCCGGGCAGGCCGCGAATGCCCGCCACCGAACCGATCCCGACCAACTGACCCGTGCCGCGGGCCTTCATCGGCGCGATGAAGGGGTGGAAGGTGTTCGCCATGGCAAAGACGTTCGTGCGGTACACCGCTTCGAGTACGTCGAGGTCTTCGTAGAACTCCGTTTTGACGCCGTGGGAGATGCCCGCATTGGCAATGACGATGTCGGCTCCGCCCGTCAGGCGTTCGAATTCGCGCGCGGCGGCGATGATCTCGTCGCGCTTCGTGACGTCGGCCGCAAACGCATGGTGACGTTCGCATCCGCCCGGCAACGTGTCGATGAGTTCGTCGAGTTTTTCGCGGCGACGGGCGACGAGACCGAGTACGGCGCCGCGACGGGCGAATTCGCGGGCCAGGGCTTCGCCGATCCCGCTCGAAGCGCCGGTGATGAAGACGTTGGGCACGGTGGGGCTCCGAAAAAGAAGAGAAAGACCAAAAAGAAAACGGCAGGCCGATCCGTGAAAGACCTCCCTGCCGTTCGGTTCGGGGCGAGCGGGATCAGCCGCGGCGCTGACGACGAACTTCTTCGATGAGGAAGTCGATCGCGGCGGGCGTCTGCTCGCGGGTGCCGACGAGGTGGGCGCCGGTCGTGTAGAGACCCGCGACGCCGACCATCGGCGTGCTGTCGATCTGGTAGGTCTGCCAGGTCTGGGTCGCGATGCGGGCCTTGTTCTGCACGCCGAAGGAGCGCATCGTCTGCTCCCACTTCTTGGCGTCGACGCCGTTGTCGGCCATGAATTCGGCGATGTCGGCGGCGGGGTTTTCGAAGTTGTAGGTGCGTTCCTGATAGATCACGCTCTCGAAGAACTTCGTGTGGAGCTTGTCGAGCAGACCAAGCGCTTCAAGCGCGTAGTAGGTCTGGGTGAAGGGCAGGAACTTCGGCTGCCAGGCGACCGGGCACACGCGGAACGTCACGTCGGCCGGAAGGTTCTTCTTCCAGGCGTTGATCGTGGGTTCGAATTTGAGGCAGTGCGGGCAGGTGTACGCGAAGAACTCGATCACTTCGATCGTGTCGCGACTCGAAGGCGCGGGCGGATTGACGACGAGGTATTCTTTGCCGGCCGTGTAGCTGGGAGCGGCGAACGAGTGGCCCGCAACGGGAGCGAGCGCGGCGGCAATGAGCAGATCACGACGTTGGATCATGGTTCGGAGTCCTTGTTGTGTGTTGTAGGAAGTGGTGTCAGCGACTCGGGATCACTGACGTTGTTCCGCGATCAGAGGCTGATAGCCCTGATCGGAAAGACTGTTGAGCGCTTCTTCGGCGGAAGCCTTGTCGTCGAACGGGCCGACGCGAACGCGCCAGCGGCCGCTCTCGGACGAGATTTTGGTACCGATCCCCATCATGGCGAGTTGGGCGGCGCCGGTTTCGGCTTCGTCTTCGCTCGAGTACGAGCCGACCTGCACCCAATAGGTGACGGGGGTGACCCGACCCGGGGCGACGGCTTTGCCCGAGGCGTCGCGCTCGGCCGTGTCGACCGAGCCCGTCCCAGGGACGGTCACCGTGGCCACGCCGCCGCGGGCGGCGCCCTGGACTTCGGCGGCATTGCGGTTGAGGCGCGCGTTCGGATCGACGCCGCCCGAGAGGGCGACGGAAGGATCGACGTCGGCCGTTACCTTTTCGACCTTTTCCACAAACGGAATGGGGCTGTTGGTAATGAGCAGCGCCGCACCCGCGGCGATGCCGAGACCGGTCACCACACCGATCAGGAAGCCGGCGAAGCCGGTCGAAAAACCACCTTTGGCCACGGTAGGTACCTCCTAAGTGAGTTCGACGGTCAGGCCGCGGGACCTTCCGACTCCTCGCGTCGTTCCATCAGATCGGGAGCGGAGATGCCGAGAAGCGTCAGACCGTTCTTGAGAACGCGACGGGCGGCGGCAAGGAGCGCGAGACGCGCCGTACGTTCCTTTTCGTCTTCGACGAGTACGCGTTCCGCATTGTAGAAGGCGTGGATCGAGGCGGCGAGATCCTTGAGGTAGTAGCAGAGGATGTGCGGCGCCTGATCGCGCGCGGCCTGCGCGAGCGCGGCGGGGAATTCGACGAGCGTGCCGATGAGGGAGAGCGCCGCTTCGCTCGAAAGGGCGGAGAGGTCCGCATCGGCGAGTTCGGCTTCGCTCGGAACGTTCCAGCCCTTGGCGGCGGCGCCCGCAAATACGGACGAAATGCGCGCGTGGGCGTACTGCACGTAGTAGACGGGGTTTTCGTCGCTCTTTTGCTGCGCGAGCGTCACGTCGAAGACGAATTCCGCGTCGGCCTTGCGGGCGACGAGGAAGTAGCGGGCGGCGTCGCGGCCGGCCCAGTCGACGAGGTCGCGCAGCGTGACGTAGTTGCCCGAACGCTTGCTCATCTTGACGGGTTCGCCGTCCTTCACGACGGAAAGCATCTTGTGGAGGATGTATTCCGGGAAGAGCTTCGGGATGTTGAGGTTCTTCACGCCCGAGACGGCCTGCAGACCCGCGCGAACGCGCGCGATCGTGCCGTGGTGGTCGGTCCCCTGAATGTTGATGGCCTTGTCGAAGCCGCGGCCCCACTTGTTGAGGTGGTAGGCGACGTCGGGCACGAAGTAGGTGAACGTGCCGTCGGCCTTCTGCATGACGCGGTCCTTGTCGTCTTTGAGACCGTTGCCGAGGTCGTCGAACGCGGTCGTTCGGAGCCAGAGCGCGCCGTCGGCTTCGTAGGTGTTCCCGGAGGCGATCATCGCGTCGACGGCGTCGCGAACGAGGCCGCGCGAGTAGAGGGAGGACTCGAGGAAGAAGTTGTCGAAGCGAACGCCGAGGGCCTGAAGGTCGTCGTCCTGCTCGTTGCGCAGGTACGCGACGGCGTAGCGGCGAACGAGATCGGTGTCGGAGGCGTCGCCCGTCGATTCGATCGTTTCGCCCGAGTGAGCGTGCACGGGCTTCTTCGCGAGGAAGTCCTTCGCGATCGAGAGAATATATTCGCCGTGGTAGGCGTTTTCGGGCAGTTCGACCGCTTCGCCCTGAAGCTGACGGCAGCGGATCTGCACGGAGAGCGCGAGGTTGCCGATCTGAACGCCCGCGTCGTTGTAGTAGAACTCGCGTTCGACCCCGTAGCCCTGCGAAGCGAAGATGTTGGCGAGCACGTCGCCGAGCGCGCCCTGGCGCGCGTGACCGAGGTGCAGCGGCCCCGTCGGGTTGGCGGAGACGAACTCAAGGAGAATGCGCTTGCCTTCGCCCGCGTTCGAGCGGCCGAAGTCGGCGCCTTCGCGCAGAATCTGGCGAACGACGTCGTGGTGGGCGCTTTGCTGAATGCGCAGGTTGATGAAGCCCGGGCCGGCGATTTCGATCGACGAAACGAGGCTTTCGGTCTTCGGGTTCTGTTTCAGAGCTTCGACCAGAGAAGCGGCGATTTCGCGCGGGTTCTTCTTCAGTTGACGCGCGAGCTGCATGGCGGTCGTACAGGCGACGTCGCCGTGTTCGGGGCTCTTCGGACGTTCGAGAGTGACCGGGGCGTCTTCGACGCCGATCGAGGAGAGGGCTTCTTTGATGAGAGCCTCAAGAGCAACTTTTTGCTGCGCGAGCATGGAGGACGATTCTCTGTGATTGGACGAGCGGCTCAAGTGTATCGGGTGTCTTACGAGAGCACCCTTAAGGGCCGAACGTCGAGGATTAAGAAAATGTTTCGGCCCGTCCTTTTTTGAAGAAACGGGCCCGGGGAAGCGGTTGGCGAACGACTCAGCGCTTGTCGTGCGTGATCGTCGCGTAGGCCGAGTGGTTGTGGATCGATTCGAAGTTTTCCGCCTCGATGCGGTACGCGGCGACGCGGTCGTCGTCGTTGAGCGCCTTGGCCATGTCGCGAACGAGGTCTTCGACGAACTTCGGATGTTCGTAGGCGTACTCGGTCACGTACTTTTCGTCGGCGCGCTTCAGGCGAGCCCAGAGCTGGCACGAGGCGACGGATTCGCTGATGGCGACCTGCTCTTCGAGCGTCATGTCCGACTTGAGGATGAGCGAGCTGGTGAGGTGCGAGCGCTGGTTGTGCGCGCCGTACTTCGAGATTTCCTTCGAGCACGGGCAAAGGCTCGTCACCGGAGTGAGCGTTTCCTGGCGAACCGTGATCGCGCCTTCGTCGGAATCGGCGATCCAGGCGCCTTCGTAATTCATGATGCTCTCAAGCTTGCTCACGGGAGCCGTCTTCTTCACGAAGAAGGGGAAACGGATCTCGATGGTGCCGTCGACCGCGTGGAGGTTTTCGAGCATTTGGCCCATGAGGCGGCGGATGACGTTGACGTTGAGCGGTTCCGTGCACTCGCTCATGAGCGCGATGAAGCGGGACATGTGGGTCCCTTTCTGATCGGCGGGCAACGAAACGGTCATGGCAATCGACGCGACCGTATGCTGGGGGCCGTCGCGACCCTCGATGACAATCGGAAGCGTGACGCCGCGCACGCCGACTCGATCGATGGCGATGTTGCGACCGTCATGGGCGGACTGCACGTCCGGAAGATTGGTTTTAGCGTCCATGGTGTGTTCGTCGAAGTGAGAATGACGGTTCGCGGGTACGCAACCCAAGGCGAACGACGTCAAAATAAGGGAACGATCATCCCGGCGACACGATGCCCCGGGAGAGACGACGAGCCCGAGAGAAGGGCTCCGTCGGGCTTGGGCGCACCCTCGCGAAGGGGGCGCACCAAGTCGCGTTGAACCGCTTATCTTACCTCAACGAGCCGTTCGGTTTTCTCGAAGAGCGCCTCTAAAATAGGCGCAAGACGCTCGGGTACGGCTCGGGATCGGAAAAGAATTCTTGCACTTCGAAGCGTTCGTCCGTATTGAAAAGGCGACCATCGAGCCCCATTCTCTGAGGAAAGACGACCCAAACGGTCGCCGGCATCGACCGGACAACACACATCGGGAGCGTGTCATGCGTTTTGTTTATTTTCAGCCCGGCCGAACTTCGGCAACGAGCATCATTCTCGGCCTGATTTCGATTGCGATCGTGGTTTCGCTCTTCGTCTTCATGATGCCCGTTTTGCTCGGGATCTTCGCCGTCGTCGTGCTGGCCGGCCTGGCCTTCTGGCTCTGGAGCTGGATCAAGATGAAGATGGGCTGGGAGAGCGAGGAGGTGAAGACCTTCCGCGAGGCCATGGCTCAGGCGGAAGCGGCCGCCCGTTCGCAGTATGCGGGGCGCTCGGCGGATCCCGACGGCACGGTCTACGAGTCCGAACGCGTCGAAGTGCGCGCGTTGCGCTCGGATCGCACCCGCCGTCGCGGGATGGACGACGTCTCGGACGTCGAAGAAGTGAAATAACTCAAAGAAGCGGGGAGATGAGGTAACTCGCTCCCTCTTTGAGGCGTTCGACAACGGGACGGCGGCGCCACCGCTCGGGGTCGATCGGAACGGAGGAGGCGCGATAGCGCGCAAGCGTCTTTCCGAAGTTTTCCGCGAAGCCCGCGTCGAAGATGAGGAGCGAAAGCTCGAAATTGAGGTGCATCGAGCGGTTGTCGATGTTGAGCGTTCCGAAGAGAACGAACTCTTCGTCGACGGCCACGGCCTTGGTGTGCAAAAGTCCCCCTTCGAAATAGAGGATTTTGACGCCCGCCTGCAGGAGGTCGTCGAAGTAGCGGCGCGTCGCCCAGGCGACCGCGCGCGAATCCGTGCGGTGCGGCACGATGAGTTCCACCCGAACGCCGCGCAACGCGGCGTTGACGAGCGCGATCACGACGGCTTCGTTCGGAACGAAGTAGGGGGTCGTGATGGAAAGCGTCCGTTCGGCGCGATTGATGGTTTCGATGACGAGGTGAAGACTTTGGTCGCCCTTGTCGTAGGGGCCCGACGGAATGGTGACGACGCTCGCCGGTCCGCAGTTGAGCATGTCGAGTAGCGCGTAATCGTGCTCCAAGTCGGAGAGATCCTCGTCGGGCTGCAGCGCCCAGTCGAAGCGCCATACGGCAAGAAGCGAAATTACGGCGGGCCCTTCGAGGCGCACCATGGCGTCGACCCAGGCGCCCACCTCGACCGCGGCGTCGTACCCCGTCGGGTCGATCATATTGAAGCTTCCCGTATAAGCGACGGCCTCGTCGATCACGACGAGCTTGCGGTGCATGCGCAGGTCGGCCCGTTGGAGGCCCAGGATTTTCCAAAACCGCATCGGCATGGCGGAAGAAAGTTCCACGCCCGCGTCCCGAAAGCGCTGCGCACTCCGGGAGCGGAGAAAACCTCGCGAGCCGAAGGCGTCGAGCAGAATGCGAACGCGCACGCCCCGTGCGCGCGCCGCGAGAATCGCTTCCGAAATGCGATCGATCTCGCCGCCCCCCTCCCAGATGTAGAAGGTCATCGCGATCGACCGCCGGGCGTTGCGAATGTCTCGCAGGAGCGATTCGATCACGGCTTCGGACGTGCCAAGAAGCCGCGGAAGCGACCCCGTCGTCAGCGGCATGCCGCCCAGGCGCGTGGCCAAATGAATGAGCGAGCGGTGCCGCACCAGAAAGCGCGGCAGCGGCCCCAGGGGCGTGAGTTTGTGGTTGGCGATCCGCACCCAGTGTGCGATCGCCTTTTTCTGACGTGCGGCGCGCAGACGACCGACCGGCCGTTCGCCGAACATTAGGTAAAGGAAAAAGCCCGCATAGGGGAGCAGGGTCGTGATGAGGATCCAGGCAAAGCTCGCCCCGGGCGGGTGGCGCGTCAGCATGACGCGCAGCGTCACCGCCACGACGATGAAAACCTGAACGAAGAAGGCGACTAGGCCCCAGAACGAGAAATCCGATGAGCTCGATAGCATGACGATGGTTCCGCTGATCGCCCCATACTAAACGGCAACGGACCCTCGGAGAGCGCGTCGGAAGGCCGATTTCGTGCTGCGCAAGGCCCGAAGGGCATGAAAACTACGTATAAAAACGTATTTTTCGAATTATTTGTGGTATGACCCTTGACAGGTCGCGGGAGGCAGGCAATAATTCAATCCTCTCGCAACGGAGGGGTGCCCGAGTGGCTAAAGGGGGCAGACTGTAAATCTGTTGGCTTACGCCTACGATGGTTCGAATCCATCCCCCTCCACCAGCGAATTTCTTCGCTTCTGCACAGGAAGCAGATAGCGTGCGGAGCTGAAGACACATCGAACTAGGCGGGTGTAGCTCAATGGTAGAGCAGAGGCCTTCCAAGCCCCCGACGAGGGTTCGATTCCCTTCACCCGCTCCATGTCGCGCCCATGTGGCTCAGTGGTAGAGCACTCCCTTGGTAAGGGAGAGGTCATGCGTTCGATCCGCATCATGGGCACCACAAATTCTCCTTTTCTTCCACGTACAGAATCCGCTCGGCGGATTTTTGTTTAGGAGCCTTCCAAAAATGGCCAAGGGTAAGTTTGAACGAACCAAGCCCCACGTTAACGTGGGCACCATCGGTCACGTTGACCATGGCAAGACCACGCTGACCGCTGCGATCACGACGATCCTTTCGTCGCACTTCGGCGGCGAAGCCAAGGCGTACGACCAGATCGACGCGGCTCCTGAAGAAAAGGCCCGCGGTATTACCATCAATACCGCTCACGTCGAATACGAAACGGAAACGCGTCACTACGCGCACGTTGACTGCCCGGGCCACGCCGACTACGTCAAGAACATGATTACCGGTGCCGCCCAGATGGACGGCGCGATCCTCGTGGTCTCGGCTGCCGACGGTCCCATGCCCCAGACGCGCGAACACATCCTGCTCGCCCGTCAGGTCGGCGTTCCCTACATCATCGTCTTCCTGAACAAGTGCGACATGGTCGACGACGAAGAGCTTCTCGAACTCGTTGAAATGGAAGTTCGCGAACTCCTCTCGAAGTACGACTTCCCGGGCGACGACATCCCCATCGTCAAGGGTTCCGCCAAGCTCGCTCTCGAAGGCGACAAGGGCCCCCTCGGCGAACCGGCCATCCTCAAGCTTGCCGAAGTGCTCGACAGCTACATCCCGACGCCGGAACGCGCCGTTGACCTTCCGTTCCTCATGCCGATCGAAGACGTGTTCTCGATCTCCGGTCGCGGTACGGTGGTTACGGGCCGTGTCGAACGCGGCGTGATCTCGGTTGGCGACGAAATCGAAATCGTCGGCATCAAGCCCACGACGAAGACGACCTGCACGGGCGTCGAAATGTTCCGCAAGCTGCTCGACCAGGGTCAGGCCGGCGACAACGTCGGTATCCTCCTCCGCGGCACGAAGCGTGAAGACGTCGAACGCGGCCAGGTTCTCGCCAAGCCCGGTTCGATCACGCCCCACACGCACTTCAAGGGCGAAGTCTACGTCCTGACGAAGGAAGAAGGCGGCCGTCACACCCCGTTCTTCAAGGGCTATCGTCCCCAGTTCTACTTCCGTACGACGGACGTGACGGGTACGATCGAACTGCCGGAAGGCGTTGAAATGGTCATGCCCGGCGACAACATCACGATGACCGTCAAGCTCATCTGCCCGATCGCCATGGAACAGGGCCTCCGCTTCGCCATCCGCGAAGGCGGCCACACCGTCGGCGCCGGCGTCGTTGCCCAGATCATCGAATAAGATCTGAACGACAGGGGTATAGCTCAATTGGCAGAGCGACGGTCTCCAAAACCGTAGGTTGGGGGTTCGATTCCCTCTGCCCCTGCCACCAAACAAAAAAGCCAAGTCCAGCTAACGCGGACTTGGCTTTTTTCTTGACTAAAAAAAAACGCTCCCTGCGGGATGCAGTGCAAAAGGCAAGTCGTTAAAATGACAAGCTATTTTTGCTGTGGCCGCGGGGTACGTCCCCGGAAGAGTCGCACGGCGCGTGCGGCTCGGGTACACCTGGATGAATGAATCATGACCAACAACCAAAACGTTGAAACGGTGACGAGCAAGTCCGACATCGCGCTCGTGACGCTTGCCGTCCTCTGCGCGATCGCCGGTGTCGTGGCGTTCGCCCTCCTGACGGAGCAGCCGCTCTCGATCCGTCTGGCCTCTCTCGGCGGCGGTCTCGTCCTCGGCGTGCTTCTGGCGTGGGTGAGCCCCTCCGGCAAGCGCCTTTTGGCCTACGGCCGTCAGTCGTACGAAGAACTGCGCCGCGTCGTGTGGCCCACGAAGAAGGAAACGCTCAATACGACCGGCCTCGTCATGGCTTTCGTCGTCGTGATGGCGTTTTTCCTCTTCGTCGTGGACAAGCTCATCGAGCTCGGCCTCTACGACGGCCTCCTTCGTCTTTCCCTTTAACCTTCCGGAGTGACTTATGTCGGACGCCAAGATGCAGTGGTACACCCTCCACGTTTATTCGTCGATGGAAAAGAGCGTCAAAAAAGCTCTGGAAGAACGCATTTCGCACAGCGACCTTCGCGACCAGTTCGGTCAGGTGCTCCTGCCGATCGAACGCGTGCAGGAACTGCGCAACGGCCGCAAGATGACGAGCGAACGCCGCATGTACCCCGGGTACGTCTTCATTGAAATGGAAATGAACGACGCGACGTGGCACCTCGTCAACTCGACCCCCCGCGTGATCGAGTTCCTCGGCAACAACAACCCGGTCGTTCTTTCCGAGAACGAAGTCGCGAACATCCTCAACGCCGCGAGCGTGAGCGCCGAAAAACCCCGTCCCAAGATCGAGTTCGAAGTGGGCGAGACGATCCGCGTCAAGCAGGGCGCCTTCAAGGACTTCACGGGTCGCGTCGAAGGCGTCGACTACGACAAGAGCCGCCTCAACGTGTTCGTGTCGATCTTCGGTCGCGACACGCTCGTCGATCTGGCGTTCAACGAAGTCGAAAAAATCTAAAAAAAGCGGGATTTTGAGTTGCACGCCGAAATTCGTGCGTGTATAGTCTCGCTTCTCGATTCAAACCAACTGGGGAGCTTCCGCGCGCATCGGTTTGCGGCGGGGCGCTTGAACCCAAGAGGAAATTTCAATGGCTAAGAAAATCGTCGGCTTTATCAAGCTGCAGGTTCCTGCCGGTAAAGCCAATCCTTCGCCTCCTATCGGCCCGGCGCTCGGTCAGCGCGGTCTGAACATCATGGAGTTCTGCAAGGCCTTCAACGCTAAGACCCAGGGCATGGAAGCCGGTCTTCCGATCCCGGTCGTGATCACGGCTTACGCGGACAAGAGCTTCACCTTCGTGATGAAGACCCCGCCCGCCACGATCCTGATCAAGAAGGCTGCGAAGATCCAGAAGGGCTCCTCGCGTCCCCACACCGACAAGGTGGGCAAGATCACGCGTGCTCAGGCGGAAGAAATCGCCAAGCAGAAGGAACCCGATCTTACGGCTGCCGACCTTGACGCCGCCGTTCGCACGATCGCCGGCTCCGCTCGTTCCATGGGCATCATTGTGGAGGGTCTGTAATGGCTAAGCTTACGAAGCGTATGCAGGCCCTTCAGGGCAAGGTTGAAGCCGGCAAGGTCTACGCCGCCATCGACGCTCTCAACCTCGTCAAGGCCACCGCCACCGCCAAGTTCGACGAATCCGTCGACGTGGCGATCCAGCTCGGCATCGACCCCCGCAAGTCCGACCAGGCCGTTCGCGGCGCCGTCGTGATGCCGGAAGGCACGGGCAAGTCGGTTCGCGTCGCCGTCTTCACGCAGGGCGCCAACGCCGACGCCGCTCGCGAAGCCGGTGCCGACATCGTCGGTTTCGACGATCTCGCCGCCAAGGTCAAGGCCGGTGAACTCGACTTCGACGTCGTGATCGCCTCGCCCGACGCCATGCGCGTCGTCGGCCAGCTCGGTCAGATCCTCGGCCCGCGCGGCCTCATGCCGAACCCCAAGGTCGGTACCGTGACCCCGAACGTCGCCCAGGCCGTCAAGAACGCCAAGGCCGGTCAGGTCCAGTTCCGCGCCGACAAGGCCGGTATCATTCACGCCCCGATCGGTCGTGCTTCGTTCGAAGCCGAACGTCTGCAGAAGAACCTTGCCGCTCTCGTTGACCAGCTCAACAAGCTCAAGCCCGCTTCTGCCAAGGGCCAGTACCTCCGCAAGGTCGCCGTCTCCTCGACGATGGGCCTCGGCGTTCGCGTTGACATCGGTTCGATCAACGCCTAATCGGTACGCAACTTTTCAGGGGTGGACGCTCCTGTCGGCAACGCTGGAAACGGCGTTGCGACTCCCCCGCAACGGGGAGACGTCCGGGGGAATTCGTTCCCTCTCGAGGTCGTGAGGCCTCAAGGGCTTTGGGTGGCGGGAGGCAACTCCCGCCGCTGTCAAAGACCGCTGGAGAGTTCCGGCGCCGTGTATTCGGGAAAGACAATGGATGCACGCCGTCGGACTTTTAATGGTCTTGTGTCTTCGGACGGAAACTTTCCGAGTACCTTCGAAGGAACCGCCAAGACGTCCAGCGCAGACGGTAAACCGAAGAGAGATATTGCGTTGTGTTTCTTTCGCACCGAGCGATCGGTCGAATACAAAAAACAGCCAAAACTCTCAGAAGTGCGCCGGTTATTTAAACCGGTGTCCGGGATTCGTTTCGGACACCTCTGAGTGGAGCCAGACCGTGGGTCTTAATCGTCAAGATAAAGCGGCTGTCATCGAGGAAGTTGCCGGCATCGTTGCCAACTCTTCCGCGATCGTCATCGCCGAATACCGTGGGCTGAGCGTTGAGGCCGTCACCAAGCTTCGTGCGGAAGCGCGTAAGAATGGTGTGACGTTGCGTGTTGTCAAGAACACGTTGGTTCGCCGTGCCGTGGAAGGTACGGAGTTTGCCGGGCTTGCCGACCAGTTCGTTGGTCCGCTCGTCTACGGCTTCTCCGCCGATCCCGTCGCTGCCGCCAAGGTTCTCGTCAACTTCGCCAAGGGCAATGACAAGCTCGTCATCAAGGGCGGTGCGATGGCCAACTACGTCATGGACGTGGAAGCCGTCAAGAACCTCGCCGAAATGCCGAGCCGCGAAGAGCTCATTGCCAAGTTGATGGCTACGATGAACGAACCTATTGCGAAGTTCGTCCGCACCATCAACGAAGTCCCGGCGCGCTTCGTGCGCACCGTGGCTGCCGTGCGCGATGCCAAGGAACAGGCTGCTGCCTAATTTCATTTTCAAAACAAACACTACGTAATACGGAGCTGTAAAATGGCCCTTACCAATGAAGAAATCCTCGAAGCGATCGCTTCCAAGACCGTCCTCGAAATCTCCGAACTCATCAAGATGATGGAAGAAAAGTTCGGCGTTTCCGCTGCTGCCGCCGCTGTTGCCGTGGCCGCCCCGGCTGCTGGCGCTGCCGCCGCTGCTGAAGAAAAGACGGAATTCGACGTCGTGCTCGAAAACGCCGGCTCGAACAAGATCGCCGTCATCAAGGTCGTCCGCGAAATGACCGGCCTCGGCCTCAAGGAAGCCAAGGACCTCGTCGAAGGCGCTCCCAAGGCTGTCAAGGAAGGCCTCCCGAAGGCCGACGCCGAAGCCGCTGCCAAGAAGCTCGAAGAAGCCGGCGCCAAGGTCGTCCTCAAGTAATTCCGTTTGTTGAATTACTCCGCGGGGCAGGCGATAATGGATCACTGCCCTGCGTCAAAGCCTCCGCAAGGAGGCTTTGATCTAGGTTCCCCTCCTGCATAAACCTTGAAGGAACACAGATCAAAGTCTCTTTCCTTGATGAACCGGTCCCAACACACTGCCCGATGATTTGTTCGCCGCGCGGACTCAGATGCCTGTCTGAAGTGCCGAGCGGCTTTTCGGCGTCCATAGGTTCCGCGTTCCTCCAAGATCCGACTTTTTGGTTCATCCCTAGTGCCGAACGGAGTGTCCATGTCGTACTCGTTCACTGAAAAGAAGCGCATTCGGAAGAGCTTTGCCTCTCGTCCGAGCGTCCTTGAAGTGCCTTCCCTGCTTGATACTCAGCTTCGTTCCTACGAAGAATTCCTGCAGGCGAATGTCGCTCCTGCCGCCCGCAACGCTACCGTCGGGCTTCAGGCAGCATTCTCTTCCATCTTCCCGATCCGCAGCCACAACGGTTACGCTTGCCTCAAGTTCGTCAACTACGAACTCGCCGAGCCCGAGTTCGACGTCGCCGAGTGCCAGTTGCGCGGTCTTACGTTCAGCAGCCGCCTGCGCGCCAAGATTCGTCTCGAGATCTACGATCGCGAAGCCGCGCAGCCGGAAACCGTGAAGGAAATCCGCGAGAACGACGTCTACATGGGCGAAATCCCGCTCATGACGGAGAAGGGCTCCTTCATCGTCAACGGGACCGAGCGCGTTATCGTCAGCCAGCTGCACCGCTCCCCGGGCATTTTCTTCGAGCACGACAAGGGCAAGACTCATTCCTCCGGGAAGCTTCTTTTCTCCGCGCGCGTGATTCCGTACCGCGGCTCCTGGCTTGACTTCGAATTCGACGCGAAGGACATTCTCTACTTCCGCGTCGACCGTCGTCGCAAGATGCCCGGCACGATCCTCCTCAAGGCCATCGGCTTTACGGCCGAGGACATCCTTGCGCGCTTCTTCGACTTCGATCGCTTCACGCTGCGCACCGTCGGCGCCGAACTTCCCTTCGTGGCCGAACGCCTGAAGGGCCAGACCGTCTCCTTCGACATCGAAGGACCCGACGGCAAGATCATCGTGCCCCGCGACAAGCGCATCACCGCCAAGCATGTCCGTGACATGACGAAGGCCGGCATGACCTCGATCGTCGTGCCCGACGAGTACCTGCTCGGTCGCGTGCTCGCCAAGGCGGTCGTCGACTCCGAAGGCGAACTCCTCGCGAACTGCAACGAAGAAATCACCGAAGGTCTTCTCTCGAAGCTTCGCACGGCGGGCGTCGCCCAGATCGAAACGCTCTTCACGAACGAGCTCGACCACGGCGCGTACATCTCCAACACGCTCCGCCTCGACGACACGCCCGATCAGTTCTCGGCTCGCGTGGCGATCTATCGCATGATGCGTCCGGGCGAACCGCCCACGGAAGACGCCGTCGAAACGCTCTTCAAGCGTCTCTTCTTCGATGCCGACGCGTACGATCTGTCGCGCGTGGGCCGCATGAAGGTCAACGCCCGCTTCGGTCGCGACTCGGCCGAAGGCGCGATGACGCTTACGAACGAAGACATCGTCGACACGATGGCTCTTCTCGTCGCGCTTCGCAACGGTCAGGACAACGTCAAGCTCATCGATGAAAACGGTGTCGTGCGCGACTGCGCCGTCAACGGCGTCGACGACATCGACCACCTCGGCAACCGTCGTGTTCGCTGCGTCGGCGAACTCGCCGAAAACCAGTTCCGCTCCGGCCTCGTGCGCGTCGAGCGAGCTGTCAAGGAACGCCTCAACCAGGCCGAAAGCGACGGTTTGACCCCGCAGGACCTCATCAACTCGAAGCCCATCTCCGCGGCCATTCGCGAATTCTTCGGTTCGAGCCAGCTCTCGCAGTTCATGGACCAGACGAATCCGCTCTCCGAAATCACGCACAAGCGTCGTATTTCGGCTCTCGGCCCGGGCGGTCTGACGCGCGAACGCGCGGGCTTCGAAGTCCGCGACGTGCACTCGACCCACTACGGTCGCGTCTGCCCGATCGAAACGCCGGAAGGTCCGAACATCGGTCTGATCAACTCGCTCGCCCTTTACGCCCGCCTCAACGAGTACGGCTTCCTCGAAACGCCGTACCGCAAGGTGATCGACGGCGTTGCGACGCAGGAAATCCATTACCTCTCCGCCATTGAAGAAGGCAAGTACATCATTGCCCAGGCCAATGCGGAAATGGACGACGAAGGGCGTCTCACGCAGGAACTCGTTTCCGCGCGCGACAACGGCGAAACGATCCTTGCTTCGCCCGACCGCATCCAGTACATGGACGTGGCTCCGTCGCAGATCGTTTCGTGCGCCGCGGCGTTGATTCCGTTCCTCGAACACGACGACGCGAACCGTGCTCTGATGGGCGCGAACATGCAGCGTCAGGGCGTGCCGTGCCTCCGACCCGAAAAGCCCGTCGTGGGTACCGGGATCGAACGTACGGTGGCCGTCGACTCGAAGACGACCGTCCAGGCTCGCCGCGGCGGCGTCGTCGACTACGTCGACGCCAACCGCGTGGTTATTCGCGTGAACGACGAAGAGAGCGTGGCCGGTGAAACGGGCGTGGACATCTACAACCTGCAGAAGTTCACCCGCTCGAACCAGTCGACGAACATCAATCAGCGTCCGATCGTCGTGAAGGGCGACCACGTTGCCCGCGGCGACGTGCTCGCCGACGGCGCTTCGACCGACATGGGCGAACTTGCCCTCGGTCAGAACATGCTGATCGCGTTCATGCCGTGGAACGGCTACAACTACGAAGACTCGGTGTTGATCTCCGAACGCGTCGTCGCCGACGACCGCTACACGTCGATCCACATCGAAGAACTCTCGGTTGTTTCCCGCGACACGAAGCTCGGGCCGGAAGAAATCACCCGCGACATCTCGAACCTTTCCGAGAACCAGCTCAACCGCCTCGACGACTCGGGCATCGTCTTCATCGGTGCCGAAGTCAAGGCGGGCGACGTGCTCGTCGGCAAGGTGACGCCGAAGGGCGAAACCCAGCTCACGCCGGAAGAAAAGCTCCTGCGCGTGATCTTCGGTGAAAAGGCCTCCGACGTGAAGGACACGTCGCTGCGCGTTCCCTCGGGCATGACCGGTACCGTGATCGACGTTCAGGTCTTCACGCGCGACGGCGTCAAGCGCGACAAGCGTGCCGAAAGCATCATCGCCGACGAACTCAAGCAGTACCACCGCGACCTCGACGACCAGCTTCGCATCGTCGAACGCGACGCGTTCGACCGTCTGCGTCGTCAGCTCGTGGGCCACAAGGTCGTCTCCACGATGCAGCTCGAAGGGCTCGGCGCGGACGGCGTTCTTACGGCCGACGTCCTCGGTGCGATGCAGGGCTACGACCTCTTCAACCTCCGCATGGAAGAAGAAGCCGCCCAGCACTACATCGAACTCACGAAGCAGGCGATCGAGCACACCCGTGCCGAAAACGCCCGCAAGTACGAGCTCAAGAAGGACAAGCTCACCCGTGGCGACGAACTGCCCCCGGGCGTGCTCAAGATGGTCAAGGTCTACATCGCCGAACGCCGTCGTCTGCAGCCCGGCGACAAGATGGCCGGCCGTCACGGTAACAAGGGTGTGGTCTCGAAGATCTGCCCGGTCGAAGACATGCCGTACATGGCCGACGGTCGTCCCGCCGACATCGTGCTCAACCCGCTCGGCGTTCCGTCCCGTATGAACATCGGTCAGGTTCTCGAAGTGCACCTCGGCTGGGCCGCCAAGGGTATCGGCTGGCGCATCGAAGAAATGCTCAAGACCGAAACGGCTCGTCAGATCCGCTCGTTCCTGAACGAGGTCTACAACCGTACCGGCAAGACCGAAGATCTCGACAGCCTCACGGACGAAGAGATCATGGAACTCGCCCGCAACCTCAAGAACGGCATGCCCTTTGCGACGCCGGTCTTCGACGGTGCGAGCGAAGAGCAGATCCGCATGATGCTCGACCTCGCGTTCCCGGACGACGAAGCTCAGCGCCTCGAACTGACGCCCGCCAAGACGCAGGCGCGTCTCTACGACGGCCGTACGGGGGAACCGTTCGAGCGTCCCGTGACCGTGGGCTACATGCACTACCTGAAGCTCCACCATCTCGTCGACGACAAGATGCACGCCCGTTCCACGGGTCCGTACTCGCTCGTCACGCAGCAGCCGTTGGGCGGCAAGGCCCAGTTCGGCGGCCAGCGTTTCGGCGAAATGGAAGTGTGGGCCCTCGAAGCCTACGGTGCGTCGTACGTCCTGCAGGAAATGCTGACCGTCAAGTCCGACGACGTGAACGGTCGTACGAAGGTGTACGAAAACATCGTCAAGGGCGATCACAAGATCGAAGCGGGTATGCCCGAGTCGTTCAACGTGTTGGTCAAGGAAATCCGGTCGTTGGGTATCGACATCGACCTCGTGAAGAACTGATGAGGAAACTTAAGCGATGAAAACAGCGCTTAACGACATTTTCAACCAGGTCCAGAAGGACGAGCATTTCGATGCGATCCGCATTGGTCTTGCGAGTCCCGAGAAGATCCATTCGTGGTCGTACGGCGAAGTCAAGAAGCCGGAAACGATCAACTACCGTACCCAGAAGCCGGAACGCGACGGTCTTTTCTGCGCCAAGATCTTCGGCCCGACGAAGGACTACGAGTGCATTTGCGGCAAGTACAAGCGCCTCAAGAATCGCGGCGTCATCTGCGAGAAGTGCGGCGTTGAAGTCACGCTCGCCAAGGTGCGTCGCGAACGCATGGGTCACATCGACCTGGCGAGCCCCGTCGCACACATCTGGTTCCTGAAGAGCCTGCCGAGCCGTATGGGCATGGTGCTCGACATCCCGCTGCGCGACATCGAACGCGTTCTTTACTTCGAAGCCTATATCGTTGTCGATCCGGGCCTCTCGACGCTCGAACGCGGTCAGCTGCTCAACGAGGAAGAGTTCATCCAGGCGACGGCCGAATTCGGCGACGACTTCAAGGCCATGATGGGTGCCGAAGCCATCGGCGAACTTCTCCGTACGATCGACATCGACGGCGAAGTCGACCGTCTGCGCGAAGAACTCCGCTCGACCAACTCCGAAGCGAAGATCAAGAAGTACGCCAAGCGCCTCAAGGTCCTCGAAGGCTTCCAGCACTCGGGCATCCGTCCCGAGTGGATGATCCTGACGGTTCTGCCGGTGCTCCCGCCCGACCTGCGTCCTCTCGTGGCGCTCGACGGCGGCCGCTTCGCCACGTCGGACCTGAACGACCTCTACCGTCGCGTCATCAACCGCAACAATCGTCTCAAGCGCCTTCTCGAAATTAAGGCGCCGGACATCATCGTGCGCAACGAAAAGCGCATGCTGCAGGAAGCGGTGGACTCGCTCCTCGACAACGGTCGTCGAGGCAAGGCGATGACGGGCGCCAACAAGCGTCCGCTCAAGTCGCTCGCCGACATGATCAAGGGCAAGTCGGGTCGCTTCCGTCAGAACCTGCTCGGTAAGCGCGTCGACTACTCGGGTCGTTCCGTTATTACCGTCGGTCCGGAACTTCGTCTGCACCAGTGCGGTCTGCCGAAGCTGATGGCGCTTGAGCTCTTCAAGCCCTTCATCTTCAACAAGCTCGTGCTGCGCGGTCTCGCGCCCACGCCGAAGGCCGCCAAGAAGATGGTGGAAAACCAGGAAGCGGTCGTTTGGGACATCCTCGAAGAAGTCATCTTCGAGCACCCCGTGATGCTTAACCGTGCTCCTACGCTGCACCGTCTCGGTATTCAGGCGTTCGAACCGAAGCTCATCGAAGGCAAGGCCATTCAGCTCCATCCGCTCGTTTGCGCGGCGTTCAACGCCGACTTCGACGGCGACCAGATGGCCGTTCACGTCCCGCTCTCGCTCGAAGCTCAGCTCGAAGCGCGCAGCCTCATGATGTCTTCGAACAACGTGCTCTTCCCGGCGAACGGCGACCCGTCGATCGTTCCGTCGCAGGACATGGTGCTCGGTCTCTACTACGCCACGCGCGAACGCATCAACGGCAAGGGCGAAGGCATGTACTTCGCCGACGTCGCCGAAGTTCAGCGTGCCTGGGACAACCACGTCGTCGATCTGCAGACGCGTTGTACGGTTCGCATCCGCGAGTACGACCTCAACAAGCAGACGGGCGAATTGACGCCGAAGGTCGTTCGTTACGAAACGACCGTCGGTCGCGCGCTCCTTTCCGAAATCCTTCCGAAGGGCATGAGCTTCAAGGAGCTCAACATCACCCTGAAGAAGAAGGAAATCGCCAAGCTCATCAACCGTTGCTTCCGCAAGTGCGGTCTCAACGCCACGGTGATCTTCGCCGACCGTCTGAAGGACAACGGCTACCGTCTCTCGACGCGCGCCGGCATCTCAATCTGCGTGGGCGACATGACCGTCCCCGCTCAGAAGGAGCAGCTCGTCCGTGCGGCCGAACAGGAAGTGAAGGAAATCGAGGCGCAGTACACCTCGGGTCTCGTCACGCAGGGCGAACGCTACAACAAGGTGGTCGACATCTGGGGCCGCACCTCCGACCAGGTCGGCAAGGTGATGATGCAGGAACTCTCGACCGAACCCACCATCGACCGTCACGGTCAGAAGGTTCGTCAGGAGTCCTTCAACAGCGTCTACATGATGGCCGACTCCGGGGCTCGAGGCTCCGCCGCTCAGATCCGTCAGCTCGCCGGCATGCGCGGCCTGATGGCCAAGCCGGACGGCTCGATTATCGAAACGCCGATTACCGCGAACTTCCGCGAAGGTCTGAACGTTCTGCAGTACTTCATCTCGACCCACGGTGCTCGTAAGGGTCTGGCCGACACGGCTCTGAAGACCGCGAACTCGGGTTACCTGACGCGTCGTCTCGTCGACGTGACGCAGGACCTCGTGGTGGTCGAGGACGATTGCCATACGACGCACGGCGTTGAAATGCGCGCGCTCGTCGAAGGCGGTGAAGTCATCCAGGCGCTGCGCGACCGCGTGCTCGGTCGCGTGACGGCGGTTGACGTCATCAACCCCGACACGAACGAAGTCGCCATCGCCGCCGGCACCCTCATCGACGAAGATCTGTGCGATCTCATCGACGAGCTCGGCATCGACATGGTCAAGGTCCGCACGCCGCTCACCTGCGAAACGCGTTACGGCCTTTGCGCGAAGTGCTACGGTCGCGACCTCGGCCGCGGCTCGATCGTCAACGCGGGCGAATCCGTGGGCGTCATCGCCGCTCAGTCGATCGGCGAACCGGGCACGCAGCTTACGATGCGTACGTTCCACATCGGTGGTGCCGCGTCGCGTGCCGCCGTCGCCTCGAGCATCGAAGCGAAGTCGGCCGGTACGATCCAGTACTCGCCCGCCATGCGCTACGTGAAGTCCTCGAAGGGCGAACTCGTCGTCATTTCCCGCTCGGGCGAAGTGATCGTGACCGAACACGGCCGCGAACGCGAACGCCACAAGGTGCCTTACGGCGCCACGATGCTCGTCCGTCCGGATCAGGAAATCCGCGCCGGCCAGCAGCTCGCGACGTGGGACCCGATGACGCGTCCGATCATTTCGGAGTACGCCGGTCGCATCAAGTTCGAGAACGTGATCGAAAACGTCACGGTCATGAACCAGGTCGACGAAGTGACGGGTCTCTCGAGCCTCGTCGTCATCGACCCGAAGAAGACCACGACGAAGTCGGGCAAGGCGAGCTCCGCGGGCATTCTCCGTCCGTTGGTGCACCTCATCGACGAAAACGGCAACGAAGTGAAGATCCCGGGTACGGACCATTCCGTGACGATTCAGCTGCCGGTGGGCGCCTTCGTGGTGATCCGCGACGGTCAGGAAATCGGCATGGGCGAAGTGCTCGCGCGTATCCCGACCGAATCGCAGAAGACCCGAGACATTACCGGCGGTCTGCCGCGAGTGGCCGAACTCTTCGAAGCCCGCAGCCCGAAGGATGCCGGCATGCTCGCCGAAGTGACGGGTACCGTCACGTTCGGTAAGGAAACGAAGGGCAAGCAGCGTCTCATCATCACCGACAGCGAAGGCAACGCGCACGAAACGCTCATCAGCAAGGACAAGACCGTTCTCGTTCACGACGGTCAGGTCGTGCAGAAGGGCGAAGAGGTGGTCGACGGTCCGGTGGATCCGCACGACATCCTGCGTCTGCTCGGTATCGAAGAGCTCGCTCGCTACATCGTCGACGAAGTTCAGGACGTGTACCGTCTGCAGGGCGTGAAGATCAACGACAAGCACATCGAAGTGATTGTTCGTCAGATGCTGCGCCGCGTTCAGATCACCGATCCGGGCGACACGAACTTCATCCAGGGCGAACAGGTCGAACGCTCCGAAATGCTCGACGAGAACGATCGCGTGATCGCGCTCGGCAAGCGTCCGGCGTCGTACGACAACGTGCTCCTCGGTATCACGAAGGCCTCGCTCTCGACGGACAGCTTCATCTCGGCCGCTTCGTTCCAGGAAACGACGCGCGTTCTGACGGAAGCCGCCATCATGGGCAAGCGCGACGAACTGCGCGGCCTGAAGGAAAACGTGATCGTCGGTCGCCTGATTCCTGCCGGTACGGGTCTTGCCTACCACAAGGCTCACAAGGAAAAGGAACTTGCCGAACGCATCGAGCGCGAAACGGCCGATCCGATCGAGTCGCCCTTCGAAGGCGACGCACCGGTCGCTCCCGCCGCTCCGGTCGTGCAGGATCCGTTCTTCTTCGTGAACTTCCAGGAAGACGCCGAACATCCGATCACCTTCCGTGATCCGGAACCCGAGCCCGAAGGCGAGGGTGAAGGCGAAGCCGCGGCTCAGCCCGAAGGCGAAGCCAAGGCCAAGGCCGAAGCTCCGGCCGAAGCTCCGAAGGCCGAAGAGCCCAAGCAGGAAGAGTAAAGCGAGCAGGGGAGTCCGCCCGAGAGGGCGGCTCTCCGATCGGAACGCTTTCCCGACCGCCCCTTCTCGCGAAGGGGCGGTTTGTTTTTATTGAAAAATATCGCGCGGCCTCGCTTGACAGCGCCTGCGCTATGACCGAAAATCACGTGCTTTCCAGAGTGGGATCAGACCCGCCGCGATCTTCGGACCGCAAAAAGTCCCCCGTTCCGGAAAGTTGAGTAAAAACCTGAGCCCTCCGCCCCCGGCGGTCGGCCAATTTTTAGACGGACGTTTATGCCTACTATCAACCAGCTTGTTCGCAAGCCCCGCGAGCTCACTCGCGACAAGAGCAAGAGCCCCGCGCTGAAGAACTGCCCGCAGAAGCGTGGCGTTTGCACGCGCGTGTACACCACGACCCCGAAGAAGCCGAACTCGGCTCTCCGTAAGGTCGCCAAGGTGCGTCTGACCAACGGCTTCGAGGTCATCTCCTACATCGGCGGTGAAGGCCACAACCTGCAGGAACACTCGGTCGTCCTCATCCGCGGCGGTCGTGTGAAGGACCTTCCGGGTGTGCGTTACCACATCGTCCGCGGCTCCCTCGACACGCAGGGCGTCAAGGATCGTAAGCAGGCCCGTTCCAAGTACGGTGCCAAGCGCCCGAAGGCCGCTTAATTCCATTCGCGGTGACACACCGTGGAGAAACGGTCGGGTTCACCGGTTGAGCCGACCGAGTAAGTCGCGGTCCATGGGACCGCTCATGAAACATTTGCACGTATTCCCGCACTTTGAAATGGGAACGTGCATAGACTGAAGACACGAAAGAGGTAAAAAATGCCCCGTCGTCGCGAAGTTCCGAAACGCGAAGTGCTGCCCGATCCCAAGTTCGGCAGCGTTGAAATCACCAAGTTCATCAACGTGATCATGCTTGACGGCAAGAAGGCCGTGGCCGAACGTATCGTTTACGGCGCCCTCACGCAGATCGAAGAAAAGTCCGGCAAGAACGCCCTGGAAGTCTTCACCACCGCTCTCAACAACGTCCGTCCGTTGGTGGAAGTCAAGTCCCGCCGCGTCGGTGGTGCCAACTACCAGGTCCCGGTTGAAGTCCGCCCCGTCCGCCGTATGGCTCTCGCCATGCGCTGGCTCCGCGAAGCGGCCAAGAAGCGTTCTGAAAAGTCCATGCCGCAGCGCTTGGCTGGCGAGTTGCTCGACGCGGCCGAAGGCCGTGGCGGCGCCATGAAGAAGCGTGACGAAGTCCATCGTATGGCTGAAGCCAACAAGGCCTTCTCGCACTTCCGCTTCTAATTCGCATCTTGCCGCACACGGCCCCGGGCCGTGTGCGGCGTATTTGAGAGGAACCTTAAATGGCTCGTCAAACCCCGATCTCGCGTTACCGCAACATCGGTATTTCCGCCCACATCGACGCGGGCAAGACCACCACGTCCGAACGCATTCTGTTCTACACGGGCGTCAATCACAAGATTGGCGAAGTGCACGACGGTGCCGCCACGATGGACTGGATGGAACAGGAGCAGGAACGCGGCATCACGATTACCTCGGCTGCCACGACCGCCTTCTGGCGCGGCATGGAAATGCAGTGGGAACCGTACCGCCTCAACATCATCGACACCCCGGGCCACGTCGACTTCACGGTCGAAGTGGAACGCTCGATGCGCGTCCTTGACGGCGCCTGCATGGTTTACTGTGCGGTCGGCGGCGTTCAGCCCCAGTCGGAAACGGTGTGGCGTCAGGCCAACAAGTACCGCGTTCCCCGCCTCGCGTTCGTCAACAAGATGGACCGTACCGGCGCCAACTTCTTCAAGGTCTACGACCAGATGAAGAAGCGCCTCCAGGCGAACCCCGTGCCCATCGTCGTGCCGATCGGCGCCGAAGACCAGTTCGAAGGCGTGGTCGACCTCATCAAGATGAAGGCGATCATCTGGGACGACAAGTCTCAGGGCATGAAGTTCGAATACCAGGACATCCCCGCCAACCTTCAGGCCACGGCCGAAGAATGGCGTGAAAAGATGATCGAAAGCGCCGCCGAAGCTTCCGAAGAGCTGATGAACAAGTACCTCGAAGAGGGCACCCTCTCCGAAGAAGACATCATCGCCGGCCTCCGTCAGCGCACGATCGCCTGCGAAGTGCAGCCGATGCTCTGCGGTACCGCCTTCAAGAACAAGGGCGTTCAGCGCATGCTTGACGCCGTCGTTCAGTTCCTCCCGGCTCCGACCGACATTCCGCCGGTCCCGGGCTTCGACCTCGACGACAACGAAGTTACCCGTGAAGCGAGCGACGACGCTCCCTTCTCGGCTCTCGCTTTCAAGATCATGACCGACCCCTACGTCGGCCAGCTCACGTTCTTGCGCGTCTACTCCGGCGTTCTCAACTCCGGCGACACGGTTCTCAACTCCGTGAAGAACAAGAAGGAACGTATCGGTCGACTCCTCCAGATGCACGCCAACGAACGTAAGGAAATCAAGTTCGTTGAAGCCGGCGACATCGCCGCCGCCGTGGGTCTGAAGGACGTGACGACGGGCGACACGCTCTGCGCGATCGAAGCCCCGATCATCCTCGAACGCATGGAATTCCCGGAACCTGTTATTTCGCAGGCCGTGGAACCCAAGACGAAGGCCGACCAGGAAAAGATGGCTCTCGCCCTCAACCGCCTGGCTCAGGAAGACCCGTCGTTCCGCGTTCGTACGGACGAAGAATCCGGCCAGACGATTATTTCGGGTATGGGCGAACTCCACCTTGAAATTCTCGTCGACCGCATGAAGCGCGAATTCAACGTCGAAGCGACCGTCGGCAAGCCCCAGGTGGCCTACCGCGAAACGATCCGCTCCGTCGTCGAAAACGCCGAATGCAAGTTCGCCAAGCAGTCGGGCGGCCGCGGCCAGTACGGTCACGTGGTTCTCAAGCTCGAACCGCTCGAACCCGGTAAGGGCTTCGAATTCGTCGACGCCATCAAGGGCGGCGTGGTTCCCCGTGAATACATCCCGGCCGTTGAAAAGGGCGTGGAAGACACGCTCAAGGCGGGTGTGCTCGCCGGCTTCCCGGTCGTCGACGTGAAGGTCACGCTCCACTTCGGTTCGTACCACGAAGTCGACTCGAACGAAAACGCCTTCAAGATGGCCGCTTCGATGGCCTTCAAGGACGGTATGCGCAAGGCCAACCCCGTGCTCCTCGAGCCGATCATGGCCGTTGAAGTCGAAACGCCCGAAGAAAAGATGGGCGACGTCATGGGCGACCTTTCGTCCCGTCGCGGCGTCATCCAGGGCATGGACGACCTCGTCGGCGGCGGCAAGAGCATCAAGGCCGAGGTTCCCCTCGCCGAAATGTTCGGCTACGCCACGCAGCTCCGCTCGCTCACGCAGGGCCGTGCGACCTACACGATGGAATTCAAGCACTACGCTGAAGCTCCGCGCAACGTCGCCGAAGCCGTCATCGCTGACAAGGCGAAGTAATCTAAAATACTCAGAGTTTTAACCCCATTACTTTAAGGACCTAAAATGGCCAAGGGTAAGTTTGAACGAACCAAGCCCCACGTTAACGTGGGCACCATCGGTCACGTTGACCATGGCAAGACCACGCTGACCGCTGCGATCACGACGATCCTTTCGTCGCACTTCGGCGGCGAAGCCAAGGCGTACGACCAGATCGACGCGGCTCCTGAAGAAAAGGCCCGCGGTATTACCATCAATACCGCTCACGTCGAATACGAAACGGAAACGCGTCACTACGCGCACGTTGACTGCCCGGGCCACGCCGACTACGTCAAGAACATGATTACCGGTGCCGCCCAGATGGACGGTGCGATCCTCGTGGTCTCGGCTGCCGACGGTCCCATGCCCCAGACGCGCGAACACATCCTGCTCGCCCGTCAGGTCGGCGTTCCCTACATCATCGTCTTCCTGAACAAGTGCGACATGGTCGACGACGAAGAGCTTCTCGAACTCGTTGAAATGGAAGTTCGCGAACTCCTCTCGAAGTACGACTTCCCGGGCGACGACATTCCCATCGTCAAGGGTTCCGCCAAGCTCGCTCTCGAAGGCGACAAGGGCCCCCTCGGCGAACCGGCCATCCTCAAGCTTGCCGAAGTGCTCGACAGCTACATCCCGACGCCGGAACGCGCCGTTGACCTTCCGTTCCTCATGCCGATCGAAGACGTGTTCTCGATCTCCGGTCGCGGTACGGTGGTTACGGGCCGTGTCGAACGCGGCGTGATCTCGGTTGGCGACGAAATCGAAATCGTCGGCATCAAGCCCACGACGAAGACGACCTGCACGGGCGTCGAAATGTTCCGCAAGCTGCTCGACCAGGGTCAGGCCGGCGACAACGTCGGTATCCTTCTCCGCGGTACGAAGCGTGAAGACGTCGAACGCGGCCAGGTTCTTGCCAAGCCCGGTTCGATCACGCCCCACACGCACTTCAAGGGCGAAGTCTACGTCCTGACGAAGGAAGAAGGCGGCCGTCACACCCCGTTCTTCAAGGGCTATCGTCCCCAGTTCTACTTCCGTACGACGGACGTGACGGGTACGATCGAACTGCCGGAAGGCGTTGAAATGGTCATGCCCGGCGACAACATCACGATGACCGTCAAGCTCATCTGCCCGATCGCCATGGAACAGGGCCTCCGCTTCGCCATCCGCGAAGGCGGCCACACCGTCGGTGCCGGCGTCGTTGCCCAGATCATCGAATAAACACGGGTTCGCGCTTAGGCGCAAAAAATCCGGTCGTTTGACTTGATCGACAGAGGGAGCGGGGTTATACTCCGCTCCCTCTGTTCTTTTTTTGTTCTTTTTTCTAGGAAAACGAAATGCAGTCTCAGCGCATTCGCATCCGCCTCAAGGCGTACGACTACAAGTTGATCGATCAGTCGGCTCTTGAAATCGTTGACACCGCCAAGCGCACCGGCGCCGTCGTTCGCGGCCCCGTTCCGCTCCCCACCCGCATCCAGCGTTTCGACATTCTCCGTTCGCCGCACGTCAACAAGACCTCGCGCGACCAGCTCGAAATCCGCACGCACCAGCGTCTCATGGACATCGTTGATCCCACCGACAAGACGGTTGACGCGCTCATGAAGCTCGATCTTCCCGCCGGCGTCGACGTCAAGATCAAGGTCCAGTAATACGATTGATCCCCGGCCGTCCTCAAAAAATACAGCAACTTCAGTTGCATGGGATTTTCAAGACGGCTACAATCGCGCCTTTCTGTCCTGATCCCTTTCCGACTTCAAACGAAAGGGCAAGGATTTTTTTGGAAAACGGTCCCGGCCAATCGCAGCCGGGGTGGAGAAAACAATGAGTGATAAGCTCGGCCTCGTCGGTCGTAAGATCGGCATGACGCGTATTTTCACGGAAGACGGCGTGTCCGTGCCCGTGACCGTGCTCGACGTGTCGAACAACCGTGTCACGATGGTGAAGACGGTCGAAACCGACGGCTACAATGCAATCCAGGTCGCGTTCGGCTCCAAGAAGCCCTCGCGTGTGAGCAAGCCCCTTGCCGGCCATTTTGCCAAGGCCGGCGTCGAAGCGGGTTCGACGCTCAAAGAGTTCCATATCGATGCCGAAAAGGTCGCCGAATTCAAGCCCGGCATGACCCTCTCGTGCGAAATGTTCACGGAAGGCCAGAAGGTCGACGTGACCGGCACGACCATCGGTAAGGGTTTCGCTGGCGCCATCAAGCGCCACCACTTCTCGTCCAACCGCGCTTCCCACGGTAACTCCGTGACGACCCGCGCTCCCGGCTCCATCGGTAACCGCCAGGACCCGGGCCGTGTGTTCCCCGGTAAGCGTATGGCCGGCCATCTGGGCGATGTGCAGCGCACGACTCAGAATCTCGTGATCGCGCGTGTCGACACTGAACGTCAGCTTCTGCTGGTTCGCGGTGCGGTCCCCGGCGCTAAGGGCGGCGAAGTCATCGTCCGTCCGGCTGTTAAGGCGTAAGGAGCGAAACAATGGAACTGAATGTCCTGAACGAGCAGGGTAAGACGGTTGCGGCCGCCGACGCCGTGTTCGGTCGTGAATACAACGAAGCCCTGGTCCACCAGATCGTGGTGGCTTTCCAGGCCAATGCGCGTCTCGGCACGCGCGCTCAGCTCACGCGAGCTGAGGTCCACCACTCCACGAAGAAGCCCTGGCGTCAGAAGGGTACGGGTCGTGCCCGTTCCGGTATGACGTCCTCGCCCGTGTGGCGTGGGGGCGGCCGTGCGTTCCCGAACTCGCCGGTCGAAAACTTCAGCCAGAAGGTCAACAAGAAGATGTTCCGCGCTGCGATGGCTACGATCTACTCGAAGCTCGTCGCCGACGAACGTCTGACGGTTGTCGAAACCATCAAGGCTGATCTCCCGAAGACGAAGGCTTTTGCCGATCAGCTCAAGACGATGGGCCTCAACACGAAGACCCTCATCATCGTCGAAGACGAAGAGCTCAGCGACAACCTCATCCTCGCGTCGCGCAACATGAAGGACGTTCTCGTCGTCCCGCCGCGCTACGCCGATCCGCTCTGCCTCCTTTACTTCGACAAGATCGTTGTCACGAAGGCGGCTGTCGCCCAGATTGAGGAGATGTTGGCATGAACCAGGAACGTCTGATGAAGGTGCTCGTCGGCCCCGTGATCTCTGAAAAGTCCACGATGGTTGCCGAGAAGCACAACCAGGTCTCTTTCGTTGTCGTTCCGAACGCCACGAAGACCGAAGTTAAGGCTGCTGTTGAAATGCTCTTCAACGTGCACGTCAACTCCGTTCAAATTCTTAACCTGAAGGGCAAGCAGAAGCGCTTCGGCCGTTTCATGGGCAAGCGCAACGACGTTCGTAAGGCGATCGTCTCCGTTGCCAAGGGTGAAGAAATCAACTTCGCGCAAGAGGTGAAGTAATGGCTCTCGTCAAACTCAAGCCGACTTCCGCCGGTCGCCGTCACGCGGTCAAGGTTGTCAACAAGGAGCTCCACAAGGGCAAGCCCTGGGCCGCTCTCGTTGAGAAGAAGAATCGCGGCTCGGGCCGTAACAACAACGGCCACATCACCTGCCGCCACAAGGGTGGCGGTGCCAAGCGCGCCTACCGTATCATCGACTTCAAGCGTCAGAAGGACGGCGTGCCCGCCCGCGTCGAACGCATTGAATACGATCCGAACCGTTCCGCCAACATCGCTCTCGTGCTCTACGCCGACGGCGAACGCCGCTACATCATCGCCCCGAAGGGCCTGACGGTCGGCCAGGAAATCATGAACGGCCCGGAATCCCCGATCAAGGTCGGCAACACGCTTCCGCTGCGTAACATCCCGGTCGGTTCGACGATTCACTGCATCGAACTCCTCCCGGGCAAGGGCGCCCAGATGGTTCGTGCCGCCGGTGCTTTCGCTCAGCTCGTCGCTCGCGAAGGCGAATACGCTCAGATTCGTCTGCGCTCCGGTGAAGTCCGTCGCGTTCTCATTGAATGCCGCGCCACGATCGGCACGGTCGGCAATGAAGAAAACAGCCTCCGCGAACTCGGCAAGGCCGGTGCGAAGCGCTGGCGCGGTATCCGTCCGACGGTCCGTGGCGTTGCCATGAACCCGGTCGACCATCCGCACGGCGGCGGCGAAGGCAAGACCGGTACCGGTCGTGCTCCTGTCACGCCTTGGGGTCAGCTCACCAAGGGCTACCGCACCCGCAACAGCAAGCGCACCGATTCCATGATCGTGTCGCGTCGTAACCGCAAGTAAGGGGGCCTTGAATGTCTCGCTCTTTGAAGAAAGGCCCGTTCGTCGACGGGCACCTCATGAAGAAGGTCGAAGCCGCTCAGGCGAGCCGCGACAAGCGTCCGCTCAAGACCTGGTCGCGTCGTTCGACGATTCTTCCGGAATTCATTGGTCTGACCATCGCCGTCCACAACGGCCGTCAGCACGTTCCGGTGTACATCAACGAAAACATGGTCGGCCACAAGCTCGGCGAATTTGCGCTCACGCGCACGTTCAAGGGCCACGCTGCCGGTGACAAGAAGGTGGGTAAGTAAATGGAAACTACTGCTATCGTCCGTGGTGTCCGCCTGTCGGCCCAGAAGGGTCGTTTGGTTGCTGACCTCGTTCGCGGCAAGCCCGTGGACAAGGCCCTCGCCATCCTCACCTTCACGCAGAAGAAGGCCGCGGTCATCATCAAGAAGGCTCTCGAAAGCGCCATCGCGAATGCCGAGCACAATGACGGTGCCGACATCGACACGCTCGTCGTGACCAAGATCCATGTGGAAAAGGCTGCCACGTTGCGCCGTTTCGCCGCTCGCGCCAAGGGCCGCGGCACGCGCATCAACAAGCAGACCAGCCATATCTATATCTCCGTCGGCGACGCGAAAGCTAAGTAAAGGTGTACCATGGGTCAGAAAATTAATCCCACCGGCTTCCGTCTTCCCGTGACGCGCAACTGGACGTCGCGTTGGTACGCGGTTGGCCGCGAATTCTCCCGCACGCTCGGTGAAGACCTCGCTGTCCGCAGCTTCCTCCAGAAGAAGCTTCGCAACGCCAGCGTGAGCCGCATCCTCATCGAACGTCCGGCGAACAACGCTCGCATCACGATCTTCTCGGCTCGTCCCGGTATCGTGATCGGCAAGCAGGGCGCCGACATCGAAGCGCTTAAGGCCGAAGTTCAGAAGATGATGGGCGTGCCCGTTCACGTCAACATCGAAGAAGTTCGTCGTCCCGAACTCGACGCTCAGCTGATCGCCGACGGCATCACGCAGCAGCTCGAAAAGCGCGTCATGTTCCGCCGTGCCATGAAGCGCGCGATGCAGAACGCCATGCGTCTCGGTGCCCTCGGCATCAAGATCATGTCCTCGGGCCGTCTGAACGGCGCCGACATCGCCCGTTCCGAATGGTACCGCGAAGGCCGCGTGCCCCTGCACACGCTTCGCGCGAACATCGACTACGGCTTCTCCGAAGCGCACACGACGTACGGCGTCGTGGGCGTCAAGGTCTGGGTCTACAAGGGCGACAACTTCAACGCCGAAGCCCTCGAAGCTCAGGCTCCCCGTGAAGACCGCCGCAGCCGCCGCCCGGGCGACCGTGCCGGCAAGCCCGGTGCGCGCCGCAACAACGGCCGCCGCAACGAAATGAAGCAGGACCGCCCCGCGCGCAAGCCTGCTGCTAAGGACGGAGAATAACGATGCTGCAACCGAATCGTCGCAAATATCGTAAGGACCAGAAGGGCCGCAACTACGGTCTCGCCACCCGTGGCGCGAACGTTTCGTTCGGTGAATTCGGTCTGAAGACGCTCGAACGCGGCCGCATCACGGCTCGCCAGATCGAAGCTGCCCGTCGCGCCATCACGCGCCACATCAAGCGCGGTGGTCGCGTTTGGATCCGCGTGTTCCCGGACAAGCCCATCTCGAGCAAGCCCGCCGAAGTCCGAATGGGTAACGGTAAGGGTAATCCCGAATACTGGGTCGCGCTCGTTCAGCCGGGCCGCGTGCTCTATGAAATGGACGGGGTTGACGAACAGCTCGCCCGCGAAGCCTTCGCGCTCGCCGCGGCCAAGCTGCCCGTGAAGACCACGTTCGTTGTCCGCCAGATCGGCATGTAAGGAGACGGACATGAACGCTAAGGAAATGCGCGCCAAGGATGAGGCCGCGCTCAAGCAGGAACTCAACGATCTTCTGAAGACGGAATTCAAGCTCCGCATCCAGAAGTCCACCCAGCAGCTCCAGAATACGGCTTCGCTGCGTGCTACGCGTCGTGACATCGCGCGTGCCCGCACGATCCTTACCCAGAAGGCGACCACGAAATGACCGAACAGACCAATGAAGCTCTGACCCGTACCCTCCAGGGCACGGTGACCAGCAGCAAGATGGAAAAGACCGTTACGGTTCTCGTGGAACGTAAGGTCAAGCATCCGCTGTATGGCAAGTACGTTCTCAAGAGCAAGAAGTATCATGCTCATGACGAACTCGGCTGCGGTGAAGGCGACAAGGTCGAAATCGCGGAAACGCGTCCGATGTCCAAGACCAAGTCTTGGGTCGTGACCCGCGTGATTTCGAAGGCCGAAGTGCTTTAATCGCGTCGCGAGCAAAAAAACGCTCAAATCGGTTGCACGATAATTTTTCCTAAGTTATAGTTGCAACCCGTCGCCCGGAAGACCCCTGGTGGTGTTCCGGGCGATGCATTTCTAGGGTTGTGATTGAGCCCGTTTCCCCCGACCCTGCAGTCGGGGCTTCGGAGCGGTCTCGCTTATGACCTTCCTCCCGAAACGGGACCAATACTATCCGCTAATGTGGAATAAGTTGGGATTTTCTAACCATGATTCAGATGCAAAGCCGACTGGACGTCGCCGATAACACCGGTGCGCGTTCGGTGATGTGTATCAAGGTGTTGGGCGGCTCCAAGCGCCGTTATGCCAACATCGGTGACGTCATCAAGGTGACTGTCAAGGAAGCGGCCCCCCGCGGCCGTGTCAAGAAGGGCGAAGTTTACAACGCGGTCGTCGTTCGTACCGCTCACGGTGTTCGCCGCGCGGACGGTTCGTCGATCAACTTCGACGGCAACGCCGCCGTTCTTCTCAACAACAAGCTGGAGCCGATCGGCACCCGCATCTTCGGGCCGGTGACGCGTGAACTGCGTACCGAGCAGTTCATGAAGATCGTGTCGCTTGCTCCTGAAGTTATCTAATTCAAGGAGAAGCGATGCAGCGTATCCGTAAGGGTGACGAAGTCATCGTCATTGCTGGCCGCGACAAGGGCACGAAGGGCACCGTCCTCTCCCGCGTCGATGACCGCCACGTCATTGTCGAAGGCGTTAACGTCGTCAAGAAGTGTGTTCGTCCGAATCCCACCCTCGGCGTGACCGGCGGTATCGTCGACAAGACGATGCCCATCGATCAGTCGAACGTCATGCTGGTCAATCCGGCTACCGGTAAGGGTGACCGCGTCGGCTTCAAGGAAGTCGACGGCAAGAAGGTTCGCGTGTTCAAGTCGAACGGCGCTGTTGTCGGCGCCAAGGCCGAATGAGGGTGACGATGTCGCGTTTTAGTTCTCTTTATCAGGACACGATCGTCCCCGAACTCACCAAGAAGTTCGGCTACAAGACCGTCATGCAGGTTCCCCGCATCACCAAGATCACCCTCAACATGGGTGTCGGTGAAGCCGTGAACGACAAGAAGCTCGTCGACAACGCCGTCGCCGACATGACCAAGATCGCCGGCCAGAAGCCTGTGATCACCCGCACCCGCAAGGCCATCGCGAACTTCAAGATTCGCGAAAACATGCCCATCGGCTGCATGGTCACGCTCCGCGGCGAACGCATGTACGACTTCCTTGACCGTCTCGTTACGGTTGCCTTCCCCCGCGTTCGCGACTTCCGCGGCGTGTCGGGTCGCGCCTTCGACGGCCGCGGCAACTACAACATCGGCCTCAAGGAACAGATCATCTTCCCGGAAATCGAATACGACAAGATCGACGCTCTCCGCGGGATGAACATTTCGATTACCACGACGGCGAAGACCGACGAAGAAGCCAAGGCGCTTCTTGCCGGTTTCAACTTCCCGTTCCGCAACTAAGGGTTGACGCAAAATGGCAAAACTTGCTCTGATTAACCGCGAAGCCAAGCGCGCCGCTACGGTCGCCAAGTTCGCGGCCAAGCGCGCCGCCCTCAAGGCTATTATCAACGACGCTACCCGCTCGATGGAAGAGCGCCTGGAAGCCCGCGCCAAGCTGCAGGCTCTCCCGCGCGACGCGAGCCCGGTCCGCCAGCGCAACCGCTGCGCCCTGACCGGTCGTCCCCGTGGCACGTTCCGCAAGTTCGGTCTGTGCCGCGGCATGATCCGTGATGCCGCCATGCGCGGTGACATTCCCGGCCTTGTCAAGGCCAGCTGGTAAGCGAGGAGATTACAACAATGAGTATGAGTGATCCGATCGCCGACATGCTGACCCGCATCCGCAACGGTCAGATCGTCGACAAGGCCGAAGTGGTCATGCCTTCCTCCAAGCTGAAGGTTGCGATCGCCAAGGTTCTGAAGGATGAAGGCTACATCGATGACTTCGCTGTGGTCGCCGAAAACGGCAAGCCCGAACTTCGTGTTCAGCTCAAGTACTACGCCGGCCGCCCCGTGATCGAACGCCTCGAACGCGTTTCCCGTCCTGGCCTCCGTATCTACAAGAGCTCCGGCGCCATTCCCCAGGTGATGAACGGTCTCGGCATCGCGATCGTTTCCACCCCGAAGGGCGTGATGACCGACCGCGCTGCCCGCGCTGCCGGCATCGGCGGTGAAGTTCTCTGCTACGTCGCCTAAGCCAAGGAGTGTGAAATGAGCCGAATTGCTAAGATTCCCGTTTCCATCGCCAAGGGCGTGACGTACACGCTCACCGAGGAAAACATCTCCGTGAAGGGTCCCGTCGGCGAAGTGTCGATGCACATCCTTCCGAAGGTTGCGATCAAGGAAGAAGACGGTCACCTCCACTTCTCCCAGCTTGATGAATCCCGTGAAGCCAACGCCAACGTCGGTACGATGCGTGCGCTCGTCGCCGACATGGTCAAGGGCTGCTCGGTCGGTTTCGAAAAGAAGCTCCAGCTCGTGGGCGTGGGCTACCGTGCCCAGGCTCAGGGCGACAAGCTCAACCTGTCGCTCGGTTTCTCCCACCCCGTCGTGCACCAGATGCCCGCCGGCGTGAAGGTTGAAACGCCCAGCCAGACCGAAATCGTGATCAAGGGTGCCGACAAGCAGAAGGTCGGTCAGACCGCTGCCGAAGTCCGCGCTTACCGTGCTCCCGAACCCTACAAGGGCAAGGGCGTCCGTTACGCCGACGAAGTCGTCATCATCAAGGAAACCAAGAAGAAGTAATCGGGGCGATTGAAGATGATCAACAAGAAACAAAGCCGCTTGCGCCGCGCGCGTGCCACGCGTGCCCGCATTCTCTTGCAGAAGGTCGATCGCCTGACGGTCCATCGCACCAACCTGCACATTTACGCCAGCATCATTTCCGCGGACAACCGCCGCACCCTGGTTTCGGCCTCGACGCTCGAACCCGAAGTGCGCGCGCAGCTCGCGTCCGTCACGGGCCGCGGCGGCAACATTGCCGCTGCCAAGATCGTTGGTGCCCGTCTTGCCGAAAAGGCGAAGGCCGCCGGTATCGAATCCTGCGCCTTTGACCGTTCCGGCTACCGTTACCATGGCCGTGTCGCCGCGCTCGCTGAAGCCGCGCGCGAAGCCGGCCTCAAGTTCTAAGGCAGGAGCTCATGGCTAAGGTTCAAGCTAAAAACGCTGTGGTCGACGAACAGGACGAAGGCCTGCGTGAAAAGATGATCGCGGTCAACCGCGTCACCAAGGTTGTTAAGGGTGGTCGCATCCTCGCGTTCGCCGCTCTTACGGTTGTCGGCGACGGCGACGGTTCGGTCGGTATGGGTACGGGCAAGTCCCGCGAAGTGCCGCAGTCCGTCTCCAAGGCGATGGAACGTGCCCGTCACACGATGAAGCGCGTCCCGCTCAAGAACGGCACGATTCATCACGCCGTCGAAGGTCGTCACGGCGCTTCCCGCGTCATCATGATGCCCGCCCCCGAAGGCACCGGCGTGATCGCCGGCGGCCCGATGCGCGCCGTTTGCGATGCCGTCGGCATCCGCAACGTCGTTGCCAAGGCTTACGGTTCCACGAACCCCTACAACCTGGTTCGTGCCACTCTGAAGGCTCTCGACAATCTGCGCAGCCCGGCGGAAATCGCCGCCAAGCGCGGTAAGACCGTCGAAGAGCTCCTCGGCTAATCAGGAGACCAAGACATGTCCGAAAAGAAGACCGTTAAGGTTACTCTGGTTAAGAGCCCCATCGGTACGAAGGCGGATCACCGTGCCACGCTCGCTGGCCTGGGCTTGAAGAAGCTCAACCAGTCGCGCGTTCTCGAAGATACGCCCGCCGTGCGCGGCATGATCAACAAGGTTGCGTACCTCGTGCGCGCCGAATGATCGGAAAGGATTCGAAAATGCGTTTGAATACGATCAAGCCCGCTGAGGGCTCGAAGCACGCCCGTCATCGCGTCGGGCGCGGCGTCGGCAGCGGCTGGGGCAAGACCGCCGGTCGCGGCCACAAGGGTCAGAAGTCCCGTGCTGGCGGCTTCCACAAGGTTGGTTTCGAAGGCGGCCAGATGCCGATGTATCGCCGCCTCCCGAAGCGCGGCTTCACGTCGCTTACCCGCAAGTTCTGCGAGGTGGTGCGTCTGTCCGACTTGGAACGTCTGGGCGTTGAAGAAATCGATCTCGCCGTCCTCAAGGACGCCGGCGTCGTTTCCGCTCTCGCTCAGAACGCCCGCGTGATCCTCTCGGGTAGCATCACCCGCAAGGTCACCGTGCGTGGTCTCGGCGTCACCAAGGGTGCCCGCGCTGCCATCGAAGCGGCCGGCGGCGCCATTGCTGACTAAGACTCAAAGCTTCTAAAGAGGACACCGACGTGGCGACCAGCCCCAGCACCAAGCAACAGCAGTCGGGCCTCAGCAAGTACGGCGACCTTAAGGGTCGCCTGATCTTCCTGGCGCTTGCGCTCGTTGTCTACCGTATCGGCGCTCATGTGCCGGTCCCGGGTATTGACCCCGACATGCTCAACCAGCTGTTCAATCAGCAGCAGGGCGGCATTCTCGGGCTGTTCAACATGTTCTCCGGTGGCGCTCTCTCGCGCTTCTCGGTGTTCGCGCTCGGCATCATGCCGTACATCTCTGCATCGATCATCATGCAGATGCTGTCCTACGTGCTGCCGTCGCTTGAAGCGTTGCGTAAAGAAGGCGAATCCGGACGCCGCAAGATCACCCAGTACACCCGTTACGGGACTCTGGCACTGGGTATCTTCCAGGGGTTCGGGATCGCCGTCGCCCTCGAGAGCCAGGCGGGCCTCGTTCTTGATCCCGGAATGCTCTTCCGCATCACGACGACGGTCTCCCTGCTCACGGGGACGATGTTCCTCATGTGGCTCGGTGAGCAGATCACCGAGCGTGGCTTGGGCAACGGTATCTCGATCATCATCTTCGCCGGTATCGTGGCCGGTCTCCCGAACGGGGCCTCTGGTCTCTTCCAGCTGGTTTCGACGGGTGCCATCAGCCCCCTGGCGGCGATCTTCGTGATCGCGATCGTGCTCGCCGTTACCGCTTTCGTCGTCTTCGTCGAACGCGGTCAGCGTCGAATCACCGTCAACTATGCCAAGCGTCAGATCGGCAATCGAATCTACGGCGGCCAGAGCTCGTATCTGCCGCTCAAGATGAACATGTCGGGTGTTATTCCCCCGATCTTTGCTTCGTCGTTGATTCTCTTCCCGGCGACCCTTGCGGGTTGGTTCACGAGCGGGGACTCCACCCGCTGGATCCGTGACCTTGCCGCTTCGCTCTCTCCGGGGCAGCCGCTCTACACGCTCCTTTACGCCGCGCTCATCGTTTTCTTTGCCTACTTCTACACGGCGTTGGTCTTCAACCCGAAGGAAACGGCGGAGAATCTGAAGAAGAGTGGTGCTTTCATCCCGGGCATCCGTCCGGGTGAGCAAACGGCCCGCTACATCGACCGGGTGCTTCTGCGCCTAACGCTCGGCGGTGCCGCCTATCTGGTGTTCGTTTGCCTCGTGCCTGAATTCCTGAACCTTCGTTTCAACGTGCCGTTCTACTTCGGCGGCACCTCGCTGCTCATCGTGGTGGTGGTGACGATGGACTTCATGAGCCAGGTTCAGGCGTACATGATGACGCACCAGTATGAAAGTTTGCTGCGGAAGACCAACTTCCGCGGCCTGGGTCAGAAGTAATTCCGACCCATCGTTAAAAACCCGATGCCCTGTTCCGGCCCGACCGGCCGGAACGGCATGGCGGGATTCCAGGCGGGCGTCCTTCCTTCGGGAATGGCGCCCGATGGTTACCCGAAATCCCGAGCCGAAACATCAGGATGCACTACGTCCCGTTTCGAGTTGCAGGGAACAGAAATTTCGATTAGTATTCTGCGTTTCTGCCATGTGGGCATTGTTATCCGTGCACTCGTGCACGTGGAGATGAGAATGAAGGTTAACGCTTCGGTCAAAAAGATGTGCCGCAAGTGCAAGATCATCAAGCGCAAGGGCGTTGTTCGTGTGATCTGCGCCGACCCGCGTCACAAGCAGCGTCAAGGCTAAAGAGGTAACAGAATGGCTCGTATCGCCGGTATTAACATTCCGCCGCAGCAGCACGCCGAAATCGGTCTCACCGCCATCTATGGCATCGGCCGTTCTCGCGCTCGTGCGATTCTCGATTCTTGCGGTATTGAATATTCCAAGAAGATCAAGGATCTTACTGACGCCGAACTCGAACTCGTCCGTGATGGTGTTTCCAAGTACACGGTCGAAGGCGATCTGCGTCGCGAAATCCAGTTGTCGATCAAGCGTTTGATCGACCTCGGTACCTATCGTGGCATGCGCCACCGTCGCGGTCTTCCCTGCCGCGGCCAGCGTACCCGTACCAATGCTCGCACCCGTAAGGGCCCCCGCAAGGCCGGTGTGACGCTCAAGAAGTAATAAAGGATTACTATGGCTGGCAACAATTCCAAGCAGGCTGCTGGGCAGCGTGCTCGTAAGAAGGTCAAGAAGGTTGTGACGGAAGGCATCGCCCACGTCCACGCTTCCTTCAACAACACGATCATCACGATCACCGACCGCCAGGGCAACGCGATCGCCGCGTCCTCGTCCGGCGCTCAGGGCTTCAAGGGCTCCCGCAAGTCCACGCCGTTCGCCGCTCAGGTTGCGGCCGACGTCGCCGGTAAGGCCGCTCTTGAATACGGTCTCAAGAACGTCGAAGTTCGCATTTGGGGTCCCGGTCCCGGCCGCGAATCGTCCGTGCGCGCCCTTAACGCGCTCGGCATCCGCGTGACGTCGATCCAGGACGTGACGCCGATCCCGCACAACGGCGTTCGCCCCTCCAAGCGTCGTCGCGTCTAATCACTGATTGATTTTCTGTTGTATCCCCGTGTCCACCTGCAAACTGAGGCACGTGGACTGAATGTAGGGATTACCTACAGGATAAAAGAGGCATTTTTAAATGGCACGATATCTCGGTCCTAAGCTCAAGCTTTCGCGCCGCGAAGGCATTGATCTTAATTTGAAGAGCGCCCGTCGTTCGTTTGATTCCAAGGTCAAGGACGTCGGTTCCAAGCCGGGCCAGCACGGTAAGATTTCCGGAGCCCGCATGTCCGACTACGGTAACCAGATGCGTGAAACGCAGAAGGCCAAGCGTATGTACGGTGTGCTCGAACGTCAGTTCCGCCGCTACTTCGCGGAAGCCTCGCGTCTGCGCGGCAACACCGGCGAAAAGCTGTTCCAGCTCCTTGAAAGCCGTCTTGACAACGTCGTTTACCGCATGGGCTTCGGCTCCACGCGCGCCGAAGCGCGTCAGCTGGTCAGCCACGGCGCCATCCTCGTGAACGGCAAGAAGGTGAACATTCCTTCTTACAATGTCAAGGCCGGCGACGTCATCTCCGTGCGTGAAAAGGCCCAGAAGCAGGCCCGCATCGCCGAGGCTCTCGACCTCGCGCAGCAGAACGGCTTCCCGGCCTGGGTTAGCGTCGAACCGAAGAAGTTCGAAGGTACCTTCAAGAACGTTCCGGCCCGCGACGAAGTCGCTCCGGAAATCAACGAAGCCCTCATCATCGAACGCTACTCCCGCTAATTGTCCCGACGGCTCTCGTTCCGCACCGTGTAGTGCGCAGTGCGGAACGATCCGTCTCAGACAATGTCCACAGGCAAAAAACGCGGTCTCCTCCGGAGTCCGCGTTTTTGTCCCTTACGGCGTTGGCATTCGCGAGGCGCTTTCTCCTGAGGCCCCTCCCGAATGCATTACAATGCAGGCGGCCGTCCGTCTGGCCGGTCCAATCCCGCCTTATCGGCGTAACGAACCGAGGGCAAGCAGGAATATCACCATGGCAAGCACCGCTCTTTTGAAGCCCACGATGGTTGACGTCCGTCCGGACGCCGACAACCCCAACCGTGCCGTCATCACGCTCGAACCGTTCGAACGCGGCTACGGCCACACGCTCGGCAATGCGCTCCGTCGCATTCTCCTCGCGTCGATGGTCGGCTACGCTCCCACGGAAGCGCAGATCACGGGCATCGTTCACGAATACTCCCAGATCGACGGCGTCCTCGAAGACGTCGTGGACATCCTCCTCAACCTCAAGGGCGTCGTCTTCAAGCTCGAAGGCCGCGACGAAGTCACCGTCATGCTCCGCAAGGACGGCGAAGGCATCGTCACCGCCGGCGACTTCGACCTCCCCCACGACGTTCAGGTTCTCAACCCCGAACACGTGATCGCTCACCTTTCGGGCGGCCGTCTCGAAATGCAGGTCAAGATCGAGAAGGGTCGCGGCTACCAGCCCGGCGACGTCCGCGGCTTCCGCGACGACTACTCGAAGACCAACATCGGCCGCATCATCATGGACGCGTCCTTCTCGCCGATCCGTCGCGTCGCTTATCAGGTTCAGGCCGCTCGCGTCGCGCAGCGCACCGACCTCGACAAGCTCGAAATGACGATCGAAACGAACGGCGCCATCGGTCCGGAAGAAGCCCTTCGCGAATCCGTGCGCATCCTCCAGGATCAGCTCACGGTCTTCGGTTCGATCCACCCCGACGACGTCACCGTCGAGAAGGAAGAAGAAGCGGCCAACAATCCGCCTCCGATCGATCCGATCCTCCTGCGTCCGGTCGACGACCTCGAACTCACGGTTCGTTCCGCCAACTGCCTGAAGGCCGAGAACATCTACTTCATCGGCGACCTCATCCAGCGCACGGAAAACGAACTGCTCAAGACGCCGAACCTCGGCCGCAAGTCCTTGAACGAAATCAAGGAAGTGCTCGCCGCTCACGGTTTGACGCTCGGCAGCAAGCTCGAAAACTGGCCGCCCGCCAACATCGAACGCTAATCGACCGGAATTCCGGAAGGTTCTTCAAACTTCCGGTTTCGAGTTGAACGCGAAGGCGCAATCGTTTATGATTGCGCCTTTCTTCTTGCTCACCCGACCGCCGTTCGACCGAACGGATAGAAGACACGGGGGCTTTTTTCAAGACTCACTCTTAAGGAATACGAATCATGCGTCATCGTCATGGTCTTCGCAAGCTCAACCGCACGAGCGCCCACCGCCTCGCCATGCTCCGCAACATGATGTGCTCGCTCATCAAGCACGAAGCCATCAAGACCACGCTGCCGAAGGCCAAGGAACTCCGTCGTGTCGTCGAACCGATGATCACGCTCGCCAAGGAACCCACGCTCGCCAACAAGCGCCTCGCTTTCAACCGCCTGCGTGACCGCGAAGTCGTCGTCAAGCTCTTCGACGTCATCGGCCCGCGCTTTGCGAACCGTCAGGGCGGCTACACCCGCATCCTGAAGATGGGCTACCGCGTCGGCGACAACGCCCCCATGGCCTACATGGAACTCACGGAACGCGCCGAAAAGGCCGAAGAAGTCACCGCCGAATAATTTCGACGCGTAACTTCCGCTGCGGGCGGACGCTTCTTCCGAGGAGCCCCCGTCCGCCGTTACCTGAAAAGCCCGGTCCCGCGATCGGGCTTTTTTCTTAGCCGGAACACGGAGGAAGTCATGGATGCCATGCGTATCGACAAGTGGCTGTGGGCGGCGCGGTTTTTCAAAACCCGCTCCCTCGCCCAGGAAGAGGTCGGCCTCGGGCGCGTGCTTATAGCCGGTCAGCGTGCGAAACCCTCGCGCGACGTGCGCGTCGGGGACCGCCTTGAAATTCGCCGCGGCGACGAGGTGTTCGTCGTCTACGTCGAAGCCCTCTCCAATCAGCGCGGACCCGCCGAAGCCGCCCGAAAGCTCTACCGCGAAACGGAGGAAAGCCTTCAGGCGCGCGAAGCCGCCAAGGAGCGCCGCCAGATCGCCTTCGAACCTGCGTCGACCATCCGACACGGTCGCCCCACGAAGCGCGAAGGTCGCGAACTGCGTCGCCTTCGCGAAGGCTTCTGAGGCCTTGCGCAAAACGAAAAAGCCCCGCTCGCAGGCGGGGCTTTTCCTCATTCGAGGGCGGTCGGTCAGTAGCTGTAGCCTTCCTTGATCCAACGCGCGACGTCGAGGGCGTAGTACGTGAGGATGCCGTCGGCACCCGCACGCTTGAAGCAGACCATCGTTTCGTAGACGATCTTCTTTTCGTCGATGGCGCCCGCCATGGCGGCGAACTTGATCATCGCGTATTCGCCCGAGACGTGGTAGGCGAAGGTCGGGGCCTTGAACTCTTCCTTCACGCGCCAGAGGACGTCGAGGTAGGGAACGCCCGGCTTCACCATCACCATGTCGGCGCCTTCGGCGAGGTCGAGACCCACTTCCCAGAGCGCTTCGTCGCCGTTGGCGGGGTCCTGCTGGTAGACCGCCTTGTTCGACTTGCCGAGGTTCGAGGAGGACCCCACGGCGTCGCGGAAGGGACCGTAGTAGCAGGAGGCGTACTTGGCCGAATAGGCCATGATGCGCGTGTGGATGAGACCTTCCTTTTCAAGGCGGTCGCGGATGATGCCGATGCGCCCGTCCATCATGTCGCTCGGAGCGACGACGTCGGCGCCCGCGCGGGCCTGAGCGAGAACCTGCTCGACGAGCACTTCGATCGTTTCGTCGTTGAGGATGTAGCCCGTTTCGTCGATGAGACCGTCCTGACCGTGCGTCGTGTAGGGGTCGAGCGCCACGTCGCACATGATGCCGAGCTGCGGATAGGCGGCTTTGAGGGCCTTCACGGCGCGCGGAATGAGACCGTCGGGGTTGGCGGCTTCGCGACCGTCGGGGGTCTTCAGGTCGTCTTCGATGTGCGGGAAGAGCGCGAGCATCGGAATGCCGTATTCGACGCATTCGCCCGCGACCTTGAGGAGTTCGTCGATCGTCAGACGGTCGACGCCCGGCATCGAGGGAACGGGTTCGCGACGGGACGTACCTTCCATCACGAAGACGGGCAGGATGAGGTCGTTGGCCGTCAGCACGTTTTCGCGCATGAGGCGGCGGGAAAAGTCGTCGTGACGCATGCGACGCATGCGCACGCTCGGATATGCACCAAGAGTCTGCATTTCAGTTACCTCAGGAGATTCAGGGGTCTCCGCTAAAAAAATCAGTCGTTTTTTTCGGGGGTCGCGTTCGCGCTCGGGGTTTCGACTTCGGGCGCGGGTTCGCGCAGGCCGAGCCAGAGTTCGAGCCGTTCGGCGAGCTCCGCGGTCCCCTCTTTCTTGAGGCCCGAGAAGAGCTGCACCGTGACGTGAGGACCGATTTCGCGCGCCCGGGCTTCGGCTTCCCGCAGCACCTTGCGTCGTTCCATGGTCTTCAGCTGATCGGCCTTGTTAAGGAGCCAGTGCATCTTCACGCCCGGGCGTGCCTTCATGAATTCGATCAGCCACTCGTCGGTCGGCATGAAGGGACGGCGCGCGTCCATGACGATCACGAGGCCCGTCAACGCTTCGCGTCGCGCGATGTACCCGCCCACGAGGTCGGACCACGTGCGGCGCGTGTCTTCGCTCGCCTTGGCAAAGCCGTAACCCGGCAGGTCGACGAGGTGACCGACCGTTTCACGGCCGCCCTCCTCGGCTCGGCGCGTGAGCCCGAAGAAGTTGATGAGTTGCGTGCGACCCGGGGTCTTGCTCGCGAAAGCCAGTCGCGTCTTTCGGGTCAGCACGTTGATCGTCGTCGATTTGCCGGCGTTGGATCGGCCGGCAAAAGCGATTTCGGGCGCGTCCCCCCGCGGCAGGCCGGAAAGCTTGGCGGCGGAAATCACAAACTGGGCGGTGTCGAAAATGCTCACGTTGATCTCTGGATTCGTACGATGGAGTCGTCGGCGAACGAAGCCCCGCGGGTAACGTTACCCGCCGAAGCTTACTCGGCCGTTAATCGGTTCGGCGTGCGGGCGGAATTCGCATTCGCGGACCCGCACCCGGTTGCAATCTTTCCACATCCTAAAACAAGAACGCCCCGCCGAGGGGTGCGACCCCTTCCTGCGGGACGTTCGTCGGGCGGGCGACGGATGCGGTCGTCGCCTCGCCTCGTCGGAAACGCGCGGACTCAGCTACCGCTCGAACCGAAGACGTCGTTCGTCTGCATGCCGACGCGAACGAAGGTCGTGCGCATCGTGAGCTCCTTGAGGCGACGCGCGCCCACGTAGGTGCAGGCGGAGCGCACGCCCCCGAGGATCCCCTGAACGGTCGCGTCCACCGGACCGCGGGCGGGAATGAGAACGGCTTTGCCTTCCGCCGCTCGGTAGGCGGCGACGCCCCCGGCGTACTTGTCCATGGCGTTCTTCGAGCTCATCCCGTAGAAGCGCTTGAAGACCTTCCCGTTTTCTTCCACGGTTTCGCCGCCCGCTTCGTCGTGGCCGGCGAGCATCCCGCCCAGCATCACCCAGTCGGCGCCGCCCCCGAAGGCCTTGGCGATGTCGCCCGGGACCGTGCAGCCGCCGTCAGCGCAGATGCGCCCGCCCAAGCCGTGGGCGGCGTCCGCGCATTCGATCACGGCGGAAAGCTGCGGGTAGCCCACGCCCGTCATCTTGCGGGTCGTGCAGACGGAGCCCGGGCCGATGCCGACCTTGACGATGTCGGCTCCGGCAAGAAGAAGCTCTTCGGTCATGTCGCCCGTGACGACGTTGCCCGCCATGATGACGACGTTCGGATACGCTTCGCGGACCTTCTTCACGAAGGCAACGAACGCTTCGGTGTAGCCGTTCGCGACGTCGATGCAGACGTATTCGACGGCGTTCTCGGAGCGCGTCATCACGTCGCGGAACTTCTGCCAGTCGTGTTCGCCGATGCCGAGCGAATAGAAGGCCGTGTGCTTCTCTTTGAGGTTGCGGAAAAAGTCCACGTAGGTGTCGGCGTCGTAGTGCTTGTGCAGCGCCGTCGAGAGGCCGTACGCGGCGAGCGCGCGCGCCATTTCGAGCGTGCCCGTCGTATCCATGTTGGCGGCGACGATCGGAATGCCGTGGTAGCGCACGGGCGAGTGGAGGAACTTGAATTCCCGCGTGATATCGACCTCGCTGCGACTCGTGAGGGTGGAGCGCTTCGGACGGATGAGCACGTCCTTGAAGTCCAGACGGAGCGTATTTTCGATATGCATGTCAATCTCGCAAAGTGAATGCCGTTCTCGGCGCGTGCGCAACCGACGGCCACAAAAAACGCCGGACGTCTCGGCAGACGTTCGGCGTTAATGAATTGTAGGAGAAAATCAACGGGTTGTGGGTCGGGGCGCGTGCAAAAAAGTTCGGCCTGTTTGAGCGTGCCCCTCCCCTCCTTTTCCCGTCGACGCCCGTCAGCGGGCGGCGTTGAGGAACGCAAGCCGCACGCGGTTCACGCGTTCGAACGCTTCTTCGTCGAGCGGCCCCTGCTTCGCGCACTCGGGAGCGCGTTCCGCGGCGAAGAGTTCGAGGACGTCCTGACGTTCGCGAAGGGTCGTCGGGAGTCCCTTTTCGATCATGACTTCGGCGGGCAGCGGCCGGGAATTGTAGTTCGAGGCCATGGACATGCCGTAGGCGCCCGCCGTGCAAACGGCGAGCACGTCGCCCGCGGCGACTTCGATCTCGCGGCGGCTCCCGAGCCAGTCGCTCGACTCGCACACCGGCCCCACGATGTTGACGGGCTTGGCGCCCGCTCGGGCGGGGTGCGCCACGGGTTCGATCCGGTGCCAGGCGTCGTAGAGGGTGGGTCGAATGAGTTCCGTCATCGACGCGTCGACGATGCAACAGTCCGCGTCGGCTTCCATGGGCTTCACGTATTCGACGGTTGTGAGGAGCACCCCCGCTTCGGCGACGATCGAGCGGCCGGGCTCGATCAGGATTTCGACGGGGTAAGGCGCCTTTTCCTTCGTGAGCGCCGCAAGGCGCTCGACGAGCGCTTCCGGGGCGAGCTCGGGATCGCCCACGCGGTAGGCCACCGCCGCACCGCCCCCGAAGTCGACGTGCGCGACGCGAATGCCGTCCGCGTCGAGTTCGCGCAGAAGCGCGAAGAGCACTTCGGTCATTTCTTCGTAGGGTCGGGGGTCGGAGACCTGGCTGCCGATGTGGCAGGAGATCCCTTCGACGCGCAGGTTCGCGAGCTCTGCCGCGCGACGGTACGCGTCTTTCACGTCGCGAAGCGCGATGCCGAACTTCGCCGATTTGAGGCCCGTGGCGATGCGCGCGTTCGTGTGCGGGTCGACGTCCGGATTGACGCGCATCGAGACGGGCGCGACGACGCCGAGCTCTCGGGCGACGGCGTCGATGCGCTCGAGTTCGGCGAGGCTCTCGACGTTGAAGCAGCGAATGCCCGCCGCAAGGCCGGCCGCGATGTCGGATCGGGTTTTGCCCACGCCCGAAAAGACGATCCGCTTCGGGTCGCCCCCGGCGTGCAGAACGCGCATGAGTTCGCCCTGGCTCACGATGTCGAACCCCGCCCCTTCGGCGGCGAGAAGCCCCAGCACGCCCATGGTGCTGTTGGCTTTGGCGGCGTAGCAGACGAGATGCGCCGTGTCGCCGAAGGCCGCGTCGTAGCGGCGGTACTTTTCACGGATGAGTTCGGACGAATACACGTACGTGGGCGTCGCATGAAGGCGCGCGACTTCGGAAAGCGGGAAGCCGTCGCAGCAGAGTTCGCCGTCGATGCGCTCAAAGCCCGTACGGCGTGCGACGGTGTCGGCAGTGGTGTTCATGGCGGAAAGAAAAAAGAGAGGGAGTGCGTTAGAAGAAGGCCGACAGGAAGCTCGAAGCTTCGGGAAGATAGAGATCTCCCTTGAGGCCGCAGCCTGAGATAATGCCCGTAAGGGCGGCAAGCGCCCCGATGATCATGAATTTGCGCATGGGAAGAGTTCCTTCATGGATGAAACGAAGTTTCTCGAGCTCGCGGACGCCGAGCTCAACCGCCTTCAGGATGCGATCGAATCCGAAAGCGACGACGCGGAGTGCACGCGCAGCGGCAACGTGCTCTCCATTGTGACCGACGACGGCCCCGAGGTGGTCGTCAACATTCAAACGCCGATGCGTGAGATTTGGTTGGCGAGCCTTCGCGGAGGGTATCACTTCCGCTTGGAGGGCGGCGTCTGGAAGGAGCGCCGCACGGGCGAAACGCTCGAAGCGCGTTTGCGCGCGGCGATGAAGCCCTGAGGAGCCTTGGACGAAATCTTTGAGGAAAACGGCCGCCCCCTTTCGGGGAGCGGCCGATTTCGTACGTCAGAAGATTTGATCCCGCACGAGATCGCGGGTTTCCGCGTCGCCGCTCGCGCCGAGGAGTCCCTCGGTGCCGCCCTTCACCGGATCGCGGTAAAAGAGCTCGCCGTCGCGCTCGATCACGGTTTCGGGTTGGACGCGCACGGCTTCGGGTTCGTCCTTGAGCGCGGCCTTCATGAAGTCGATCCAGATCGGCAGCACGAGACCGCCCCCGGTTTCCCGAGCCCCGAGCGGACGGGGCGTGTCGTAGCCCATCCAGCCCACGGCCACCGTGTTGCCCGCGTAGCCGCAGAACCAGGCGTCGTGGCTGTCGTTGCTCGTACCCGTTTTGCCCGCGATGTCGTCGCGCTTCAGAAGACGCGTCGCGCGCGCGGCGGTGCCGCGAACGGCCACGCCGTGCAGGAGCGAATTCATGATGTAGGCGTTGCGCTCGTCGATCGCGCGGATCGATTCGTCGCCCGCCTGACGGTTCGTAGCCTGCATGAGGGTGCGGCCGTCCGCATCGGTCACGCGGTCGATGAGGTAGGGCTGCACGCGGTAGCCGCCGTTGGCGAACACCATGTAGCCGCCGAGCATCTGCCAGGGCGTGACGCTGCCCGCGCCGAGCGCCATCGGGAGGTTGGCCGGGTGGTTCTCGGGCGCGAAGCCGAACTTCGTCACGTACTCCTGCGCGTAGGCCGGCGTGATCGCCTGCATGACGCGAATCGTCACGAGGTTCTTCGACTTTTCAAGCGCCTTCCGCAGGGGCATCGGCCCGTCGAAGCGCCCGTCGTAGTTCTTCGGCTCCCAGAGGCGGTTGCCCGTCAATTTCGGGTCGATCGAAATCGGCGCGTCGTTGACGATGGTCGTGGGCGAAAAGCCCTTGTCGAGCGCCGCCGAGTAGATGAAGGGCTTGAAGCTCGAACCGGGCTGACGCCAGGCCTGCGTCACGTGGTTGAACATGTTGAGGTTGAAGTCGAACCCTCCGACGAGCGCGCGCACGGCACCCGTGTTGTAGTCGGCGGCGACGAACGCCGTTTCGACCTGCGGCACCTGGGCGAGCGTCCACTGTTCGTTCTTCTTCCCGCTGCGCATCACGCGGATGATCGAGCCCGGTCGCAGGGGCGTGATGTTCTTCGCGGGCTTGGCCGCGAGATGGCGCCGACCGAACTTGAGGCTTTCCTTGTCGAGCGTGACGGTGATGCTCGGCGAAATGGCGGCGACGACGTGCTTCGAGTCGGCTTCGAGGACGACCGCGGGGAGCATGAAGGGCGAGGACGCCGTTTTCGAGAGCGCCGTGCGGATCGCCTTGGCGCGCTCTTCGGGCTTCGAAATGTCGACGAACCCCTCGGGACCGCGGTAGCCGTACTTGCGGTCGTAGGCGATCAGGTGACGGCGCACGGCCTCGACGGCCGCGTTCTGTTCGTCGGTGCGGATGGTGGTGTAGACGTTGATGCCGCGCGAATAGGTTTCGTCCTTGAAGATGTCGTAGACGAGCATGCGGGCGAGCTCGGCCGCATAGTGCGCGCTCACGCGGTCGTTTTTCAGGTTGCGCGCGATCTGCTCCTCTTCGGTGGCGGCGCGGCGCGTCTGCATCGGCTGGCTCTTTTCGGTGACGTACGTGAGCTCGTCGATGTAGCCGAGGTCGTACATGCGACGTAGCACGTAGTTCTTGCGCATCGTGGCGCGCGTCGGATTGACGATCGGGTTGTAGGCCGAGGGCGCGACCGGAAGACCGGCGAGCGTCGCCGCCTCGCCCACGGAAAGCTCCGCAAGCGACCGGCCGAAGTACGTGCGCGCGGCGCTCGCAAAGCCGTAGGAGCGCTGCCCGAGGTAAATCTGGTTGAGATAGATTTCGAGGATTTCGTCCTTCGTGAGCTGCTGCTCGATCTTGAAGGACATGGCGATTTCGTAGAGCTTGCGGGTGTAGGTGCGCTCCGAGGAGAGGAAGAAGTTGCGCGCCACCTGCTGCGTGATGGTCGAGCCCCCCTGACCGCGGCGGCCCGTGAGCACGTTGATGATCGCCGCACGGGCGATCCCCGTGATTTCAATCCCGGGGTGCTCGTAAAAGCCCGCGTCCTCGGCGGCGAGGATGGCGTTTTTCACGTAGGGCGGAATGTCTTTGAGACGCACGAAGTCGCGACGCTCTTCGCCGAACTCGCCGATGAGCTTGCCGTCCGCGCTCCAGACGCGCAACGGCACCTTCGGACGGTAGTCCGTCAGGGTGTCGATCGGGGGGAGCTGACGGTAGATGAAGGCAAAAACAAAAACGGCGAGCAGGATTCCGGAAAGAACCCCCGCCGCCGAGATGCCGAGAAACCACTTCATGAAAGTCCGGAACCGGGACGGAGTCGTCGGTCGGGTCGGCTTTTTTCGAGGAGTTGTCGTCACGTCGTAAATCTGGCTCGGAGAAAAAGGAGGGACGCGGATACCCGCGTATCCGCGAGATTATAAGTGTCGTCGTCGGCGCAAAACCGATTCGCCCCTCGCGCAGTGTGTAAGAAAAGCTTCCTTTTTCTGAGGCCTCCCGCAGGGAGGTCGGGACGCTTGTCGTAAAATATCGATCTTTTCGAGGGGCGATCCGACCTGACGGATTCCCCCCGTTCGACACAACCGCCGGGGCGCTTTCGACAGTCGGTCGAAGGTGCCTTTTGCCGTCTCCGTCCGATTTTTCTTTTTCTGCGCTCATGTGCGACGCCATCTATCGCTACGACATCACGGTCGGCTCCGAGTCGATCGACCTGCTCGGCCACGTCAACAACCGCGAGTATTTGCGTTGGATGGAAGAGGCCGCCACGGCTCACGCCGCCGGTCTCGGCTGGAGCTTTGAGAATCTCAAGGCGATTCGTCGCGCCTGGGTGGCGCGCGAGCATTGGATCGAATACCTGATGCCCGCGTTCGAAGGCGAGCGGCTCGCACTTTTCACGTGGGTGCAGAATCTGCGCGGCGCGGCGAGTCTTCGCCGCTACGCGCTGCGCCGGGGCGACGATCTTCTCATGACGGGCGCCACCGAGTGGGTGTTCGTCGACTACGAACGGCGCCGCCCCGTGCTTGTGACGCCGGAGATGCGCGCGTCGTTCCCGCGCGTGGCCGAAGACGATCCGCGACTCGAGGCGCTCGGCATCGCGCGGTGCGTGCGCTGGTCGCCCGCGCCCGCACACCGGGGAGGGGCCTGATGCAGGATTACGTAACGATCGACCGACTCACCTTCGGGTACGGGTCGCGGAAAATTCTCGAAGACGTTTCGATGCGCTTCGGGGCGGGCCAGGTGGTGGCCATCATGGGCGGCTCGGGCATGGGCAAGACGACGCTTCTCAAATTGATTGGGGGTCTGCTCGTACCGCAATCCGGGCGCATCGCGATCGGCGGTGAAACGCTCGACCCGCGCGACCGCAAGGCGCTCTACCGGATCCGCCGCCGCATGGGGATGCTCTTTCAGTTCGGGGCGCTCTTCACGGACCTTTCGGTCTTCGAGAACGTGGCCTTTCCGATGCGCGAGCAGACGGACCTCGACGAAGAGACCGTGCGGGACCTCGTCCTCATGAAGCTCAACGCCGTGGGGTTGCGCGGGGCGGCCTCCTTGATGCCCTCCGAAATCTCGGGCGGCATGGCGCGGCGCGTGGCGCTTGCGCGCGCGATCGCGCTCGACCCCGCGCTCATTCTCTACGACGAACCCTTTGCGGGGCTCGATCCGATTTCGATGGGGGTGACGGCGAACCTCATTCGCCGCCTGAACGACGCGCTCCATGCGACGTCCCTCATCGTGACGCACGACGTGGCGGAAACCTTTGCGATCGCCGACTACGTCTATATGGTGTCGTCGGGCCGCGTGGCGGCTCAAGGGACGCCCGAGGAGCTGAAGCGCTCGGACGACCCCTTCGTGCGTCAGTTCATCGGGGGGCTCCCCGACGGTCCCGTGCGGTTCCACTACCCCGCGGGGACGCTCGCGGACGATTTCGGTTGGGGGAAAAATCGATGAACGTCATTGAAAGCATCGGTCGCTTTTTCGTCCGGCTTTTCCGCTCGATCGGACGCTTCGGACTCTTTTCCTGGGCGCTCTTGACGCGCCTTGCGGGCGTGCGCGCCTCGCACGTCGTCAAGCAGATCCACTTCATCGGGAACTATTCGCTCCTCATCATCGGCGTCTCGGGCCTTTTCGTCGGCTTCGTTCTGGGGCTTCAGGGCTACTACGTGCTTGTGAGCTACGGGAGCGAAGAAGCGCTCGGCGTCATGGTCGCGCTTTCGCTCGTGCGCGAGCTCGGTCCCGTCGTCACCGCCCTTCTCTTTGCGGGGCGCGCGGGTACGGCCTTGACCGCCGAAATCGGCCTCATGCGCGCGGGCGAACAGCTCGCCGCCATGGAAATGATGGGGGTCGATCCGATGAAAAAGGTGTTCGCGCCGCGCTTTCTCGGGGCCTTCGTCGCGATGCCGATTCTGGCGCTCGTCTTTTCCGCCGTGGGCATCATCGGCGCCTGGATTGTCGGCGTGGGCCTCATCGGCACGGACTCGGGCGCCTTCTGGTCGCAGATGCAAAGCGGCGTCGACTTCAATCACGACGTCGTGAACGGCATCGTCAAGTCGGTCGTCTTCGGCACGGCCGCCGCGCTCGTCGCGCTTTACGAGGGCTATGCGGCCCGTCCCACGCCCGACGGCGTCGCCCGCGCGACGACGACGACGGTGGTGGTTTCCTCCCTTCTCGTTCTCGGGCTCGACTTCATGATGACGGCCTGGATGTTTACTACGGTGTGAAGAAGATGCAGAACAATCGTTCGCTTGAATTTTTCGTCGGGCTCTTCATCGTCATCGGCTTTGCGGCGCTCCTTTTCATGGCTCTGCAGTCGGCGAATCTCGGCAGCTACAGCTGGGGCCACAAGACCTATTCGGTCACGGCGGATTTTGAAAACATCGGGGGCCTCAAGCCCCGTGCCGCCGTGAAGAGCGCGGGCGTCGTGGTCGGTCGCGTGAAGTCGATCGAGTTCGATCCGCAGACCTTCCAGGCGCGCGTCACGATGGACATGGACGCGGCCTATCCCTTCCCCGCGGACACGTCCGCGAAGATTCTGACGGCCGGTCTGCTCGGCGAGCAGTACGTCGGCCTCGAAGCGGGCGCCGACGAAGCGAACCTCGAAGACGGCGGTCGCATCCGCCGCACGCAGTCGGCGGTCGTTCTTGAAAACCTCATCAGTCAGTTCCTCTATTCGCAGGCCGAAGGCGGCTCGAAGAACTAAGGAGAGTCACCGTGAACAACAAACGACCCGTAGGCGTGTTGCTCGGCTGTGCGGCGGTTGCGCTGCTTGCGACGGGCTGCGCCGAAATTCCTTCCAACGCGGGCGAAAATCCCGCCGACCCGTGGGAAACCATGAACCGCCACGTCTGGAGCTTCAACGACGGGATCGACCGCGCGGTTCTGAAGCCCGCGGCCGAAGGGTACGTGAAGGTCACCCCGGAAATCGTTCGTACGGGCGTCTCGAACGCGTTCGACAACCTTTTCGTCCCGAGCCACGCGCTCAACAACACCCTGCAGGGGAAGGTGGACGACGGTATCGGCTCGGTCTTCCGATTCCTCGTCAACACGACCTTCGGGATCGGGGGGCTCTTCGACGTGGCAAGCCGCATCGGTCTTGAGGCGAAGCCCGAAGACTTCGGGCAGACGCTCGGCGCCTGGGGCGTGCCCTCGGGTCCCTACGTCGTTCTCCCCCTCCTCGGCCCCTCGTCGACGCGCGACATGTGGCGCTTCGCCGAAGAGTTCGGTACCAGTCCGCTCACGTACGCGCTCTGGCACGAGGACTGGTACTGGTCGACGGGTATCGGTGCTCTGACCGTGGTCGAAGCCCGCGCGCGGTTGCTTCCGCTCGAAGACATCCGCAAGAATACGGTGGACGACTACGTGGCCGTGCGCGACGCGTACCTCGCGCAGCGGCGCATGCTCGTCAACGACGGCAAGGTCGACGAAGCGGAAGAACTTCAGTCGCTCACGGCCCTCCCCGTCGACGACGAAGAGTGAGCCCGCGGGCCCGTGCAACTTTAAGGAAGATCCATCATGACGACTTGGAATCGACGAACCGTCCTTACGGGCGCATGCGGCGCCGCGCTCCTTTTGGCCGCGGGCCTGCCCGTTCGCGCCGCGGACGACAAGGGCGACCCCTACGCGTTCGTGGTCGACTTGACGAACGCCGTGCTTGAAGAAATCCGCAAGGATCCGAAGCTTCACGCCGCCGAGCCCGCCCGCGTGCGCGCGCTCGTCGACACGTACCTCCTCCCTGCGGCGGACTTCACGATGATGACCCGCATGACCGTAGGGCCGAAGTGGCGTCAGGCCTCGCCCGAACAGAAGGCGCGTCTGGAGAAGGGTTTCCAGGAACTCCTCATTCGCGTCTATTCGGGGGCGCTCACGAACGTGACGGACGAGCGGTGCGAACTGCGTCCGACGCGCCGCCGCCCCCCGGCCGACGAAATGGTGATCCGCACGCTTCTGAAGAGTTCGGGCAAAAACGACGTCGGCATCGACTACCGCATCTACCGCAACAAGGCGGGTGCCTGGAAGGTGGTCGACGTCAACGTCGAAGGCATCTGGATGGTGGAAAACTACCGCTCGCAGTTCGCCTCCGTGCTGAGCCAGGACGGCATCGACGGTCTCATCGCGATGCTTGAGACGCGTACCGACGAACTCGCGGCGAAGAACGGCTCCGCCGCCGGGACGAAGTGACCATGCGCGTCGACGACGAATCGATTACGATCGAGAACGTGCGCGAGGTGAAGGCGAAGCTCTTCGCCCGACTCGAAGCGGGCGAGACGCTCTTCGACCTCTCCGGGGTGAAGCGCGTCGACAGCGCCGCGCTCTCCCTCGTGCTCGCGCTCGGCCGAGCGGCTGGGGCGCGCGGCGCGCGCGTAGCGTTTGCGAATCCCCCCGAGCAGCTCCGCGCCCTCGGGGACTTGTACGGGCTCGAGGCGCTCGGACTTTTCGAGGGCGCGAAAGAAGGGGACTGACTCCCAACTTTCATTACATTTTGTCCGCAATCGCATCGTGCGCCGATGCGGGGCGGACCGTTAAGATGTGTGCGCACGCACATAACAGACGCGCCGATTGAGGGGGCGCCCTTTGGGGCGGTCCCCTCTTTCATTTGGGGGCGCGCGACAAGAGAGATTCACATGCAGAAACTTCGAATTACGGGCGGTCGCCGCCTCGTCGGTGAAGTCCGTACCTCGGGCGCCAAGAACGCCGCTCTTCCGATCCTCGCCGCATCGATTCTGACGGCCGAGGACCTCGTCCTTCACAACGTGCCCGATCTGGCCGACGTGCGCACGATGCTCAAGCTGCTCGAAGGCATGGGCGTGAGCGTGAAGCGTTCGGGCAACGACGTGACGCTCAACGCCGGGGCCCTCACCGAAACGGTGGCGCCCTACGAACTCGTGAAGACGATGCGTGCCTCCATCCTCACGCTCTGTCCGCTCGTCGCGCGTTTCGGCTCGGCAAGCGTCAGTCTGCCGGGGGGCTGCGCCATCGGGGCGCGCCCGGTCGACCAGCACATCAAGGGCCTGCGCAAGCTCGGCGCCGAGGTGGAAATCGAGCACGGCTACGTGAACGCGAAGTCGGGTCGCCTCAAGGGCGCCCGCATCGTCACCGACATGGTGACCGTGACGGGTACGGAAAACCTCATGATGGCGGCCGTTCTCGCCGAAGGCACCACCGTTCTCGAAAACGCGGCCCGCGAACCCGAAGTGGTCGACCTCGCCGTGTGCCTCAACGCCATGGGCGCGAAGATTTCCGGGGCGGGCACCCCGACGATGGTGATCGAAGGGGTCGAGCGCCTCCACGGCGCGGAACACGCCGTGATCGCCGACCGCATCGAAGCGGGCTCCTTCATGTGTGCGGCGGTCGCGACGCAGGGCGACGTGCTCGTCACGCACTGCGTTCCCTCCGACATGGAAGCCGTCATCGTGAAGCTGCGCGAAACGGGCGCGACCGTCGAAACGGGCGCCGACTGGGTGCGCGTGAAGATGGACAAGCGCCCCGCGGCGGTGTCTCTGCGCACGGCCCCGCATCCCGCCTTTCCGACCGACATGCAGGCGCAGTTCATGGCCGTGAACGCCCTCGCGGAAGGCACCGCCCACATCACCGAAACGATCTTCGAAAACCGCTTCATGCACGTGCCCGAGCTCGCCCGCATGGGGGCGAAGATCGAAATCGAAGGTCACACCGCCATCGTGCACGGCGTGCCGAGCCTTTCGGGCGCGGACGTCATGGCGACCGACCTGCGCGCCTCCGCTTCGCTCGTCATCGCGGCTTTGGCCGCCAACGGCACGAGCACGGTCGACCGCATCTACCACCTCGACCGCGGCTACGAAGCGATGGAAGCGAAGCTCCGAGCGCTCGGCGGCGACATCGTTCGCATCAACGAGTAAGGCGCGGCCCCTCGGGCCCGAGCCGAAAAACCGAAAGAGAACCGGCCTCGCGCGTCGGTTCTCTTTTTTTTGCGCGTTTTCTCATCCGTCCGACGTAGTCAATCTCTATTTTGGTCGATGGCGGCGTCGGGCTTCTTGCGGGATAATGAAGAGATACGTCCGTCGGACGTGTTTTCGACCATTCAAAAGAGGCTCTCCATCATGGAAGATTGTCTGTTCTGCCGGATCGTCCGGGGCGACATCCCTTCTCAGAAGGTTTATGAGGACGACGACGTTCTCGCTTTCCGCGACATCCATCCCAAGGCTCCGGTGCACTTCCTCATCATCCCGAAGAAGCACATCACCTCCCTTGCCGAGGCCGAACCCGAGGACGCGCCGCTTTTGGGTAAAATGCTTTCGCTCACCCGGACGCTGGCTCTCCAAGAGGGCTGCCGGAACGGTTTCCGCGTGATCATCAACACCGGCCGCGACGGCGGTCAGGAGGTCGGTCACCTGCATATTCACGTGCTGGGCGGTCCCCAGCCCTGGAAGTAATTCACCAATTCCCAACGGAGATTCACTATGGGTTCCTTTTCTGTCTGGCACTGGCTGATCGTCCTCGTCATCGTCGTGCTTGTTTTCGGTACGGGCAAGCTCAAGAACATGGGCAAAGACCTCGGCGGCGCCATCAAGGGCTTTAAGGAAGGCATGAAGGAAGGCGACGACGACAAGGCTCCGCAGGCCAAGGAGCAGCTCGCTCAGTCGAAGGACACGGTCGACGTCGAAGCCAAGGAAAAGACCAAGGCCGACTGATCGACGTCCCCTCGGGCGCGCGTCGCTCGAAGACCCGTCAACGACCGCGGCAGTCTTACGGCTGACCGCGGCCTTTTCAATGCCTCACTGCCGGAAAACGCATGTTTGATTTCGGTTTCAGCGAAATGCTCATCATCGGGGTGGTCGCACTGGTCGTGCTCGGCCCCGAACGCCTTCCGACGGTCGCACGGACGGCCGGGGAATGGGTCGGCAAGGCCCAGCGCTTCGTCGCGCAGGTGAAGTCCGACATCGATCGGGAGGCTTCGCTCTCGGAACTGAAGAAGATTCAGGACGAAGCCAAAGCGATCGCGAACGACATGAAGTCGAGCGTCGAAGCGGCGGCGAGCGACATCGAAAAAGACGTCAACGCCGTGGCGAGCGACGTGAAGACGGCTGGCGACTCGATCGAATCGGCCGTCGAAGATGCGGTGGCCGAAGCCAAGCCCGAACCCGTCAAGACGGCGTCCGCGGAAGACATCGCGAACGTGTACGGCTGGGGTACGCCTTCCGGAGCGCAGAGCGCCCCGGGCGCCAACGGTTGGGGCGGCGGTTGGTCCGAACCCAAGACGTTCTCGAAGCGCTACCACTCGGGCCCGTCCGTCGACGAACTCGCCTCCGAGATCGATCGCCTTCGCCGCGAACTCGGCTTGAAGGAAGCCCAAATGGGCGGTACGGCCGGTCGGGGCCGTCGCCTCGCGCCCCGCGCACGCAGCAACCGCCCGCGCATCTACCGCTGACGAATTCCTATGGCTCAAGAGAACCTTCCTATTGAAGCGCCGGACGATCCCGCCAACGAGCAGCCGCTCGTGAGCCACCTCGTCGAGCTGCGCAACCGTATGGTGAAGTGCGCGATTTCGATCATCGTCGTTTTCGTCGCGCTTTCGCCCTTCATGAAGCAGATCTTCGACTTCCTGAGTCAGCCGCTGATGGTGGCTCTGCCTCAGGGCGTGAAGCTTCTGGCGACGGGGGTCGTGGCGCCCTTCATGGTGCCCTTGAAGGTGACGCTCTTCGTGGCGTTCCTCATCGCGCTCCCCTTCGTTCTTTATCAGATCTGGGCGTACGTGGCGCCCGCTCTCTACCGTCGCGAAAAGCGCCTCGCGCTCCCGATTCTCGTTTCGTCGATCATCATGTTCGCGATCGGGATGGCGTACTGCTACTTCATCGTGTTCCGCATGGTGTTCCAGTTCATCGCGGGCTTCTCGCCCGACTCGGTGAATTTCGCCCCGGACATCGACTCGTACTTCAGCTTCGTTCTGACGATGTTCCTCGCTTTCGGTCTCACGTTCGAAGTGCCGATCGTCGTCGTGGTGCTCAACCGCGTGGGTTTCGCCACGCACGAAAAGCTCGTCAAGGTGCGTCCCTACGTGATCGTCGGCGCCTTCATCCTCGCGGCCATCTTCACGCCGCCCGACGCGCTTTCGCAGCTGCTGCTCGCGGTGCCCCTCGTCGTGCTCTTCCAGCTCGGCATCTGGCTTGTGAAGATGTTCGGGAAGTCGAGCGAAGAAATCGAAGAAATGAAGGCCAAGCAGGCGAACGAAGACGAGTAAGTCGCTTTTCCGTCCGCACGGCATTCGCAATACAAGAAGGGCCGCCCGCAGGGGCGGCCCTTCTTTTTCGGGTGCTTGGCGTCGGCAACGAACTCCGTCAGTGTTCGGGGGCGTCTTCGGGGGCCGACTCTTCGTCGTAGGCGGGCGGAAGCGACTCTTTTTCGAGGGAGCCGAGCGGCCGCACCGACGCCTTGATCGAGAGACGAACGCGCTTTTGGCCGCGGAGCACCTCGACCGAAACCGTTTTTCCGGGCGGAATTTCGGCGATGCGCTGCAACACGCGATTGACCCGCACCGCGGGGACGTCGTCGATCGACAGCACCACGTCGCGGGCGCGCAGGCCCGCCGCGAGCGCGGGGCTCTCGGGAATCACCTGACGCACCACGATCCCGCTCGTCACCGAGAGTCCGAGATCGCGCGCGAGCTCGTCCGAGAGCTGCTGCGGCACGAACCCGAGATAGCCGCGCTTGACGCGCTCGCCCGCCATCAGGCTCGGGAGCACCCGCTCGATGATCGAAGTGGGGATGGCAAAACCGATGCCGACGAATCCTTCCGAGAGGTCCGGGGAGAAGATGGCGGTGTTGATGCCGATCAGACGCCCTTCGAGGTCGACGAGGGCGCCGCCCGAATTCCCCTGATTGATGGCGGCGTCCGTCTGAATGAAGTCCTCGTAGTTGTTGAGCCCGAGTCCGTGGCGCCCGAGCGCCGAAACAATCCCGGCCGTCACCGTCTGCCCCACGTCGAAGGGGTTGCCGATCGCAAGGACGGGCGCGCCCACGCGCAGCGCGGTGCTGTCGCCCATGGCGATCTTGGCAAGCCCCGTCGCGTCGACGCGCAGGAGCGCGAGGTCCGTTTCAGCGTCGGTGCCGACGATCCGGGCGGTGTAGGTCTTGCCGTCGGGGAGGGCGACCTTCGGGTTTGAAATGCCCTCGACGACATGGTAGTTTGTGAGGATGTAGCCGTCGGAGGTGACGACGACGCCGCTTCCGAGCGGGTTGACGTGGTGCTCGACGTGCGCGTCGGCGCCCGCCTCGTCCCGACGCGCGTCGCGGCGGGTGAAAATGTTGACGACGGCCGGTGCGGCCCGGTCGACGGCGGCCGAGAGGATCGATTCGGTGTCCGCGGCCGACGTAACGTGAGGAACGGGTGCCGGTGCGGCGCCCGGGGTTGCGGGCGCTTTTGTGACGGCTTCGGCGGGTGCCCGTTCGGGGCCGACCGCTTCCCACGTCCAGACGACGCCGACGGCAATCGTGACGGTTTGAGCGAATAAGAGCCAGAGACGTTTGAGCATGCGCGTCGTAGGGTGAAAATCGCGGATAGGACGAAGGAAAAATGAAGACAACGGAACTCGCCGCCGAAATCGGCGGCTTTCTCGAAGCGGACAACTTTCAAGATTATGCTCCGAACGGACTTCAGGTCGAGGGGGGCGGCGAGAGTCGTCGCATTCTGCTCGGCGTGACGGCCTCGCAGGCACTCCTCGATCGGGCGGTCGAGCAGGGGGCCGACACGGTGCTCGTGCACCACGGCTGGTTCTGGAAGGGCGAATCCCCGCGCGTCGTCGGCATGAAGGCGCGTCGCCTTCGCACGCTCATGAAGCACGACATCGCGCTCCTCGCGTACCACCTGCCGCTTGACGCCCATCCCGAGGTCGGCAACAACGCCGAAATCGCCCGACTGCTTGAACTTTCCGTTCTCGGGAAGGCGGGCTCGCTCGGGCTCCTTCACTACGGGGAGCCGCTCGGGGGCGACGTCGCTTTCGACGCTTTCTTCGAGAAGGTCGGGCGTGTCTTCGACCGCACCCCTCAGCTTCTCGGTCGTGCGCCCGAACGGGTGCGGCGCGTCGCCTGGTGTTCGGGTGCGGCTCAGGACGAGCTCGAACGCGCGGCCGCCCTCGGGTGCGACGTCTATATCTCGGGCGAAGCAAGCGAACGGACGACGCACGAAGCGCGCGAACTCGGGATCGCGTACCTCGCCTGCGGCCACCACGCGACGGAGCGCTTCGGCATTCAGGCGCTCGGCCGGTGGCTCGCAAACCGGCATCCGGAGCTTGAAATCGCGTACGAAGAAATCGACAATCCGATCTGACATATCTCGTAACAATTGCCGTCTTCTCCTCTCTCCGTAGGGAAGGCGGCAGTTTTCAGGGTGCTTCGTTGGCGAGACGGGTGGATTTCCACTAAAATCAAAGTCTTTCGGTCGGGATTTCCCCCGTTCCTTTTGCCGCGCTTGCGTCAGGCTAGAGTCGCGGCCCTATTGACAGAGAGTTTGTCCACCATGATGACGCTTTTTTCGGGCCCCACGTGCCCGTTCTCCCAGAGCAGCCGCATTGTTCTTCATGAAAAGGGATGTGAGTTCTGCATCGAGTCGCTCGACCTCGAAGGCATCAGCCCCGAACATCAGGCTCAGTTCGAAGCGATCAGCCCGTACCGCGAACTCCCGGTTCTCATCGAACGCGACCTGATTCTCTACAACGTGTTCGTCATCAACGAATACATCGACGAACGCTTCCCGCATCCGCAGCTCATGCCCGCGGATCCCGTCGGTCGCGGCCGTACCCGTCTGTTCCTCAACATCTTCGAGCGCGACCTCTTCCCGCACGTTCGCGTGCTCGAAAACACGCAGTCGACCGAGGCGCAGCGTGAAACCGCCCGTCGCAGCCTCATCTACTACCTCAACTTCATCGCCCAGCGCATCGGCCCGACGAAGTTCATCATGAGCGACGACTTCCAGATGCTCGACGCCGTGCTCGCTCCGATCCTCTGGCGCCTGCAGCACTACGGCATCACGCTGCCCAACGAATCGTCGAAGCTCTCGATCTACGCCGAACGACTCTTCACCCGTCAGTCCTTCATCGACTCGATGACGGCTCAGGAACGTTCGATGCGCAAGTAATCGAACGCCCGGGAGGGGAACCGAGTCTCCCCTCTTCCCGTTCGTGTTTTACCGAGGAGCCAAACATGAGTCTGCGCGAATCCGTGCTTCTGACCGTCCGCGAGTGGTGCGAAGAGAAGAACGACGATTGCTACATCTGGGTTGCGGTGGACGATTCGGTCCGCGTGCCGGCCGCGTGCGTGCACGACGGCTGGGTCATCCTGGACATTTCCTCGTCGGGCGTCGACGGCTTTTCGACGGCCGACGGCTGGATGAGCTTCGTGGCCGACTTCCCCGACAATCCCGACTTCACGGTGTGCCTGCCGCTTTGCCGCATTCTGCGCGTCGGCTCCCCGAACGAATTTGAAGACGGGGTGCACTTCGAAGGTGCGGGCGTTGCCACGGACGAACTCTGGGCGCGCTGTCCCGTTCCCGAGCTGTACGACCGACCGAAGGCCGAAAGCGAGCCCGCCGACAACGGCGCCTCGGGCGGCTTCCGCGTGATCGAATAAGCTATAATATTCGGCCCGCCTCTTTAGCTCAGTTGGTAGAGCAACCGCCTTGTAAGCGGTAGGTCGTCTGTTCGAGTCAGACAAGGGGCACCACAAATTCAAGTCCCGTACCGTCGATTGACGGTGCGGGATTTTCGTTTTTGCTTCCGGGGCGCGCGCGAAGGACGCCCCGGACGAGCGGTCTTCAGTTCGGGCGGCGCCCCGACGTCACGCGTTCGTTGTCGCCGTAGTCGCGCTTCGTGTGCACGGCCGCAAAGCCCGCCTCAAGGAGCGCCTCCCGAACGGCTTCGCCCTGGTCGTACCCGTGCTCGAGAAGGAGCCACCCGTTCGGGTTCAAGTGCGCCATCGCGCCCGCTACGATCGCTTTCAGGTCCGCGAGACCGTTCTCGGGCGAAGTGAGGGCCGTGATCGGCTCGCAACCGAGGGCCTTCAGGTGCTCGTCGTCTTCGCGGATGTAGGGCGGGTTGCTGACGATGATGTCGAACGTTTCGTCGCCGACCGCCTCCCACCAGGAGCCCGAGCGGAATTCCACCGCGGCCTCGAGCGCTTCGGCGTTTTTGCGGGCGACGACGAGCGCCTTTTCGGAGGCGTCGGTGGCCACCACGGTCGAGCCCGGCATTTCAAGCGCGAGCGTCACGGCGATGCAGCCGCTCCCCGTTCCGAGGTCGAGCACCTTGGGCGCGGCGGGCGCGACGACGAGCGTCTGCTCGACGAGTACTTCCGTATCGGGTCGGGGAATGAGGACGGCATCGTCGACGAAAAAGTTGCGACCGAAAAATTCCTGCCGCCCCGTGAGGTACGGAACGGGGGTGCCCGCAAGCCGGAGCGAAACGAGCATTTGAAAGCGCAGTACGGACTCGTCGGAGAGTTCCTCGTCGTCGTGGGCGATGAGGTACTCGCGGCGCTTGCCGATGACGTGTGCGAGCAAAACGGCCGCTTCGAAGCGCCCGACCTGCATCGAGCCTTCTTGCAGTACGCCGCGGATCGTGCGCACGAGGATGGGATGGGTAGAGGTCGTACTGGTCATGCGGTTTCTCCGTTCTTGTCCCTGTCGAAAGCGGCGCCCCTGCGGTCGGCTTCTCCCCGAATCGGGCTTTACTCCCCGAGTGCGGCAAGTTCCCGCACCTGGTGCTCCATGAGAAGCGGTTCGATCAGCTCGTCGAGGTCGCCGTCGAGAATGTCCGACAGTTTGTAGAGGGTCAGATTGAGGCGGTGATCGGTCACGCGGCCCTGGGGAAAATTGTAGGTGCGAATGCGCTCCGAGCGGTCGCCTGAACCGACGAGTTCGCGCCGCTCCGAGGCTTCCCGCGCCTGCTGCTCGGCCAAACGCGCCGCGCGGATGCGGGCGGCGAGGATGCTCATCGCCCGCGCTTTGTTCTGCGTCTGGCTGCGTTCGTCCTGACATTCGACGGTGAGGCCCGTCGGCAGGTGCGTGATTCGGACGGCCGAATCCGTTTTTTGCACGTGCTGCCCGCCCGCGCCCGAGGCGCGGAAGACGTCGATGCGCAGGTCCGAGGGGTTGAGGTCGACCTCGTCGAGCTCGTCGGCTTCGGGCATGACGGCGACGGTGGCGGCGGACGTGTGGATGCGCCCGGCCGACTCGGTGGCGGGCACGCGCTGCACGCGGTGCACGCCCGACTCGAATTTGAGGCGCTCGTAGACGCCCCGCCCGACGATGCGCACGATGATTTCGCGGTACCCGCCGTGCTCGCTCGGATTGCTTGAAACGACTTCGGACGTCCACCCGCGGCTTTCCGCGTAACGCAGGTACATGCGCAGGAGGTCCCCGACGAAGAGCGCGGACTCGTCGCCGCCCGTGCCCGCACGCAGTTCGAGAAAGACGTTGCGCTCGTCGTTGGGATCCTTCGGAAGGAGCGAGATGCGTAGCGTGCGTCCGTACGCGTCGAGTCGCTTGCGGGCCTGTGCCATCTCGTCGAAGGCGAAGTCCGCCGTGTCGGGGTCGAGGCTCAGTTCGCGGGCGGCCTCCAAGTCGGCTTCGCTCGACTCGTAGGAGCGCAGCGTCTCGACGACGGGCTCCAATTCGCTTCGCTCCTGAAGGAGCGCGGTGTAAAAGCAGATGTCGCCGAGCGTCGAAGAGTCGGAGAGTTGCCGGTCGATTTCCTCAAGACGGCGCGCAAGTGCGTAGAGTCGATGGCGAAGACGGTCGTCGAGCATGGAGGGTGGGCGGAAAAATTCGGGTGAAAAGCGAAGCGGACTTCGCGGGGCGGACCGTTTCGGGGAGGCTTGCGCTTCCCGACGGTCGGCCAAGACGCAGAAAAGTATAGCCATTCTCAAAAACCGTCTGCGTATCGGCATATCGGTGTTGCGGTACGGCGCCTCGGGCGCGTACTCGCAAAAAAAGGGATCGCGCATGCGATCCCTTTCGGTCGGGTTTCCCCGGAAGACTCAACGGTCGTGACGTCGATAGAAGCGGTCGAGCAGCCGCTCCATGAGGTCGCGGTCTTCGTTCGAGAGCCCTTCGCCGTTGCGAAGCAGAATCGTCGGGTCGTGCATGAGCTTGTTGGTGAGACCGTGCGCGAGCATTTCGAGGACTTCCTCGGGCTTGTCGCCGTGGTGCAGGTGGCGAAGCGCCCGGTTCAATTCGAAGTCGCGCAGATAGTTCGCGCGGTCGCGCAGCGACTGAATGGAGGGCACGGCGTCGCGCAGTTTGAGCCAGTCCGCAAAGTCCGTCACGCGCAGACCGATGATGGTTTCGGCCTGGGTGATCGCGGCCTGGCGGCTTTGCTTCCCTTCGCTCACGACCTTGCCGAGGTCGTCGACCGTATAGACGTACACGTCGTCGAGGCGGTCGATTTCGGGTTCCACGTCGCGCGGCACCGCCAGGTCGACGATGAACATCGGACGGTGACGGCGTTCCTGAACGGCGCGCTCGATCATGCCGAGACCGATGATCGGGAGGGCGGAAGCCGTGCAGGAGACGATGATGTCGTACTGGGCGATTTGCGCAGGCAGGTCCGCGAGACGGATCGCGTCGGCGTGCACCGTGCGCGCGAGGGTCTGACCGCGTTCCATGGTGCGGTTGGCGATCGTGATCGACTTGGGCTTCTGGGCGGCGAAGTGCGCGGCGCAGAGTTCGATCATTTCGCCCGCACCGACGAAGAGCACGCGCTCGTCGTCGAGGTGCCCGAACAGGCGCAGCGCGAGACGCACGGCGGCCGCGGCGAGACTCACGGAGTTCGCGCCGATGGCGGTGGCCGTACGCACTTCCTTGGCGACCGTGAAGGTCGACTGGAAGAGGTGGTTGAGCATGACGCCGAGACCGCGGGCGGTGCGAGCAAGCTTCTCGGCCTTCTTCATCTGCCCGACGATCTGCGTTTCACCGAGCACCATGGAGTCGAGCCCGGAGGCGACGCGGAACGTGTGACGGGCGGCCTCTTCCTGCTCGTAGGTGTAGATGTGGGGTTCGAGCTCCGAGAGCGGAACGTCCTTCTCGTTGGCGATGAAGGAGAGAAGCGCCGTGCGCGCGCTCTGGGCGTCGGTCGCCGCGCAGTAGATTTCCGTGCGGTTGCAGGTCGAGAGGATGGCGCATTCGTGGATGCCGCCCTGAGACGGTGCCGAGTAGCGTTCGAGCAGGCGCGCGATCGTATCGACGATCTCGTCGGGGCCGAAGGCCACGCGCTCGCGAACGGAAATGGGTGCCGTCGTATGGTTGAGACCTAAAGCAAGAAGCTGCATTGCTGATCGTAAGAGGGCATCGGACGCGCCGCGGCGTACCGGCGGCACGTCGAGACGTCCGAAGAAAAGTTATTCTTTAGGGGCCTGCGAATTATACGTAGTCTAGGTTTTCCGCAATCTTAAGACGATTTTTGAATTTTGCTATGGACGGAGCAAAGAGCGCGTATTCCTCGGAAAGAGAGCCGCTTCGGCGTGCCGCCGAGCGCGCGAAGGCGCTCGTGCGCCGTCGGGCGCTCCTCGCGGCGGGCGCGGCCGGGGTCGCACCCCCGGGGGTGGACGTGCTCGTCGATGCGGCCTCGCTTGCGGACCTGCTCGCGCGGATCAACCAGCTCTTTCTTCTCGCGCCCGAAGATGCGGCGAAACTTTCCACCGAGGAGCGCATCGCGGTCGCGCAAGCGCTCGACGACGTCGGGGCGCGCTTTGCGGGGCGAAGCCTTTCGGGCTTACTCGTTCTCGAAGCCCTTAAAGCCGCGGGCGCCCGCTGGGCGGGCGCTCGGGTCGCGAGTTGGGTCCCCGTGGCGGGACGCGTTGCGGCGGCTTCGCTTTCCTACTACCTTTTCCACCGGCTCGGTACCGAGCACATCAACGAATGCCTGCGCGTTCGGACGGTGGCCGCTTTGCGGCTCGGACGGCCGGACGACTTTTGAACCCATTCGAACCCATTCTCCATTCCTTCAACGGACTTACACCATGACGAATTTGTCGCAAGGGACGCAGCGTCGTCCGCTCGGCCTCGGTCATCACCGCTCGGCCCTCATTCTTTTTTCGGGCGGTCAGGACTCGACCACCTGTCTCGGCTGGGCGCTGGAGCGCTTCGAGCGCGTCGAAACGCTCGGCGTCGAGTACGGCCAGCGTCACGACGTCGAAATGACCTGCCGGCGCCGCGTGCTCGAAGTGGTCCGCACGCTCAAGCCCGAATGGAACGAACGCCTGGGCGAAGATCACGTGCTCGACCTCTCGGTGCTCGGTCAGGTGTCGGACTGTGCGCTGACGCGCGAAAAGGCGATCGAATTCGAGGAGGACAAGGTCCCGAACACCTTCGTTCCGGGGCGCAACCTGCTCTTTTTCACGCTCGCGGCCGCGCTCGGCTATCGACGCGGGATCGACGTGCTCGTGGGCGGGATGTGCGAGACGGACTACTCGGGTTACGCCGACTGCCGCGACTCGACCATGAAGAGCCTCCAGGTGACGCTCGGCCTCGGGCTCGACCGCCCGGTGGTGATTGAAACGCCCCTCATGTGGAAGACGAAGGGCGAAACCTGGGCGATGGCGCACGAAGCGGGCGGCGACGCGTTCGTCGATCTGATTCTCGAAGAAAGCCACACGTGCTACGCGGGCGACCACACGCACCGCCACGCGTGGGGGTACGGTTGCGGCGAATGCCCGGCCTGCCGCCTGCGCGAGCACGGCTGGAACGAGTGGCTCGCCCTGAAGGCCGAAGCGGAATAAAAGAAAGGGCCGTCGCAGAGGCGACGGCCCTTTGAAAATTTGGTGGCTAGGGACGGAATCGAACCGCCGACACGCGGATTTTCAATCCGCTGCTCTACCAACTGAGCTACCTAGCCGAAGCTCAAGCCTCTCCGTTCCGAGGGAACGGGGTGTGTGGTGGCTAGGGACGGAATCGAACCGCCGACACGCGGATTTTCAATCCGCTGCTCTACCAACTGAGCTACCTAGCCATCCATGAGGTTAGAAGCGTAATTCTATAGATGAAATTTCGTTTTTGCAAGGGGGCTTCCAAGAAAAACATGGAAATACCGCAAACTTGGTATTTCCGGGTTGACGTGGGCGCCGACTTAAACCGTACACTCTCGAAAATCAACCATCCATCCGACGGAGCCACGCGACGTGAAGCATTGTTTTATTGCCGCCCTCACCGCTCTCATGCTGATTCCGGGCGTTCAAGCCGCCACCGAACAGTCGGTGCGCGACAACCTCATGAAATCGACGGGCCTGAAGGCCGAAGCGGTTCGTCCCGCCCCCGTGAAGGGGCTCTGGGAAGTGGTGATCCAGGATCGCATCTTCTACGTCGACGACGACGTGAAGGTCGTCTTCTCGGGTTCGCTCATCGATACCGCCACGAAGACGAACCTCACGCAGGAGCGTCTGCGCGAAGTGGCGCGCGACAACTGGAAGAAGTGGCCCTTCGAAGACGCCGTGAAGCAGGTCTTCGGCAAGGGCGAACGCGAAGTCATCGTCTTTTCGGACGCGAACTGCACGTACTGCCGCATGATGGAAGACACCTTCGCCGCGGCGGGCAACCTGACGGTCTACACGTTCATCGTCCCGATGTTGCGCGGTGAAACCAACAACCGCGAAATCGTCTGCTCGAAGGACCCGGCCGAAGCTTGGCACAACTGGATGGCGCGCGGCATCGCGCCCGCTCCCGCGCCCGAGGGGTGCGACGCCTCGGTTCTGCAGCGCAATGCCCGTCTGATGAGCCGCTACAACATCACGGGTGCGCCCACGCTCTTTTTCCCGTCGGGCGACCGCATGACGGGCGCCATGACGCCCGAACAGCTCGAAAGCATGCTGCAGCGCTGAGGGCGCACGGCACATGAAAAAAGCTCGGCCTCGGCCGAGCTTTTTTCATGTCCGGACGCTTTTCGTGCGCCTCCGTGCGCCTCGTCAGCGGCGAAGATCCCGGGGTTCGAGCCCGTTCGGCACGAGCATCCAGGCTTCGACGCGACTCTTTTGGCGCCCCGCCGCGGCACCCGCATCGTCGCCGAATCCCCAGAAGAAGTCGAAGCGAATCGGACCGCGGATCGCACCCCCCGTATCCTGAGCGACGACGGGTTTCACGAAGCGAAGATCGGGCTTTTCCTGACTCACGCTCACGACGGCGGGCGTGCCGAGCGTCCAGAATTTCGGGTCGACCGCGACGCTTGCGCGCGGGGTGAGCGGGACGCCCTGAGCGCCCGTGGGCCCGAGGTTCGGGTCGCCGTTGCGCTCTTCGAAAAAGACGTAGCTCGGGTTTTGGGCGAGCGCCTCGGCGACGCGCTTGGGATTCTCTTTCGCCCAGGCCTGGATGCGCTGCATCGAGAGTTCGTGCGGTTTCAGGTGGCCCTTCTCGACAAGCCACCTGCCGATCGAGCGGTAGCGGTAGCCGTTCTGGTCGGCAAAGCCCACGCGCATGTAGGTGCCGTCGGGCAGAAGAATCCGGCCCGACCCCTGCACCTGGAGGAAAAAGGCCGCAACGGGATCGTCGACCCAGGCGATCGCCCACCGATCGAGGTCGGTGCGCTTTTGAATGACGCCGCGGGTGTCGTAGGGAACGACGCGGCGGCCTTCAAGCTTGCCGCGAAGGCGCATCCCCTTGAGTTCGGGGTAGAGGTCCGCGAGGTCGATCACGAGAAGGTCGTCGGGCACGCCGTAAATCGGATGCACGAAGGGAGCCTGGCGCACGCGGCTTCCGAAAAGGAGCGGCTCGAAGTACCCGGTCATGAGGCCCGCCTCCTGGCGCCCGACCTCTTCGTTGTTTTCGTACTTCGCCACTTCGACCTTCCAGGGCGTGAAGTTCGCCTCGAAGAATTCCCGAGCGAGTCCCGGCCGAACGGTTTGCGCCCGCAGGCAAACGTCGCGCCACGCGTCGCGCTTGCCGATCGACGTGCAGGAGAGGCGGAAGGCTTCGAGGGCGCTCTCCCAGTCCTTCTTTTCCGAAGCGGGCAGGGCCGAGAAGGACACGGCCTCATAGACGGGGCCCGACGCTTTTTTGACGGGCGCGGCGGGCTCGGTCGGCTCCGGAGGCGTCGTCGAACAGGCGGCAAGGAGCGTAAGGAGCGCGAGCGCGCTCCATCGAAGCGGTTTCAAAGTCATCGGAAAATGTCTGCGGATTGAGTTCGTGACGCGTGCGGATTGCGTCGCGTCGGTGGGGGAAGTCTAGCGTTTCGTCGACGAAGACGAAGTGCGGAATCGTCCGAAAGGTCCCCTCCGAGTATACTGAGCCGCACCCAACAACCGGTTTTTTCGAGGAGTTCCTCATGCGTACCTGCCGCATCGCCCCGTCCATCCTTTCCGCGGATTTCGCCCGTCTCGGCGAAGAGGTTCGCGCCGTAACGGAAGCGGGCGCGGACTGGATTCATTTCGACGTGATGGACAATCACTACGTGCCCAACCTCACCGTGGGGCCCCAGGTGCTCAAGGCCATCCGTCCGTGGACGACGGCGCCGATCGACGTGCACCTGATGGTCGAGCCCGTCGACGCGCTCGTGCCCGCCTTCATCAAGGCGGGTGCCGACATCATCACGTTCCACTGCGAAGCGTCTCGGCACATCGACCGTACGCTTCAGCTGATCCGCGACGGCGGCGCCAAGGCGGGCCTCGTCTTCAATCCCGCCACGCCTCTTTCCTACCTCGACTACGTGCTCGATCGCGTCGACGTGGTCCTTCTGATGAGCGTCAATCCGGGCTTCGGCGGCCAGAGCTTTATCTCGTCGACCCTCGAAAAGGCCGCCCGCGTGAAGGAGATGCTCGATCGGTACGAAGCGGAATCGGGTCGTCGGATCGCGCTTGAAATCGACGGCGGCATCAAGCCCGAGAACATCGCCGCCGCGGCCGCCGCGGGGGTCGATACGTTCGTGGCGGGCTCGGCCGTGTTCGGCGCGGGGCATATCGACGGCTATCGCGACGTCATCGCCCGAATGCGTGCGGCCGTGGCCGCGCTCGACGCCTGAGGTCGTACGATGCCCGAAGCGGTACTTTTCGACCTCGACGGCACGCTCGTCGATTCGCTTCCGGAGCTCCACGAGGGGGTCGCGCGCACGGCGCGCGAACTCGGCCTGCGCGAGCCCGACCCTTCCGTCACGGCGCGCATGATCGGGAAAGGCATCAAAGTTCTCGGCGAGCGCCTTGCCGCCTGGTGGCGGGAGGGGGAGGCCCTCCCCGCCGGGGTCGACGCGACGACGATCGTCGAGCGACTCTCCGCAAACTGGTGCGCGATGACGGGCGAGCGGGTGCGGCCCTTTCCGGGCGCCTTCGAGGGCGTACGGGCGCTGCGTCGTGCGGGGATCCGCACGGCGCTCGTCACGAACAAGATTCGTCCCCTGACGGAAGCGTTCCTTGCGTCGCGCGGTCTCGCGGACGCGTTCGACGCGGTCCTGACGGGAAGCGACGTCGAACGCCTGAAGCCCGAACCCGACATGCTTCGGGCCGCTCTGAAGCAGCTCGGCGTCGCGCCCGAGGAGGCGGTCATGGTCGGCGACAGCGCCAACGACGCGCTCGCGGGACGCCGCGCGGGCGTTCGGGTGTGTCTTCTTGAATGCGGCTACAACGAAGGCGTGCCGATGAAGACCTGGGCCGCCGAGAACGGCTTCGACGAAGTCGACGCCGACGTGGCGGCGCTCGTCGAACGGTTGTTGAAGGAGGACCGGCAATGACGCGTCCGTTTTTCTCCGCCGCGGGCGTGCTTCCCGCGGTGTGCGCGCTGCTTTTGGGTCTCGGCGGTGCGGCGCCCGTTGCGGCCGCCGCCGACAACAAGGGCGCTTCCGCCGACACGATCGAAACGATCCTCGCCTGCCACGCGAAGGCGAAAACGGACGACCAGAAAGGGCGGTGCCTCGAGCGCGAACTGAAGTTCGTCGAAGCCGAACACAAGGATGCGGTCGAGCGCGTGACCGTCGTTGCCAAGGCCTGGGACAAGCCCACCAAAACGCGTCGCCGTTGGGACGCGTTCCTGCGCTCGTCGCAAAGCTTCGAGACGTTCGTGAAGCGCGAGTGCGCCTTCGTGGCGCTCACGACGAAGGGGAACCGCACGAAGGAAGAAAACGCCGAACTCGCCTGTCGAATCGGCTACTACCGCATGCACACGGACGTGCTGGAAAATCACTACCTCGGAGCCGCCCGATGAGCGACCTGCGACGACCCGACTGGAGTACCGAGCGCGTCGACGCCGCCTGGCGCGAGACGATCGACGCCTACATGGCGTCGCCCCGGGGCGAAGAACTTCGAGAACGCGTTGCCGCAGCAGACGTCTCCGTCTTTCCTCCGCGCCCCTTTCGGGCGCTCGAATTGACGCCGCTTGCCTCCGTGCGGGCGGTGATTCTGGGGCAGGACCCCTACCACACGCCGGGGAAAGCCGAGGGGCTTGCCTTCTCGGTCCCGACGGGCGAGCGGATGCCGCCGTCGCTACGGAACATCTTCAAGGAAATCGCCGCCGAAACGGGCGCGGCGCCGCGCGGCGACACGTCGCTCGTCGACTGGGCCGAATCGGGGGTGCTCCTTCTCAACACGCTCTTGACCGTCGAAGAAGGGCGCCCGATGAGCCATCGGGGGCTCTGGGAGCCCCTGACCGATCAGCTGATCCGACGCGTTTCGGAGGGGTGCGACCACGCGGTCTTTCTCCTCTGGGGTGCGCCCGCCCAGGAAAAGCGCCCGCTCATCGACGAAAGCCGCCACGCGGTGCTCGTCTCGAACCACCCCTCGCCCCTTTCGGCGACGCGCGGCCGCACGCCCTTTCTCGGAAACGGCCACTTCGCGCAAGCGAACGCCCTCCTCACGGCCTGGGGTAAGCCCCCCGTCGCCTGGGGCGGAGCCGCCGAACCGACGCTCTTCTGATGGAGAGGGTACCCCCTCTCCCCTCCCCCTCCCCGGGGGAGGGTCTCTCCGATCCCGACCGAACCCGAAGTCAGGATTCGGCGTGCAGGTCTGCGAGTTCGAAGGGAAGGAGCGCCTGCCAGGCGGTGTCCGTTCGAGTGAGGTCGAGGACGCCCTCAAAGATCCGGTTCTCCCGGAACCAGTGAAGGACGACCTTGCGCCCCGTTGCGCGTTCGAACTGGCGGTCGATTTCGTCCGGACGGCAGCGCAGCCCGTCGACGGCGAGAAGTTCGTCCCCCGGGAAGAGCCCCGCGGCGCGCGAGGGACTCCCAAGAGCGCTCCACGTCACCGTGCTGCGTCCGTCCGCTTCCTTTTTGAGGCCGAGCCCCGCCAGCCGCAGCGCGGCGGGCGCCGACGGGTCGGCTCGGCGCTTCAAGCCCCGGCGCGCGAGCGCCGCATCGAGCCGCTCGCCCCAGAGGGCGCGGTCGCCCTCCTCACGGGTGAGGCTCGCGATGAAGGCCGTCAAGTCGATCCCGGAGGCGCCCCGAACGACTTCCGCGAAGCCCCCCGGCGCAAGGCCCCGGTAGGTGCCGTTCGCAAGGCTCGCGCGGTCCCTCGCCCACCAGGCCGCAAGCACCGTGTCGAGCGAAGCGCGCCCGCAGGTGCGGGTGCGCAGTTCCTCGTCGAGAAGGAGCGCCGCAAAGGCGCCCTTCGCGTAGTAGCTCACCGTGCTGTAGAGCGAATCGGCCGTGGGGCGGTAGAGCTTCACCCAGGCGAGGCGACTCGAACGCTCGAGCGACATCGCGTCGAACCCCTCCCGACCCCAGGCCGCGTTGAGGCGGGTGACGAGCGCTTTGCGGGTTTCCTCCGCCGTACGCAGGCCCGCAAGTTCCAGAAGGCGGCTCTCGTAATAGGAGGTGATCCCTTCGAAAATCCACAGGTCGTCCGTATAGACGGGACGCGTGAGGTCGGCCTCGACGATGACGGTCGGGCGCAGCCTGCGAACGAGCCAGGCGTGGAAGTATTCGTGGGCAACGAGGGAGAGAAATTCCGAATAGGCCTTCGGGGGCTCGGTTTCGCCTTCGGCGGGAAGCGCGTAGAGGTCTTCGAGCAGCACGCACCCGTCGGCGTGCTCCAGACCGCCGTAACTCTTCGGCGAGAGGTGCAGGTGAACGACGTAGCGGGAGAAAGGCGCCTTTTCTTCGTTCGGGTCCCAGAAGCGGATCACGGTTTCGAAGATCGTTCGCAAGTCCTTCGCGATGCGCTTCGTGTTGAGGGACGCGGTCCCCGTGACGACGATCTCGTGTTCGACGCCGCAGGCGTCGACGAGAAAGCGCACGGCTTCGGAGCGCTTCAAGGGAAGAAGCGTCATGGGGGCGTCGAGGAGCGCTTCGCGCGAGGGGGCGCCGAACGCACGATCGGGGCGGCGCGCAAGCGTCGTGCAGACGGACCACTCGTCGGGGAAGCTCACCCGAGCCCAGTCGTCGTTCGGGGACTCGGCCGCTCCGTCGAGCGGCATGATGAAGAGCGCGCTCGGATTGATGAAGCCGCGCTTTTCGTCGATGTAGGCGTCGTGGATGCCGAGGCTGTCGGCAAAGACGTCGTAGGCGAGCGTGATGCGGTTCCCCGGCTCGATGCCCGCCAACGAGACGCGCCAGCGATCGGCTTCGTACCAGTCGACGACGAGCGGCGCCCCTTCGCACGAGGCGGTGACGTTGCGCACCCGCCCCGAGTAGGCGCGTTCGACGTAGCTGCCGAAGGTCCACGAGGGAAGGTAGAGCGTGAGGGTTTCGGCCTTCGGCGCGTCGAGCGCGAGCTCGACGCGGAAGAGACGGGCTTCGGGGAGGGGACGGATGACGTAATCGAGCATGTCGTGAGTGGGCGGGGCCCGGAACAAAAATGCAATGGAAAAAGGATACGCCGCACGGGGCTCAAAAAAGTTCTTGACAACGCAAAAAATCTGCGTATAATTTACTTCCTCTCGCGAACGACGACGCTTCGAGCGGCGGACTTTGAGAGGGAAGCAAGAACGAGAACGAAAAAACTTCGAAAAATTTTCAAAATCGCTCTTGACAAAACGAAATCGACTCTGTATGATTTCAACTCTGTGCTTCACGAAGCGCAGTGCTCTTTAAAAATTAGATTCAACGAACCGATAAGTGTGAACATCGGAAAGCGAGAGGTCGTTTAACGACAACGTGTCCTCACGGGCACGGCTCAAAAATTTTACGAAGTTCGCACTTGTCTGATAGAAAGACGAAGGTTAATTCCTTCCTCTTTCAATTCCGGCGAGAGAGCGAAAAACAGAGATTGAACTGAAGAGTTTGATCCTGGCTCAGATTGAACGCTGGCGGCATGCTTTACACATGCAAGTCGAACGGCAGCACGGGGAGCTTGCTCCCGGGTGGCGAGTGGCGCACGGGTGAGTAATACATCGGAACGTGTCCTCTTGTGGGGGATAACAACCCGAAAGGGTTGCTAATACCGCATGAGACCTGAGGGTGAAAGCGGGGGATCGCAAGACCTCGCGCAAGGGGAGCGGCCGATGCCCGATTAGCTGGTTGGTGAGGTAAAGGCTCACCAAGGCGACGATCGGTAGCTGGTCTGAGAGGACGACCAGCCACACTGGGACTGAGACACGGCCCAGACTCCTACGGGAGGCAGCAGTGGGGAATTTTGGACAATGGGGGAAACCCTGATCCAGCCATGCCGCGTGCAGGATGAAGGTCTTCGGATTGTAAACTGCTTTTGTCAGGGACGAAAAGGTTTCGGTTAATACCCGGAACTGCTGACGGTACCTGAAGAATAAGCACCGGCTAACTACGTGCCAGCAGCCGCGGTAATACGTAGGGTGCAAGCGTTAATCGGAATTACTGGGCGTAAAGCGTGCGCAGGCGGTTCCGTAAGATAGATGTGAAATCCCCGGGCTTAACCTGGGAATTGCATTTATGACTGCGGGACTGGAGTTTATCAGAGGGGGGTGGAATTCCAAGTGTAGCAGTGAAATGCGTAGATATTTGGAAGAACACCAATGGCGAAGGCAGCCCCCTGGGATACGACTGACGCTCATGCACGAAAGCGTGGGGAGCAAACAGGATTAGATACCCTGGTAGTCCACGCCCTAAACGATGTCTACTGGTTGTTGGGGATTCATTTCCTTGGTAACGAAGCTAACGCGTGAAGTAGACCGCCTGGGGAGTACGGTCGCAAGATTAAAACTCAAAGGAATTGACGGGGACCCGCACAAGCGGTGGATGATGTGGATTAATTCGATGCAACGCGAAAAACCTTACCTAGCCTTGACATGCCAGGAATCCCGAAGAGATTTGGGAGTGCCCGCAAGGGAATCTGGACACAGGTGCTGCATGGCTGTCGTCAGCTCGTGTCGTGAGATGTTGGGTTAAGTCCCGCAACGAGCGCAACCCTTGTCACTAGTTGCTACGAAAGGGCACTCTAGTGAGACTGCCGGTGACAAACCGGAGGAAGGTGGGGATGACGTCAAGTCCTCATGGCCCTTATGGCTAGGGCCTCACACGTCATACAATGGTCGGAACAGAGGGCAGCGAAGCCGCGAGGCGGAGCAAATCCCAGAAAACCGATCGTAGTCCGGATTGCAGTCTGCAACTCGACTGCATGAAGTCGGAATCGCTAGTAATCGCGGATCAGCATGCCGCGGTGAATACGTTCCCGGGTCTTGTACACACCGCCCGTCACACCATGGGAGTGGGGTTCACCAGAAGACGTTTGTTTAACCGCAAGGAGGACGGCGTCCACGGTGGGCTTCATGACTGGGGTGAAGTCGTAACAAGGTAGCCGTACCGGAAGGTGCGGCTGGATCACCTCCTTTAAAGAGAGCAAGTCCGAACGGCCTGCCGCTCTTCACGGTGTTCACACTTATCCGTGTCGTTGAAATGATTTTCGAAGACAGGAATGTTCTTTAAAAATTTGGAAAAGAAATGAAGCGTTCAACTGAATGCGCCGGCTCTTGATGAGAGGGTCGGAGATGCAGCAGTTGAGGGTTGTGATTGCATTCATTTGATTTCATGAAGTTCTCAAGAACCGACATAAATCAGAGAAACAGCGAAACACGTTACAGGTTGCTTGTAGCTTTGAAGGCAAAAGGCTTCAGAGTTATAGGATCAAGTGACTAAGTGTATGTGGTGGATGCCTTGGCGATCACAGGCGATGAAGGACGTGACAGCCTGCGAAAAGCTGTGGGGAGCTGGCAAATAAGCTTTGATCCACAGGTCTCCGAATGAGGAAACTCACCTGTTTTACAGGTATTCATAACTGAATACATAGGTTATGAAGGCGAACGCGGTGAACTGAAACATCTAAGTAACCGCAGGAAAAGAAATCAACCGAGATTCCGAAAGTAGCGGCGAGCGAAATCGGAGAAGCCCTGTGTTTGATAATGACTTCGATACCGGAACGATCTGGAAAGTTCGGCTATAGAGGGTGACAGCCCCGTACGGGAAATCGCAGTCATGGTACTAAGAACACGACAAGTAAGGCGGGACACGTGACATCCTGTCTGAAGACGGGGGGACCATCCTCCAAGGCTAAATACTCGTGATCGACCGATAGTGAACCAGTACTGTGAAGGAAAGGTAAAAAGAACCCCGGGAGGGGAGTGAAATAGATCCTGAAACCGCATACATACAAACAGTAGGAGCCTCGTAAGGGGTGACTGCGTACCTTTTGCATAATGGGTCAGCGACTTACGTTCAATGGCAAGCTTAACCGTATAGGGGAGGCGCAGCGAAAGCGAGTTCGAACAGAGCGATTCAGTCGTTGGGCGTAGACCCGAAACCAGATGATCTATCCATGGCCAGGTTGAAGGTGTGGTAACACACACTGGAGGACCGAACCGACTAGTGTTGCAAAATTAGCGGATGAGCTGTGGATAGGGGTGAAAGGCTAAACAAATCTGGAGATAGCTGGTTCTCCCCGAAAACTATTGAGGTAGTGCCTCGTGTATGACTCCAGGGGGTAGAGCACTGTTATGGCTAGGGGGACATGGCGTCTTACCAAACCATGGCAAACTCCGAATACTTGGAAGTTTGAGCACGGGAGACAGAGCACCGGGTGCTAACGTCCGGACTCAAAAGGGAAACAACCCAGACCGCCGGCTAAGGTCCCTAATATTGACTAAGTGGAAAACGAAGTGGGAAGGCTAAGACAGTCAGGAAGTTGGCTTAGAAGCAGCCATCCTTCAAAGAAAGCGTAATAGCTCACTGATCGAGTCTTCCTGCGCGGAAGATGTAACGGGGCTAAGTCAATAACCGAAGCCGCGGATGCACAGCAATGTGCGTGGTAGGGGAGCGTTCCGTAAGCCTGCGAAGGTGACTTGCAAAGGTTGCTGGAGGTATCGGAAGTGCGAATGCTGACATGAGTAACGTTAAAGCGGGTGAAAAGCCCGCTCGCCGTAAGCCCAAGGTTTCCTGCTCTACGTTCATCGGAGCAGGGTGAGTCGGCCCCTAAGGCGAGGCTGAGAAGCGTAGCTGATGGGAACAAGGTTAATATTCCTTGACCGCCGCCAAGTGCGAAGGGGGGACGGAGTATTGAAGATCATCCGGGTGTTGGAAGTCCCGGTTTCCGAGCGTAGGAAGTCGACAGGCAAATCCGTCGACGAATTTCCGAGGCGAAGGATCGAGGTTCTACGGAACCGAAGTGATTGGATGTGCTTCCAGGAAAAGCCTCTAAGCTCCAGCTTGGCGGGACCGTACCGCAAACCGACACTGGTGGGCGAGCTGAATATGCTCAGGCGCTTGAGAGAACTCAGGAGAAGGAACTCGGCAAATTGACACCGTAACTTCGGGATAAGGTGTGCCTTGGTAGCGTGAAGGGAGAAACACCCGGAGCGTGAAGAGGTCTCAGAGAATCGGTGGCTGCGACTGTTTACTAAAAACACAGCACTCTGCAAAGACGAAAGTCGACGTATAGGGTGTGATGCCTGCCCGGTGCTGGAAGATTAATTGATGGGGTGCAAGCTCCTGATCGAAGTCCCAGTAAACGGCGGCCGTAACTATAACGGTCCTAAGGTAGCGAAATTCCTTGTCGGGCAAGTTCCGACCTGCACGAATGGCATAACGATGGCCACACTGTCTCCTCCTGAGACTCAGTGAAGTTGAAGTGTTTGTGATGATGCAATCTCCCCGCGGCTAGACGGAAAGACCCCATGAACCTTTACTGTAGCTTTGCATTGGACTTTGAACCGATCTGTGTAGGATAGGCGGGAGACTGTGAAGCGAGGACGCCAGTTCTCGCGGAGTCGTCCTTGAAATACCGCCCTGATTTGTTTGAGGTTCTAACCTAGGTCAGTCATCCTGATCGGGGACCGTGCATGGTAGGCAGTTTGACTGGGGCGGTCTCCTCCTAAAGGGTAACGGAGGAGTGCGAAGGTACGCTAGGTACGGTCGGAAATCGTGCTGATAGTGCAATGGCAAAAGCGTGCTTGACTGCGAGACCGACAAGTCGAGCAGATACGAAAGTAGGTCATAGTGATCCGGTGGCTCTGTATGGAAGGGTCATCGCTCAACGGATAAAAGGTACTCTGGCGA